>CAZTWA010000022.1:9687-22768 GCA_964617225.1 uncultured Methyloversatilis sp.
AGTTTCGGCAAGACGGCACCCTTTCGGGCTTCAGCTAGAATTTCACAATGAAATCGCGCCGCCTGCTCGTCTTCGTCCTCCTCGCCGTTTTGCTCGGTGGCAGTTACGTTGCGTATCGCTTCTTCGTTGGGCCGGGCGCGACACCGAGCTACAAGTTCGCGACGGTCGAAAGCGGGCCGATCACCGCCTCGGTCGCCGCGACGGGCACCCTCAACCCCGTGGTCGCAGTACAGGTCAGTTCGCAAATCTCCGGGCAGATTCGTGAAATTTTCGTCGACTTCAACAGCACCGTTACCGCCGGCCAGTTGATCGCGCAGATTGCGCCGGAAACCTACGAGCACCGCGTGCGGCAGGCCGAGGCCGACCTCGAAGCCGCACGCGCCACGGTCGCGGTGCAGCAGGCTGAGTTATATCGCGCGAAGGTCAACCTCGCCGATGCCGAACGCGACTACAAACGCAAGCAGTCGCTCGTCGAGAAGAACTATATTTCCTCCGCCGAACTCGACAAGGCGCAGACCACGCTGGAAGCGGCCAAGGCCCAGCTGCGGGTGGTCGAAGCGCAGGCCTCCAACAGCGCCGCGCTGGTGCGCCAGCGCGATGCCCAGCTCGGCCAGGCGAAGGTCGACCTTGGCCGTACCCAGCTTCGCGCCCCCGTCGATGGCATCGTGATCAAGCGCAGCGTCGAGCCCGGCCAGACGGTGGCGGCGAGCCTGCAGGCGCCCGAGATGTTCGTCATTGCCCGCAACCTCTCCGACATGCAGGTCGAAACCGCCATCGACGAAGCCGACGTCGGCCGCCTGCTGGCCGGCCAAGAGGCGACCTTCACGGTCGACGCCTTTCCGGGGAAGCGCTTCAAGGGCGAGGTCCGGCAGGTGCGCAAGGCCGCGCAGGTCGTGTCGAACGTCGTGTCCTACACGGTCGTGATTTCCGCCGCGAATCCCGACCTGATCCTGCTGCCGGGCATGACCGCCAACGTGCGCATCGTCACGGCGCAGAAGGACAAGGTGCTCAAGGTCGCCAATGCCGCGCTGCGCTTCCGCCCGCCTAGCACGGAAGAAAAGTCAGCCCCGGCGGGACGGCAACCCGGCAGCGGCATGGGGCGCGCCCGCAGCAGCGCCGGCAGCGGCAAGCTCTGGGTGCTCGGCGCGGATGGCAAGCCGAGCGTCATCGAGGTCAAGACCGGCATCAACGACGGCAACCAGACCGAACTCGTCGAGGGCGATGTATCGGAAGGCCGCGAAGTCATCGTCGGCATGACGGCCGCTGCCGAAAAGGCGAAAGCGACGCCGCCGCGCATGTTCTGAACGCCGCGAGCCGATGGCCGTTCCACCTCATTTTCCTCTAATCCGCACCGAGGCGCTCGCCAAGAACTACCGCCTCGGCGATACGGAAGTCCCCGCCCTGCGCGGCGTCACGCTCGAAATCGCCCGCGGCGCATTCGTCGCCGTGATGGGACCCTCGGGTTCCGGCAAGTCCACCTTCATGAACCTGCTGGGCGGCCTCGACCTGCCGAGTGACGGTCGCTACTGGCTGGACGGCGAGGAAGTGTCGCGCCTGTCCGACGATGCACTGTCGGCGCTGCGCAACCGCAAGGTCGGCTTCGTCTTCCAGCACTTCAACCTGCTTGCCCGCACCAGCGCCCTCGACAACGTCGCCCTGCCCCTGCTGTACCGCGGCCAGACAGCCGCCGAGCGTCAGGCACATGCGGCCCGTCGCCTCACGCAGGTCGGACTGGCCGAGCGCATCGACCACCACCCTGCGCAGCTTTCGGGCGGCCAGCAGCAACGCGTCGCCATCGCCCGCGCGCTGGTCGGCGATCCCGCGCTGGTGCTCGCGGACGAACCGACCGGCGCGCTCGACTCGCGCACCGGCATCGAGATCATGGCGCTGCTGCAGCAACTCAACCGCGAGGGCATCACCGTCGTGGTGGTCACGCACGAGCGCGACATCGCCGCCTATGCGGACCGCATCATCCTGTTCCGCGACGGCATGGTGGTCGATGACGCAACCAACACGCCCCGCGATGCCGGCGCCGACCTGGCCGCACTGCCTGCCCTGACATGAACTTTCTTGCCACGCTCGCCATCGCCCTGAAGGCGCTGCGCGTCAACAAGCTACGTTCCGCGCTGACGATGCTCGGCATCATCATCGGCGTGGCCGCGGTGATCGTCATGATCGCCGTCGGCGGCGGCGCGCGCGCGCAGGTCGAGGCGCAGATCAAGAGCCTCGGCGCCAACCTGATGATGGTGTTCTCGGCCTCGCCGACCTTCACCGGCGCGCGCGCCGCAGTCGGTGCAACCCACACCATCAGCGAGGACGACGCCTACGCGATCGCGCGCGAACTGCCCGATGTTCTCGTCGGCGCCGCCCCCGCGCTGCGCGGCAGCGGCCAGATCGTCGCCGGCAACAGCAACTGGTCGACTTCGTTCTACGGTGTCACGCCCGACTACTTCGACGTGCGCGAATGGACGCTGGCCGAGGGCCGCTTCTTCGACCAGGCCGAAATCAATGGTGCCGCCAAGGTCGTCATCATCGGCAAGACGGTCGCCACCAACCTGTTCGGCGACGAGAGCCCGCTCGACCAGACGGTGCGCATCCGCACCGTGCCGCTCACCGTGATCGGCGTGCTCGCCAGCAAGGGCCAGAGCCCGGGTGGCAGCGACCTCGACGACGTCCTGCTGATGCCGATCACTACGGCGCGTAATCGCGTGCTCGGTGCGACGGCGCTGGCCAAGTCGCGCTCGGTGGGTTCGATCCAGATCAAGCTGCTGGACGGCGCCGACAGCAAGCTTGCCGAAGAGAAAGTGCGCGAACTGCTGCGCCAGCGCCATCGCCTGCAACCCGGACAGGAAGACGACTTCACCTTGCGCAACATGACCGAGATCCTGCAGACGCGCGAGGAATCGTCACGCGTCATGGCGCTGCTGCTCGCCGCCGTCGCGTCGGTTTCGCTGCTCGTCGGCGGCATCGGCATCATGAACATCATGCTCGTTTCGGTCACCGAACGGACGCGCGAGATCGGCCTGCGCCGGGCCGTCGGCGCACGGGGGCGCGACATCCTGCAGCAGTTCCTCATCGAGGCGATCACGCTGTCGCTGATCGGCGGCCTGATCGGCGTCCTGCTGGGGATGGGCGGCGCAGAGTTGATCGGCGAACTGGCCGGCTGGCCGATCCAACTCTCCCTGTCGGCGATCCTGCTCGCGGTGAGCTTCGCCGCCGCCATCGGCATCTTCTTCGGCTACTACCCGGCGCGCAAGGCGGCGCACATGTCGCCGATCGAGGCCCTGCGCCACGAGTAGCCGAATTGTAATAATTCCTTAGCCCCCGGCCACTAGAATGGTCCGGTCATGGCTGAAGAGATCGAACTCAAGCTCGCCCTGCCAGAAGAAGCGCAACGCAACTTCCTGCGCCACCCCCTGCTCAGGCAGGCTGCCCACAAGCAGGCCTACCGCCTGACCAATCTGTATTACGACACGCCGGATTTTGCCCTGCGCCAGCGCGGCATCGCCTTGCGCCTGCGCGCCCAGGGCAAGTTCTGGCTGCAGTCGGTCAAGTGCGCCGGGGACCGTGCCGGCGGCCTGTCCGCGCGGCCCGAATGGGAAACGCCCTACGCTGGCCATTTCGATTTCGCCGCGATCGACGCGGCGTCGGTGCGCGACTGGCTCGAGCGGCCGAAGGTCGCCAGCCGCATCGCGCCGATCTTCGAAACCAATTTCCAGCGCATCGCCTGGACCTTCGAACTGGTGCGCGGCACGCGCATCGAACTCGCACTCGACCGGGGCTGGATCGCCGCCGGCGGGCAGCGCGAAGCCATCTCGGAGGTCGAAATCGAACTGCTCGCCGGCAATCCGGCCGAACTGTTCGCCATGGCCCAGGCGCTGGCCGCGCGCGTCCCGCTCGTGCTGGCGCCGCTGTCGAAGGCGGATCGCGGCTACCGCCTGTTCCGCCAGGAGCCGCCGGCCCCCTGCAAAGCCGCAGCGATTCCGCTATCGGCGACCGCCGCACCGGTCGAGGCCTTCCGCACCATCGCGCTGGCCTGCCTCGACCACCTGCAGCGCAACCACGCGGGCGCCCTCGGCAGCGACGATCCGGAATACATCCACCAGATGCGCGTCGCGACGCGCCGCCTGCGGGCCGCGCTGCGCCTGTTCGGCCCCCTGCTGCCGGAGGGCTTCGCCGACCGCCTCCTGCCGCCGTTGCACGAACTCATGGGCATGCTCGGCCAGGCCCGCGATTACGACGTGCTCCACGCCGAGATCGCGGAGCCGGTCCTGCGCGCGCTGCCCGACGAACCGCGTCTCGCCGCACTTGTGGGCGTCATTACCGAACGGCGCTTCGCCATCCGGCAGAGCGCGCTGCAGCAACTGGCGGCACCACATTATGGCGAAGCAGTGTTGCAGACGCTTGCGACGCTGCATGGGCTGGAAATGAAAGTCAGCGCTGGCGAGACGGCACTCGCCGGCGCGCCGCCTCATGTGGAGACGGCACTTATCGGCTTGCCGCCCGGTACGGAAACGGTACCCGCAGCGCCGCTCCTGCTCGACTTCGCCAACGACCGGCTACGGCGCCTGCGCAAGAAGACGCTCGCCCTGGCAGCGCAGGCCAGCGTCGACAACCCGGCCTCGCTGCACGCATTGCGCATCGGCATCAAGCGGCTGCGCTATGCGCTCGAATTTTTCGCGCCGCTGGCCGCGCGCAAACCCATGCAGCGCCTGGTCGAACACCTCACCGCCTTGCAAGACGCGTTGGGACAGATCAATGATCTCGCCAATGCCGGCGCGCTGCTGATGGACTGCGCCGACGCGGATCCCCGCCTGCGCGAAGCCGTGACCCTGATCGGCGGCTGGCACGGCCCAAGGCACCAGAAACTGCTGGCCGCCGTGCCGCGCGGTCTCCGGCGCCTGGGCAAGCTGCGCCTGCCCCGACTCCGCGCCAAGGCCGGCTGACATCCGTCCGTAACATCGCCGGGGTAAGCTGCGCACCCCAATAAAAAATACGGAGAGAGAACATGGACCTGATCCTGTGGCGGCATGCCGAGGCGGAAGACGGCGGCGCCAGCCTGCCGGATGCCAAACGGCGTCTGACCGTACGCGGCGACAAGCAGGCGCACGATGTCGCGAAATGGCTGAAGGCCCGCCTGCCGAAGAAGACACGGATTCTCGTCAGCCCCGCAACGCGCACCCAGCAGACCGCCCACGCGCTGGCGCTGCCCTTCGAGGTCGAGCCGAAAATCGCCGTGGGCGCCGACACCGCCGACCTGATCGCCGTCGCGAACTGGCCCGAGCATTCGGGCGCCGTCCTGCTGGTGGGCCATCAGCCCACGTTGGGGCGACTGGCCGCGCTGCTGCTCGCCGGCACGGAACTCGACTGGAGCATCAAGAAGGGCGCCGTCTGGTGGCTGTCGAAGCGCAGCCGCGAGGGGCGCGACCAGACCGTGCTGCGCGCGGTGATGAATCCCGAGATGCTGCGCTAGCGGCTCAGTAGCGCGTGATCAGTTCCAGCCAGCTGTCGGGCAGGATCGCCATGACCTGCGTGGCGATCATCTTGTCGAGCCCGGTGGCGAGGATGACGCCGGAAATGATGGCCAACAGGCCGAAGTCGATGCGCAAACGCCGGTTGTTGCCCATTGCCCAGTTGCGCAGGCGCTTGAAGCCGGCCCGCGAGGCGTAGGCCGCCATCACCATCGGCGTCGCGGCCCCCAGGCCGAACAGGCCGAGCAGCAAGGCACCGAGCAGGGCATCGCGCCCGGTGGCCACCAGCGCAACCGACGAAACGAGCATCGGTCCCGCGCAGGGACTCCACGCCAAGCCGAGCAGCCCGCCAAAGAGGAAGGCCATCAGCGGCGAGCGCTTCTGGCCGATCTCCTCGGCCATCAGGTCGGCGGTGAGGGCCAGCGGCTGCACCATGCGCGAGATCAGCCGCGTCAGCGGTTCGAACAGCAAGGCGAGGCCGAAGACGATAAGGCTATAAGCTGCGATCTGGTGCATCCAGACCGGGTCGAGGCCGAGCACCGGGCCGATGGCGCCCAGCAGCAGGCCGCCGGTGGCGAAGGCGGTGGTCATGCCGAGCCCCATCAGCAGGGGCGCGGCGCGATGCTGCTGCATGGCCCCGCCGACCACGATCGGCAGCAGGGGCAACACGCACGGCGACAGCGCGGTCAGCACCCCGGCGACATACGTGAAGCCGATGCTGGCGGGAACGAAGAGGTCGGGAGACGCAGCCACGCGGGTGGGCTTAGAGCGCCTTGGCGAACAGCTGCTTGAGTTGCTCGGGGCGGGAATCGCCCGTCGTGCGGGCACGTTCCTCGGCGCCCTTGAAGATCACCAGCGTCGAGAAACTGGTCACGTTGAACTGCTTGCGCAAGGCTTCCTCCTTGAAGAAGTCGGCCTGGAATACCGTCGCCTGATCGAGCGACTTGTCTTCCTGCAGCACCTTCAGGCCACGCTCCTGCATCACGCAGATCGGACACCAGCCGCTGTGGAACTGGATGGCCGTGACCTTGCCCGCCGCGCGCGCCTGGGTGAATTTTTCGGCCTGGTAGGGCACGATATCGAGCGCCAGCGCCGGCAAGACAAACAGCAAGGCAGCCAGCGCAGCCGGCCAGTGCGTCAGTTTCATGAATTCGGTCCCTCAGCAGGGCGCGGATCGGGGAGTTGTTGTGGCGCCCGTCAAAACAACGGCTTGCATTGTGCCACAAAGCATTTTGGGTGCAGTGCAGCAGGGCTGCTGCGACGCAACAGCGTCAGTGGGCGCAAGTGCTCCTGTCGTCGCACTTGCCGGCGCAGCAACCGCAACTGCCATCGTGCTTGCGGAACGGCCCGAGCTGGGGATTGCGGCGGGCAAAACTTCGATAAAGCCGTTCGACGCCGATGCCGGCAAGCATCAACGCGAAGATCAGACCAATGGTGACGAGGTAGGTGCTCATCCCGCCTAGCCACCCAATCCTGCGAAACCCATGAATGCCAGCGAGAGGATGCCGGCAAGCATCAGCGAGAGCGCCGTGCCCTGCGCCACCGAGGGCACGTCGGACAACTGCAGGCGCTCGCGCACGCTGGCCATCAGCACCAGCGCCAGCGTGAAACCGGCACCCGCGCCCACGGCGAAAGTGACCGACTGGATGAAGTCATATTCGCGCGCGGTCTGGAACAGCGCGACGCCAAGCACCGCGCAATTGGTGGTGATCAACGGCAGGTAGATGCCCAGTGCGCGAAACAGGCCGGGGCTGAATTTCTTCAGCACCATCTCGACAAGCTGCACCGCCGACGCGATGATGACGATGTAGGCGATCAGGCGCAGGAACTCGAGTTGGAACTGGGCAAGCAGCAGGTTGAGGCCATAAGCGCACAGCGACGCGACGATCATCACGAAAGTGGTCGCGGCGCCCATCGGGGCAGCGGTTTCCAGCTTGCCCGACACGCCGATGAACGGGCACAGGCCGAGGAACATCGCCAGCACGAAGTTGTTGGCAAGGAAGGCATTGATGAAAATCTGGGCGGCAGACTCATGCATGTTGTGCGCCCTCCGCCTTGCCACCTTGGGCCTCGGCCTTGCGCTGGCGCCAGCGGCCCCACGCCGCAAAAATCAGCAGCCACATGCCGAGCACGAAGAAGCCGCCGGGCGGCAGCACCATCACCACCCAGGGCTGGAAATTCGCGCCGAACAACGTGACGCCGAACAGCGTGCCGGCGCCGAGGATCTCGCGCACGGCGCCGAGCGCGAACAGTCCCAGCGTGAAACCAGCGCTCATGCCGAGCGCGTTGATTACGGCTGGCAGTGGCGGATTGCGCGAGGCATGGGCCTCGGCGCGGCCAAGAATCACGCAATTGACCACGATCAGCTGGATGAAGGCCCCCAGCGCGTCATAGAGCGCAAGGCTCACTGCCTGGATCAGGTAGTCGACCACCGTCACGAAGGTGGCGATGATGACGATGTAGGTGGCGATGCGCACCTCCTTCGGGATCATCTTGCGCAGCAGTGACACCAGCAGGCAGGAGCAGGTCAGCACGAAAGTGGTGGCCAGCCCCATCGAGAGCGCATTGATTGCCGACACGGTGACCGCCAGCGCGGGACACAGGCCCAGCACCATGACGAACACCGGGTTCTGGCGCCACACGCCCTCCATGAACTCTTCCCAGGTACTCACGGTGGATTTGCTCATGGCTTTTCCTTCAGCTTGTCCAGATGCGCCGCGATGCGCGGCAGCAGCGCCTGCGCGGTGTCATTGATCGCCTTGCCGACGGCGCGCGAGGTGATCGTCGCGCCGGAGATCGCATCGACCTCCCACGGATTGACCTTGCTGCCGTGTTTGACGGTGCGGATCTCGTGCGCGAGCGCCTTGCCGTCCCCGGCCAGCTTCGCGTCGAGCGGGAAGTTGGCGAGGAAGTCCTTGTCGACGGTGATCTTGTCGCCGATGCCCGGCGTTTCGCGCGAGGACACGACGCTGAAGCCGGCAACCTTGCCCGCGGCAGGATCCCAGGCGAACAGGATGCGCACGGTGTCGGCATACCCCTTGGCTGCACCCTCGGCGGCGATCCCGGCAAGCTGGCCGGCCGTGTCGTACCCTGCGTAGAACTTGATGGCGCCGGATGGTGCCGTCTCGCCGGGACTGACTTTCACGATCTCGCCCGACTGGGAAGCGGCCCACTCGACGATCGACTTCGCGGCAGGCACCACCTTGAATACCGCGCGCTCGACGGCGATGCGTTTGTTCTCCTGCACGGCATCGTAGGTGCCCTGGTACGCCGCGACGATGATCAGGCCGCAAATCGCGGCGATCAGCCCGAGCGTGCGGATCATCGCCACCGCGGGCGTCATGTCCGGCAGGGTTTGGGTCGTATCGCTCATTCTGGCTTCCTGCGCTCGTCGTGCTTCGGCTTCTTGCTGAGGAACTGCTTCTTCGGCGTCACCGCGCTGGCATCCTCACGCGAGATGTAGCCCGGGTGCAGCGGATAGGAAGCCCCGCGCTTCGCCTGCCCCAGCCGCGCCAGCGCGCTCTTGCCGAAGGGCGTCGGCTGGGTCACCTTCTCGATCAGCGGCGTGGCGGCGTTGGCGAGCAGGATCGCGTACATCACGCCCTCCGGTAGGCCGCTGTAGTAGCGGATGATGACGGTCAGCAGGCCGATCAGCGCGCCGTAGAGCCACATGCCCTTGGGTGTCACCGGCGAGGTCGCCATGTCGGTTGCCATGTACACCGCGCCGAGAATCAGGCCGCCCGAAAACAGCATGAAAAAGGGGTTCGGGAAGCGGTCAGGGCTCAGCGCGAAAAGCAGCCACGCGGTGAGACCGGCGCTGCCGAGGATCGCCGCCGGAATCCGCCAGTCCATGAAGCGACGGATGGCAAGGTAGATGCCACAGACGAGGATCAGCGCCGGCGACGGGCCGACGGCCATGTGGCCGGACAGCGAAGTCACCAGTTCCTCGGCGCCCGCGAGCACGCCTTCGAACTTCCACTTCGCCAACGGCGTGGCAGCAGCAAGCGCATCGAGCTGCTTGTCCTTCAGCCAGAGCATCACGTCGGCCGGTTGCATCAGGGGCCAGGCGAGCGACGAAGGCACAAACTCGGTGAAGCGGCCGGGCAGGAAGGACGGCGTGTAGCTCGCGATCGCCTGCGGAAACGCCGCCTGCGCGAAGGCACGGCCGACCAGCGCCGGGTTGAAGACGTTGAAGCCGATGCCACCGAACAACGCCTTGCCGAGAGCGATGGCGATGATGCCCGCCACCGCGCCCATCCAGAGCGGAAAACCGGGTGGCAGCGAGAGCGCGAGCAGCAGGCCGGTGATCACGGCGGAGTAGTCGCCGATGTCGCCGGACTGCGTGCCGGTCCGGGCGAACACGCGTTCGGTGACGAGACAACTGCCCGTGACGACGAGCATCGAGGCCAGCGCCGAGAGGCCGTACTGGTAGATGTAGAAAGCGCAGATCGGCAGCAGCGACCAGACGACATGGCGCATGATCTTCTCGACGCTCGTGGGCGTCTTGATATGCGGGGCGGAGCGGATCTCGATGGCCATTATTTTGAAATCGCTTTCTCGCGCAGGATCTGCTTGGCGACGCGGAACTGCTGCACCAGCGGGATGTTCGACGGGCAAACATAGGAGCAGCAGCCGCACTCGAAGCACTCGCCAAGGTGATAGTCGGACCCCATCAGGTCGTACTCGCGCTTCGCGGCGAGCATGCCGAGCGCCGAGGGATTCAGGCCCATCGGGCAGGACTCGACGCACTCGGCGCACTTGATGCACGGATAGGTCTTGCGATCCTCGTGCCGCATCACTTCATCGCCACGCAGCACCAGCACGCCGGAAATGCCCTTGGTGATCGACACGTCGAGCGAAGCGGCGGCCTGGCCCATCATCGGACCGCCGAGGATGACCTGCCGGGCATCCACGTCCTTGGCACCGGCATAGTCGAGGATGAAGCGCAGCGGCGTGCCGAGCGGCACGGTGTAATCGCCGGGCTTCGCCACACCGGGACCAGTAAGGGTCACGACGCGCTCGGTCAGCCCCCGCCCGCGCGGCAACAACTGGCCGAGCGCCGCGAGCGTGCCGACGTTGTTGACCACCATGCCGAGCGCCACCGGCAGGCCACCCGCCGGGATCTCCACGCCGAACAACGCCATGATCAACATCTTCTCGGAGCCTTGCGGATACTTGGTCGGCACCAGTTCGGCGTGGATGTCCCCCTCCGGCGCCGGGCCGGAACGCTCGAGCGCCGCCTTGATGGCGGCCGCCGCGTCCGGCTTGTTGTCCTCGATGCCGACGATGGCGCGCACCGCGCCGGTCGCGCGCATCGCGTAGCGGATGCCGACGATCAGATCATCGGCCTGTTCGACCATCACGCGATGGTCGCAGGTCAGGTAAGGCTCGCACTCGCAGCCATTGACCACCAGCGTGTGCACCTTCGCCTGCTTGGGCACCGTCAGCTTGGCATGCGTCGGGAAGGCCGCGCCGCCGAGGCCGACCATGCCGGTATCCCAGATGGCCTGCAGAATCTCCTGCCCAGACGCGTTCGCCAGATCCTGCGGCTGGCCCCACAAATCTTCCTGCGTCGCGCCCGGATGCGCGCGAATCACGATCGACTCGATCCACGGGCCGCGCATGCCGGGTCGCAGGCCAATGAACTCGACCGTTCCCGTCACCGGGGCGTGATGCGGCACCGAGAGCCAGTCTTCGGTGCGCGCAATGGGTTGGCCGCGCACCACATCCTGCCCGACCTTGACGATGGGGTGCGGCGCCTTGCCGATGTGCTGCGAGAGCGGCACGATCACCCTCGGCGGGAACGGCAGCCGCCGGATCTTCGTATGCGCCGTCAGCTTGCAGGACGGCGGATGCACGCCCCGCTGAAAGGCCTCGCCGCGGAAGTAGGAAAGCAGCTTCATTTGGGCCCGCCATCCCCCAGCCCCTTCCTCGCGGAAGAGGAGACTTGTAGCTCGCTGCCCTCGATGATTGCTGGGTGCATATGCATTAGTTGTACTTCGCCGCCCGCGCCATCAGTTTCTCGATGCCCGGCTCGCTCATGTTCCAGGGCGTGCCCGGATGGATGCAACCCGCCGTGCACTTCTCGGCCGATTTGACGATGTCGGCAAATTTCGCGCCCTTCGGGTTGATGACGATGGCCAGCTTCTGGTCGTTGTAGGCGAACGTCTTCGGCGCGATGTTGATGCACTCGTCGCAGGCCGTGCATTCCGGCGTCTCGATCCAGACCGGTTCGTAATCCGCACCGTTGCCGCCGCCTGAAGGCGCATCGAAAGTCAGCGCTGGCGAGACGGCACCGGCATCGCTGCCCGACATGCCGAGGCTGGCGGTAATCTTCGCCAGCAGTTCGGCACGCACGCGCGCCGCCACTTCAGAAGTGTCCGCCACGGGTTTCACATCGAGGCCGGCGATATTGCGCAGCTGGCGCCAGAACTGCAGGCGCTCTTCGCAGGAACGCACCATCTCCTCGGTGACCAGCAGGCGCATCAGGCGATTCTTCTGATCGACGGCCCAGATGAACGGGAACCTGCCCTCGCGCTCGTCCTCGTCGAGCCGGATGAAGTCGGCAAGCATCACCATATTGTCGTTCCAGGTCTCCGGCGGCGCCTTCTTGAACTGCTTGAGGAAGCGCGCCTCGGTCGCCGCGAAGTCGGCAAAGGTCATCGGCAGCGTCATGGTTTCCTGAGCGCCATTGGCCGCGACGTAGCTCAGCGTATAGGTCGGCCAGTCCTGGTCGAGCGCCGGGTTGCCTTCGAGGCTCACGGTCTCGTGGAAGGTCGTGCCCAAATCCGGATCGAAGCGGAACAACGGATAGGCGCGACTCTCGACCGCGAGCTTGCTCTGGTCAAAGGCCTTGTCGTCGCCAACGCCATGTTCCGGCGGGCACACCGCATAGATGTTGAACAGCGCCGGGCGACGGCTGTTGAGGCCATCGATGTAGCTTTCGAGCAGGTGATTGACGTGCGCGATGGTGCCCTGCATCACGTATGAGGTGCGGTGCGCGAGGCCGATCAGCGAGATCTCCTTGCGGGTTTCCTGCTTGCCCTTCTGCGCCTTGCCGTAGGGTGCCATGTCGGACACCTGCGAAATGAAGCCCGAGGTGCAGGCCTGGCCGCCGGTGTTTGAATACACCTGCGTATCGACGACGAGGATCTTCACCGGCATGCCCGACATCATGGCACGCGAGAGGTTCTGGAAGCCGATGTCGTACATCGCGCCGTCGCCGCCGAGCGAAACGACCGGTGGGCACAGCAGCCACTCTTCCTCGTTGAATGCGTGCCAGGTGAAGCGGCGGAAGAAGTCATTGTCGCGATCCGGCAGGAAGTCGTTGGCGAGCTCCTTCTCGGCCATGCGCACAGCCTTGAAACCTTCGGCCATCTTCGCCATGTGGCCTTCGAACAGGCCCATCGCCACCGAGGGGGAATCCTGGAACAAGTGCGAGGTCCAGGGGAACGGATACGGGTGGAACGGCCAGGTCGAGCCCCACACCGAGGTGCAACCCGTGGAGTTCACGATGCCCATCTCGGCACGGCCACGCTTGGTCGGGCCCTCGACGTAGCGCCACTTGAGGTCCTTGAGCTTTTCGAGCAGCTGGGCGGTGTTCTTCACCC
>CAZTWA010000023.1:0-22552 GCA_964617225.1 uncultured Methyloversatilis sp.
CACACGGCGACCAGGCCGGCGAGCGGGCCGTTATGCACGAAGCCGGGGTCGTTCTTGCCCATGAAGAGGGCGACCAGCGTGCCACCAACCATCGCCATCAGCGAGTTCATGGCGACGAGGCCGGAGACTTTTTCCAGCGTTTGCGCGCTCATGACGTTGAAGCCGAACCAGCCGACGATCAGGATCCACGCGCCGAGCGCGAGGAACGGAATCGAGGACGGCGGGTGGCCGCCGGCGATGCCGCCATCCTTGTGATAGCGGCCGCGGCGCGCGCCGAGCATCAGCACCGCCGCGAGGCCGATCCAGCCGCCCACGGCATGCACGACGACCGAGCCGGCGAAGTCGTGGAACTCGGCGCCGAAGGTGGCGAGCAGCCAGGCCTGGATGCCATAGGCCTGGTTCCAGGCAATGCCTTCGAAGAAGGGATAGACGAAACCGACCAGCAGGAAGGTCGCGGCGAGCTGCGGGTTGAAGCGCGCGCGCTCGGCGATGCCGCCGGAGACGATGGCGGGAATCGCCGCCGCGAAGGTCAGCAGGAAGAAGAACTTGACGAGGTCATAGCCGCTCTTCGCCAGCAGCGTCTCGGCCCCGGAAAAGAAATTCACCCCGTAGGCGATGCCGTAGCCGATGAAGAAATAGGCGAGCGTCGACATGGAAAAATCGCAGAGGATCTTGACCAGCGCATTCACCTGGTTCTTGCGGCGCACCGTGCCCAGTTCGAGGAAGGCAAAGCCGGCGTGCATCGCGAGGATCATGATGGCGCCGAGCAGAATGAACAACACGTCGGCGGATGTCTTGAAATTCTCCATGTTGGTGCCCCAAGGTCGAAAATGGGGAACACATGAGCAACATCCATTCCAGAGTGCTTAGTCCTTAATTTTCATGATGATGCACGAAGCCCGCCCCCACCCGCCGCAGGGATACGCACAATTGCGGAGCATTGATGAGCACCAGTTTGGTGCAATCAGGGCGTGTGCCAGTGGGGCAGCAGCACCCACATCTTGCCGGTCTGTTTCATCCGGCCGGCCAGCGCGCCGGCGTCGGGGCCGCTGCCCCAGTAGAAGTCGGCGCGCACCGGGCCGCGAATCGCACCCCCGGTGTCCTGCGCCAGCATCAGGCGGTTCAGGGGCTGATCGCTGGCGGGGCGCGTGGTCGTCAGCCAGACCGGCGCGCCCAGCGGCGTGTGGCGCGGATCGACGGCGATCGAACGTTCCGGCGTCAGGGGCACGCCCAGCGCCCCCGGCGGGCCGTCGCCATTCACGGGCAGTTCGCGGAAGAACACCAGGCTCGGGTTGGCATTGAGCAGTTCCTGCAACCGCTTCGGGTTCTTTTCCGCCCAGGCCTTGATGCCCTGCATCGACGCCTGCCCCGCCTGCAACTCGCCCTGCTCGATCAGCCAGGTGCCGGCCGAGCGGTAGGGATGGCCGTTCTGGTCGGCATAGCCGATGCGGACCCGGCCGCCATCATCGAGGACGACCTGCCCCGAGCCCTGAATCTGCAGGAAGAAGAAGTCGACCGGATCGGCGACCCAGAGCAGGGCGTCCCCGGCACGACGCCGTTCTTCCGCTGTCCAGTCGGCACGACTGTAATAGGGCACGAGCTTGCGTCCCTCGATGCGGCCGCGCAGGCGCATGTGTTTGAGCTCGGGATAGAGGTCGGCGAGTTCGACGACAATGAGGTCGGCTGGCGGGCCGAACACCGGCGTCAGGTAAGGCTTCTTTTTCGTGCGACTGCCCCGCACCACCGGTTCGTAGTAACCGGTGACCAGTCCTTCGCGCCCTTCGTCGGGATTGGTCAGCGCCCACGGCCGGAAATTCGCCTCGAACCACTCTTTTGCATCCCGGCGTGCCGTCTCGCCGGGACTGACTTTCAGCGCGGACTCGCAGGTCGAGAGCCACAGCGGTCGCTTGCCCAGCGTCGCGCATTCGGCGCGAAACAGCGCGAGCGCCGCGTCATGGTTATCGGATTCCCAACCGGGCAGGTCGGCCCAGTTCGCCGGCTGCAGCGGCTTGGCGGCCGGCTTGGGCGGTTCAACGGCGGGACAAACCGGGCACTTGGGACACGGCGGGCAGGTTGCGGCGGGCGTTGTCGTTGGCACCGCGGGTGCAGGAGAAATGGCAGGCGGCGGAACGCTCGCGCAGCCGGCCAGCCATGCGGCGGCGGCCAAGAGAAGGGTACGGGTCATATCTGCTACATTGCGTCGGGTCATCACGGAAGGAAGCTTACCCGATGCAAGGATTGGAATCGCTGCTGTCCCGCCTCGAAGGCCTCGTCGCGCGCGCCGAAGCCCTGCTGCCCGCGCCCGTCGCGCCCCCTGACTGGAATGCGGTCGCCTACCGCTGGCGCGGCCGGCTGGAACCGGTCCGCCACCCGCACCAGATCCGCCTGGTCGACCTGCAGGGCATCGATCAACAGAAGGCCGCCATCGAGCGCAACACGCGCCAGTTCGTCGCCGGCAAGCCCGCCAACAACGTGCTGCTCACGGGGGCGCGCGGCACCGGCAAGTCCTCGCTGGTCAAGGGCGTGCTGCTGAAGTTTGCGAAGAAAGGCCTGCGGCTGATCGAGGTCGACCGCAACGACCTCGTCAACCTGCCCGAGATCATCGACCTCGTCGCCGGCCGGCCCGAGCGCTTCATCGTGTTTTGCGACGACCTGTCCTTCGAAGCCTCCGAACCCAGCTACAAGGCGCTCAAGAGCGCGCTCGATGGCTCGATCGCGGGTGCGCCCGAGAACCTGCTGATCTACGCCACCTCGAACCGCCGCCATCTGATGCCCGAGCGCATGGCCGAAAATCTCGAAGCCACGCACGCGGACGACGGCGAGATCCACCCGGGCGAAACCACCGAGGAGAAGATCTCGCTCTCCGAGCGCTTCGGCCTGTGGCTGTCGTTCTATCCCTTCGACCAGGACCACTACCTCGACATCTGCGTGCATTGGCTGCACCAGTTCGGTGTCGATGAACAGTCAGCGCTGGCGGCACGGCAGGAAGCGCTGCAATGGGCACTGCAGCGCGGCTCGCGCAGCGGGCGCGTGGCGTGGCAGTTCGCGCGGGATTACGCCGGCCGGATGCTCAAGTGAAGATTGTCGAGGTCGCTGCCGCCGTCATCTTCCGCGCTGATGGCCAGTACCTGCTCGGCCAGCGCGGACCCGGCACCTTCTATCCGGGCTATTGGGAGTTTCCCGGCGGCAAGGTCGAAAAAGGGGAAACACCGCGCGATGCGCTCGTGCGCGAACTGCATGAGGAACTTGGCATCGAGGTCATCGAGGCCACGCCCTGGATCGTGCGCGAGCATGTGTATGAACACGCGCACGTGCGGCTGCACTTCTTCCGCGTCACACAGTGGCGCGGCGAACTGCGCGACCACGTGCACACCGCCCTGCTCTGGCAACGTCCCGAAGCGCCGACCGCGTCACCGATGCTGCCGGCCAACGGCCCGTTGTTCGCGGCGCTGAAGCTGCCCGCGCTGTACGGCATCACCCATGCCACACAGATCGGCACGGCGGCGCAGCTGGCGGCACTCGATGCGGCACTGGCGCGCGGGCTGAAGTTGGTCCAGCTGCGTGAGAGCGCATTGCCCGAAATGCAACGCGAGGCCTTCGCCGCGTCGGCGGTCGCCCGCTGCCAGCAGCATGGCGCGCAAGTATTGGTGAATGGCGATGCGCAACTCGCGCGCGCCATCGGCGCCGACGGCATCCATCTGCCGGCGCAGCAACTGATGCGATTGAATCAGCGGCCGCCCTTTCCGCTCGTCGGGGCCTCCTGCCACGAGCGCCGCGAACTGGAGCACGCCGCCCAGCTCGGCCTCGATTTCGCCGTGCTCGGTCCCGTCAAGGCGACGGCCACGCATCCCGGCAGCGCGGGCATCGGCTGGGAAAGCTTCGCTCAAGGGGTGGGGGGATTGCCGCTGCCTGTTTATGCGATCGGCGGCTTGACGCTTGCCGACCTGCCGGATGCCCTGGACGCCGGCGCGCAGGGCATCGCCGCTATTCGCGCGGCGTGGGCGGAGTTTCCGGCGTAGCGAAATCGTCCGGGGGCGCACTGCCGGCGATGCGATAGCCATCGCTGGCCCACGCGCCCAAATCGAGCTTGCGGCAACGCTCGGAACAGAACGGGCGATACGGGCTCTGCGGCCCCCACGGCACGACCGCGCCACATTGCGGGCATTGGACGTTGCGCTGTTGGGTCACAGGTTGCAGAAGGTCAATTCGAAGTCGACATCCGTCTCGGACTGCTTGGGACGCATGTCGGTATCGGGCACCGTGAAGCGGATGTTGAGCGCGTATTTGTTGGCGCTGATTTCCGGAACCACGGCCTGCTGCTTCGACACGCGCAGGCGAATGAGTTGCGCGGTGCGGCCGGAGAGCATCTGCTGGAATGCGCCGCGCACGGCTATTTGCCGTTCCGGGCGGCCGGACGAGCGCAGCAGGCGCAGCACGATGCCGAGCCCGTCGCGGATCGGCAGCAGTGGCCGGATCCATCCGGTAAGATCGTTGCGGCGCTGCGCGCCGTCGCGATTGAGCCAGAAGTGATAGGCCGGCAGGTCGAATTCGCAGACGCCGCCGGGAATCCCGGTGCGGTTCTTGATGCTCATCAGCCACTCGTTTTCGCGCAGGTACTGGCCGGTCTTGCCCTGCATCGCCAGCAGCGCCGCCGAGGCCTGCTCGATTTCGTAAAGCGCGCCGCTGAGTGCGTCTTCGGAAATGTCCGGATTGTTGCGGAAGGAGAGCAGCGTCTGGCGCTGGCGCTCGAGTTCCTGCACCAGGTCGAACTTGAGGTCGGCGCGGCTCGCGACTTCGAGGATGTCGAACAGCGTCACCAACGCAACATGGTGGGATTCCGGATCGTCCGACTCGACGAAGTGCACCGTGCGCTCGAACAGGTCCTCAAGCCGCAGCAAGGTGCGGATGCGCTCGTTCAGTGGGTAATCGTAAGTGATCACGCGGCGGCTCGTCGGTAAATTCAGGGAATTTTGAACGAAATGTCCCCAAATCACAACCTGAGGACGGGCAGAAAGCGCCCGCAATCATGGGCTTCTCGCCAGATCCTTGCGTTTTTTCGCCAATTCCAAATAAGTTGCATGCAAGGCATCGACCTGCCGTTCCAGCGCCGCGAGGTCGCCGGCGTTGTCGATGACATCGTCCGCCGCGGCCAGGCGCACGGCACGGCTGGCCTGCGCCGCAAGAATGGCCTGCGCTTCTGCACGTGACAAACCGCTGCGCGCCATGACCCGCGCGATCTGGATTTCCTCCGGGCAGTCGACGACGCAGACCCGGTCGACCCGGTCGCGGTAATTGCCCGACTCGACCAGCAGCGGCACGACCAGTACCGCGTAGGGAAAGTCAGCCGTGGCAAGACGGCACTGGACTTGCGCCGCGCTTTCCGCGCGGATCAGCGGATGAAGAATCGCTTCGAGCCGTTGCCGCGCTGCCGGGTCGGCAAAGACGATGCGCCGCATCGCCGCCCGGTCGAGCGCCCCGTCGGGTGTCAGCACATCCGCACCGAACGCCGCCCGGATCGGCGCGATGCCCGCGCCACCGGCGGCTGTCAGTTCGTGTGCGATGCGGTCGGTATCGACGATGGCGACGCCCTGCGCCGCGAAACGCGCCGCCGCCGCACTCTTGCCGCTGCCGATGCCGCCGGTCAGCCCGACAACGAAACTCATTCGGTGGTGGTCGGCACGGCCGGTGGAAGTTGTAGTGGTGGTAGTGGTGGTGGCGCCGGCTTCAGGGCATCGGGCGGCACGATGCGCAGCTTGTCCGGCGCGACTTGCTGCGCCATGCGCTCGGGCTCGCGCCCCCCGTCGCCCGTGCCGAGCCGGCTCTGTCCCCAGAAGAACAGGACCACGTTGGCCAGCAGCAGGATAAGGAACGCGACCCGCATCGAGCTTGCTTAGCCCACCTTCGGCAGGTGCGCGAGCGACGCCTCGATGGCCTCGGCCGGGTACTCGAAGTCGGTCAGCTTGCCGGCGAAGTAGCTCTCGTACGCCGTCATGTCGAAATGACCGTGTCCTGACAAGTTGAAGAACAGTGTCTTCGGCTCGCCGGTCACCTTGCAGCGCAGCGCCTCGTCGATGCAGGCGCGGATGCCATGGCTGGACTCGGGTGCGGGGATGATGCCCTCGGCGCGCGCGAACATCACGCCGGCCTCGAAGGTCGCCACCTGCGGCACGGCCACCGCCTCGATCAGCTTCTCGTGGTAGAGCTGCGAGATCAGCGGGCTGTCGCCGTGATAGCGCAGGCCGCCGGCGTGGATGCCCGGCGGCATGAAGTCATGGCCGAGCGTGTACATCTTCATCAGCGGCGTGTAGCCACTCGCGTCGCCATAGTCATAGGCATACACGCCCTTGGTCAACGTCGGGCAGGACGCCGGCTCGACTGCAACCATGCGGATCTTCTGCGCACGCTTGTCGCCGGCCGCCGCGTCGCCGAGGAAGGGGAAGGTCGCGCCGGCGAAGTTGCAGCCGCCGCCGCAGGGCGCGAACATCATGTCGGGATACTCGCCGATCTTCTCGAACTGCTTCTTGGCCTCGAGGCCGATCACGGTCTGGTGCAGCAGCACATGGTTGAGCACCGAGCCGAGCGCGTACTTGGTGCCCGGCACCGATACCGCTTCCTCGACCGCTTCGGAAATCGCGATGCCGAGGCTGCCCTGATTGTCCGGATCCTGCGCCAGCGCGTCGCGACCGGCCTTGGTCAGGTTGGTCGGGCTGGCCAGCACTTCGCCGCCGAAGGTCTGCATCATCAGGCGGCGATAGGGCTTCTGGTCGTAGCTCACCTTGACCATGAAGATGCGCACCGGCAGGCCGAACATCTGGCCGGCGAGCGCCAGCGAACAGCCCCACTGCCCCGCGCCGGTTTCGGTCACCAGCCGCTGCGTGCCGGCGATCTTGTTGAAGTAGGCTTGTGGCACGGCGGAGTTCGGCTTGTGCGAACCGGCCGGCGAAACGCCCTCGTACTTGTAGAAAATCTTGCAGGGGGTGCCGAGCATCTTTTCGAGCCGCTCGGCGCGGCACAGCGGGCTCGGACGCCACAGCGCGTAGATCTTGCGCACTTCGTCCGGGATCGGGATCCAGCGCTCGGCCGACATTTCCTGCTCGAGGATCGGGCCGGGGAAGATCGCCAGCATCTGCTCGGGGCCGACCGGCTTGCCGTCCGGACCAAGTGGTGGCGCCGGCGGATTCTTCAGGTCGGCGGCGATGTTGTACCAGTGCGTCGGAATTTCGGATTCGTCGAGGATGACGCGCGTTTGAGCCATGATTCCCTCCCGTAAGCTTGTTGTTGGATATGAAGAGCGAAAATCTTAACAGGGGGCCGCCACGCGTGCCAACCCTTCGAGCACCAGATTGTCGACCCGGCGCAACGGCAGCCGGATGTGCGGCGCGAGTTTTTCCGCCGCACCGCCGGAGAGAATCACCGTGCCTGCTCCGTCGGCAACATGACGGGCCATGCGCTCGATGGCGCCCAGCGTCGCGTGCAGCGCACCGCTGACGATCGCGTCGTCGGTATTGGTTGGGATGTCACGATACGTTCCGCGTGCTTCCGGCAGCCCGGCGGTGTTGCGCGCGAGGGCCTGCCGCATCAGGTCGAGACCCGGCAGAATCAGGCCACCGCGAAATGTTCCCTCGGCGTCGAGTACGTCGATGGTGGTCGCCGTGCCGGCCATCACCACCAGTGCAGGGCTGGTGAGCACGCCCCGCGCGCCCACCAGCGCCGCCCAGCGGTCGGCGCCGAGCTGGGACGGATTGGCGTAGCCGTTGGTCACCCCGCAGCAGGCCGCGCTGCTGCGGAACCACTCGAGCGGCACGCCGAACCCCGCCGCGCTGTCCTCGATGCGCTGCGCCACGGCGTCGCCGGCGACATTGCAGGCCAGGATGTGTTCCGAGACTGCCGGCAGCAACGTGGCGATTCCGTCGCTATCGTCCAACGCGAGCACGCCCTGCCCGCGCCAGGCCGGCCCCTCGCGCAGGCCCCATTTGAGCCGCGTGTTGCCGGCATCGAGGCAGAGGATCATGCGGCCTCCCGAAGGGCCGTCCCGAGGGAGACGAAGCCCCCTGTGGGGGCAACGAGCAAGGCGAGCGTGGGGGCCATTATGTTGCCCTCAGGGAGATTTCGCCGGACAGGATGCGTTCGACCTTCCCCGCCGACTCGAACAGCAGTGCACCATCGACATCGACGCCCCGGCAAATGCCGGCGCGCGGCGGCGCGAAATCGGACAGCAACTGCACCGGCACATCCTGATAGGCATGCCGCGCCGTCCAGTCGCTGCGCAGGCCGGCGAATCCTGATTCCGCAAATCTTTCAAGCACCACGCGCAATTCGACCAGCAGCGCCGCGAGCAGGACAGTGCTGTCGATCGACTGGTCGAGCGCCGTCGACGACGCGCGAATTTCGGGCGGCAGCGACGCAGGCAGGCGCAGGTTGAGGCCAATGCCGATCACCGCCGCATGCGGTTGGCCCGGCACCAGTTCGACCAGGATGCCGGCGAGTTTCCTGCCGTCCCTCAACACGTCGTTGGGCCATTTCAGTGCCGTTTCCATGTTGGCGGCGGGACGGCAACCTGCCGTCCCGCCAGCGCTGACTTTCGCGAGCGCACTCGTCACGGCGACGCCGACGGCCAGCGATAGGCCGAGCGGCAAGGTACCCGCCGGGAAGCGCCACAGCAGCGAGAAGGTCAGGCTGTCGCCGGGGGCGGAAATCCAGGTCCGGCCGCGCCGCCCGCGCCCCGCGGTCTGCGTCGCGGCGATGACGACGCTGCCCGAGGGGGCGCCGGCCTCGGCCCGTGCGAGCAGCACCGCGTTGGTCGAGTCGCAGACCGGCAGCAGGTCGGCATCGAAGCGGCGGGCATCCACGCCGAGCGCCCGCGCGAGAGCGGAAAGATCGAACATGACGCGACTATACCGCTGCCGGCATTTGCAAGTCTTTGTAACAACCCCCGTCCTGCGTATATAAAGCAGGGAACGGGTGCGTTATTCAAGGCGAAGCGGCGATCCGCGCCGGTTACGCGACAAGGAAAGGACAGGAAATGAAAGGCAAATTGCTGCTGACGGCTTTGGCGGGCGCAACGATTCTGGTCGGCGGCTGCGCCGTCGTCCCCGTCGATGATCCGTACTACGATGCACCGGTCGTGCGCGTCGCCCCGCCGCCGCCGCAGTACGAATATGTCGGCGTGCCGCCCGTCGTCGGCTACGTCTGGATCGGCGGCTACTGGAACTGGATCGGCGCCCGTTACGTCTGGGTGCCGGGTCGTTGGGATGCGCCACGCCCCGGCTACTACTGGACGCCGCATCGCTGGGAACGCCACGGCGAACACTGGCGGCCCTACGGGGGACGCTGGGAACGCGGTGAAGCCCCCCGTGTGTATTCGCCGCCGCCCCAGCCGCGTTTCGAGCAGCGTGCGCCGCCGCCCGTGATTCACGCACCCCCTGCGCAACGTTATGAGCAGCGTCCTGCCCCGCACGTCGCCCCCCCGCCGCCGCATATCGAACGTCGGGAAGCGCCCCAAGTGATGCCCGCGCCTCCCGCCCCCCGCGTCGAACAGCGCGAAGGCAGGCGGCCGATGGATGTCGATCCGGGCCGGACGATGGAACAACGCCGGGCCGAACCGCCCCGCATGGAGCGGAATGACCGCGGCGTACAGCAACGCGAGGAGCGTCGCGAGGAAAAGCGCGACGAGCGGCGCAAGCGGAATGGCGACCGGGACGGCGATGGTCGTCCCGACGGCCGCTAAGTCGGGGAATACCGATCACGCGCTGGCGGGGCGGTAGATGCCGTCCCGCCAGCGCTGACTTTCACATCGATTTATCGTCCAGCCCGAGTTCCTGGATCTTGCGGGTGATCGTGTTGCGGCCGATGCCCAGCAGTTGCGCCGCCTCGATCCGCTTGCCGCCAGTGGCGGCCAGCGCGCGGCGAATCAGCGTGGCTTCGAAGGCATTGCTCAACTGTTCCCAGACGGCGCCCTGCGCCTTGGTGAGCAGGTCGTCCGTAGCGGTAGCCAGCAGGGCTTCCCAGTCGGCACTGGTGCCGCTCGACGGCAGCCCGCGCATTTCCTGCGGCAGGTCGTCGATCTCGATGGTCTGGCCGGGGGCCATGACCGTCAGCCAATGACAGAGGTTTTCGAGCTGGCGCACGTTGCCGGGCCACGGCGCGCCTTGCAGGAACTTCAGCGCGGCCTCGGACAGGCGCTTGGGTTCCACCCCGAGCTGCTGCGCGCTGTTGGCGAGGAAGTTGCGCGCCAGCGCCGGGATGTCCTCGCGCCGCTCCCGCAGCGGCGGCAGGCGCAGGCGGATGACGTTGAGGCGGTGAAACAGGTCTTCGCGGAACAGGCCGTCCTTGACCCGCTGCTCGAGGTTCTGGTGCGTCGCCGTGATGACGCGCACGTTGGCGCGGATCGGCTGGTGGCCGCCGACGCGGTAGAACTGGCCGTCGGACAGCACGCGCAGCAGGCGCGTCTGCAGCTCGGCCGGCATGTCGCCGATCTCGTCGAGGAACAGCGTGCCGCCGGCGGCCTCCTCGAAGCGCCCGCGCCGCTGGGTGTTGGCGCCGGTGAAGGCGCCCTTTTCGTGGCCGAAGAGCTCGGATTCGAGCAGGTCACGCGGGATCGCCGCCGTGTTGATGGCGACGAAGGTACCGTCCTTGCGTGGGCTGTGGCGGTGCAGGGCGCGGGCAACCAGTTCCTTGCCGGTGCCCGACTCGCCGTTGATCAACACGGTCGCATGGGATTGGGAGAGCCGCCCGATGGCGCGAAAGACCTCCTGCATCGCCGGCGCCTGGCCGAGGATTTCGGGGGCAAGGGCTTCGGCAGGGGATGCACCAGTTTGGGGCGCCACCTGCTCGAGCGCGCGCCGGACCAGCGCAACGGCCTGATCGACATCGAAGGGCTTGGGCAGGTACTCGAAGGCACCGCCCTGGAAGGCAGCGACCGCGGAGTCAAGGTCGGAATAGGCGGTCATGATGATGACCGGCAAATCCGGGTGGTCCTGCTTGACCTGGCGCAGCAGGTCGAGGCCGCTGGCGCCGGGCATGCGGACATCCGAGATCAGCACGCGTGGCCGCTCGCCCTTGGCCAGTGCCGCCAGCGCCTCGTCCGCCGAGCCGAAACTCGCGCTGGCAATGCTTTCGCGCGCCAGCGCCTTTTCGAGCACCCAGCGGATGGAACGGTCATCATCGATGATCCAGACAACGTTGGTTGGGTTGTTCATTTGTTGATCTTGTCTCCGTTTTGCAGCGGCAGGCGCAGCGTGAAGCAGGTGTGGCCCGGCACTGACTCAACCTCGATGCTGCCGTGGTGCTGCTGGACGAAACTTTGCGCCAGGGCCAGGCCAATTCCGGTGCCGCCTTCGCGCCCCGACACCAGCGGGTAGAAGATACGATCGCGAATGTCGGCGGGAATCCCCGGGCCATTGTCGATGACTTGCAATTCCAATGCCAACCGATAGCGCTTCTTCGCCAGCGTGACCTGTCGCAGCGCGCGCGTGCGCGTGATGATTTCGCCTTCGCCCTTCATGGCCTGTGCGGCATTGCGCACGACGTTGAGAATCGCCTGGATCAATTGTTCGCGATCGCCGGTAATGTCGGGCAGCGACGTGTCGTAGTCGCGCTTGACCTTGACCCCGGGAAACTCGGCAAGGATCAGCCGGCGCACGCGCTCGAGGATTTCGTGGATGCTGATCTGCTGCGGCTGCATCGCGCGGTGCGAGGACAGCAGGCGATGCATCAGGTCCTGCAGGCGATCGGCTTCGCCGATGATCACCTGCGTGTATTCGCGCAACTCGCTGCCGTTGCCCATGCGCGCCAGCTCGCTGTCGAGCAGTTGCGCCGAACCTCGAATGCCGCCGAGCGGGTTCTTGATCTCGTGCGCGAGATTGCGGATCAGCTCCTGGTTGGCGCGCTGCTGCACGGCTTCCCGTTCTTCGCGGGCCGCCCGGAGCTGCTGGTCGATCGGACGGAACTCGAGCAGCAAGCGACCGTAGGCCGTATCGATCGGCGTGACCGTGCAATCGAGATGAATCGGGTCGGCCACCGCGTCGCCCTGCTCACGCACTACGACGAAATCATGGCCGGTATAGCTCCACTTGTTGTTCAGCGCGTTTTCCAGCGCGGCCATCAGCACCGGCGGCGTGCCGAGTAACTGGGCGAGCGGGATGCCGAGACAGACGCGCTGGCTGACGGCGAACAGGTTTTCCGCCGCTGGATTGCAGTGGCGCACACGCAACTGCTCATCAAGGATCACCACGGCCGAGGACAACAGGTCGAGCCCGGCCAAGGCCGCCTGGACGCTTTTCTCTTCGCTAGAGATGGCCTGGACTTTCATGGCGAAAACCTTCGCAAGAAGTGCGCCAGACACCCGGCGTGCGGTGCCAGTCCCAACACTGGCTTATTTCAGGTTCGCAAGTTCCTTGCGAATCGATGCGACATTACGCTCGTGCAGTTCCACCTTGTCGCGATAGGTCTGGATGCGCGCCTCGCGTTTCGCGCCCTGGATGCCGCCGCCGGCAACCCGTTCGTCGGGCGCCACGAGGTTCTGCTGCTCGGCCAACTCCTGTTTCGCAGCGGCCAGGTTTTTCTGCTCGTTAGCCAGTTCCTTTTCCAGGATGGCGCGGCGATCGCTGTCGCGGGCTTTCTGCTGACCTTCGTTCACGCGCGGGAAATCGCTGGGCGTGGCCTGCCGCGGTTTTTGCGGGGGCGCGGAGAAGGTGGACACCGGCTTGTCCTGCGAAATGATTTCGCAATTCTTGCTCGTTTTCTGGTTGGTATAGGTCGTCCGACCGTCCGGGGTCTGGCACTTGTAGAGCGTATCGGCCTGCGCCAGCGTGAAGGTCGCGGTCGTGCAGACCAGCAATAGGATCTGTCTCGTCATGGGTGCAGTGTAACGCGAGTTGCCGGAAACAAAAAAGGACGGGGCAAGCCCCGTCCTTTTCAACGCTTCAGCCCGTGAAAGGCTTACAGCGAGTAGTACAGATCGTACTCGACCGGGTGAGTCGTCATGCGGAACTTGGTGACTTCTTCCATCTTCAGCTCGATGAAGGCATCGATGAATTCGTTGGAGAACACGCCACCCCGGGTCAGGAACTCGCGATCCTTGTCGAGGTAATCCAGCGCCTGGTCGAGCGACGAGCAGACGGTCGGGATCTTGGCATCCTCTTCCGGCGGCAGGTCGTACAGGTTCTTGTCGGCGGGCTCGCCCGGGTGGATCTTGTTCTGCACGCCGTCGAGACCGGCCATCATCAGGGCCGAGAACGCCAGGTAGGGGTTCGCGGTCGGATCCGGGAAGCGGGTCTCGATGCGGCGGGCCTTGTCGCTATGCACGAACGGGATACGGATCGAGGCGGAACGGTTGCGGGCCGAGTAGGCCAGCTTGACCGGGGCCTCGAAGCCAGGCACCAGGCGCTTGTAGCTGTTGGTGCCGGGGTTGGTGATGGCGTTCAGCGCGCGGGCGTGCTTGATGATGCCGCCGATGTAGTACAGCGCGAACTCGCTCAGGCCGGCGTAGCCGTTGCCCGCGAACAGGTTCTTGCCGTCCTTCCAGATCGACTGGTGCACGTGCATGCCGGAGCCGTTGTCGCCGACGATGGGCTTGGGCATGAAAGTCGCGGTCTTGCCGTAGCTGTGGGCGACGTTATGGACGATGTACTTGAGGACCTGCGTCCAGTCGGCGCGCTGCACCAGCGTGCTGAACTTGGTGCCGATCTCGCACTGGCCGGCGGTCGCAACTTCGTGGTGATGCACTTCGACGGGGACGCCGCAGTCTTCCAGCGCCAGACACATGGCGGCGCGGATATCGTTGAGGCTATCGACCGGCGGCACGGGGAAATAGCCGCCCTTGACGGTCGGACGGTGGCCGGTATTGCCGCCTTCGAACTTCTCGGCGGTCGCCCAGGCGGCCTCTTCCGAGAACACCTTGACGTAAGAACCAGACATGTCGACTTTCCACTCGACGCTGTCGAAGATGAAGAACTCGGGTTCGGGACCGAAGTAGGCGGTATCGCCGATACCGGAGGACTTGAGATAGGCCTCGGCACGCTTGGCGATCGAGCGCGGATCGCGGTCGTAGCCCTTGCCATCGGCCGGCTCAACGACGTCGCAGGACAGGATCAGCGTGGTCTCGTCCATGAAGGGGTCGATGTAGGCGGTCGTCGGATCCGGCATCAGCTGCATGTCGGAAGCCTGAATGCCTTTCCAGCCGGCAATCGACGAGCCGTCGAAGGCATGGCCGTCCTCGAACTTCTCGAGGTCGAAGTGGGAGATCGGCACGCCGACGTGCTGTTCCTTGCCACGGATGTCGGTGAAACGGAGGTCAACGAACTTGACTTCCTTTTCCTGAATCGTCTTCATTACTTCTTGGGGCGTCATGAGGGCTACTCCTGGTCGGTGATCTGAAAAATGCGATGTAAAGACGGAAAAAAGTTTAGCAGTTAGCGTGCCAAGCGGGCATGCAGGGTAGAAGATTGTGCCACAAGGGAATTGCTGCGACGCACCCGCGTCATCCTGAATTTGATTGCACCGTATTGGTGCTATTTAAGGCAATAACGCACCATTATGGTGCTCTCGCCTTTCGGTGCTGTCGTCCTCCGGATCGAGGTGAATCAGGACGTCCAAAACTTCGGGGTGGGCGTCAAGGACGCGGCGCCTCGCGTCCTCGCCGATTTCATGCCCTTCCCGTACGGAAATATCGCCGTCTACCTGGATATGCACATCGACGAAAACCCGGTGCGCCATGCGGCGGGTACGCAACTCGTGCAGGTCTTCGACGCCCGGCGTGGTCCGCAGCGTCTGCCGGATCGCCGCCACCTCCTCGGCCGGCAGGCCGGTATCGATGAGTTCGCGCATCGCTTCCCACGCGAAACCCACGCCGGCCTTGATGATCATGCCGCCCACGATGATGGCGGCCACGGCATCCGCATAGGTGAAGCCCAGCAGCGCCCCGGCGATGCCCGCGGCGACCACGAGGGATGACAACGCATCGGCACGCGCATGCCAGGCATTGGCGATGAGCATCGGCGAACGCAGTTGTTCGGCCACGCCCAGCATGTAGCGGAACAGGCCCTCCTTGCCGATCAGCGTCAGGATCGCCGCCCACATCGCCGCCACGCCCACGGGGGGCAGGTCACCGATGTTTTGCAGGCGACCCGCCGCCGAGATCAGGATGCCCACCCCGGTGACCGTCAGCAGCAAGCCGAGCACCAGCGAGGCGGCGGTTTCGTAGCGGCCATGCCCGTAGGGATGCTCTTCGTCGGCGGCCTCGGCCCCCTTGCGGTTGGCCCAGAGCACGAAGGCATCCGCGACGATATCGGACAGCGTATGCATGGCATCGGCCACCAGCGCCATCGAGTGCGCCAGGAAGCCGACGATGACCTGCATGATCGTCAGCACGACATTGACGCCAACACTGACCCACGTGAGGCGCTGCCCGGCGCGAAAGCGCTCGGGGTCAACCTGCTCGGCAGGGGAGGGTTTTACTTCGTTCAAATCGCTATACTCGATGGACTACGAATGGTTTCGGATTCTACCTTTCATGCAGATCGCCCCCCTCCAGTTTGAACCTTTCAACGCCTTGTCCGACAAGGATGCCCAAGCGCGCATCACCGCGGCGCGCGCGCAGCTTGGCCAGCGCGCCGTCATCCTGTGCCACCACTACCAGCGCGCCGACGTGTTCAAGCATGCCGACCTCACCGGCGATTCGCTGAAGTTGTCCCGCCTCGCCTCGCAATCCGACGCCGAAACCATCGTGTTCTGCGGCGTGCATTTCATGGCCGAAGTCGCCGACATTCTCTCGCGTCCGGAGCAGATTGCCATCCTCCCCGACCTCGCCGCCGGCTGCTCGATGGCCGACATGGCCAACCGGGCCAAGGTCGAGCGCTGCTGGCGCGAATTGTCGACCGTGCTGAATCCCGATGAGGCTGTCACCCCGGTCACCTACATCAACTCCGCCGCCGACCTCAAGGCCTTCTGCGGCGCGCACGGCGGCATCGTGTGCACCTCGTCGAACGCGCCGAAAATCCTCGACTGGTCGTTCGCCCGCCGCGAAAAGGTGCTGTTCTTCCCCGACCAGCACCTCGGACGCTGGAGTGGCCACAAGATGGGCATCCCACTGGACAAGATGGTCATCTGGAACCCCGACCTCGAGCTGGGCGGCCTGACGCCACAGCAGATCCGCGACGCGAAGATCATCCTCTGGCACGGCTACTGTTCCGTGCACCAGATGTTCAACCCCGGCCAGATCGCGCGCTATCGCGAAAAGTATCCGGATGGCAAGGTCATCTCGCATCCCGAATGCAGCTTCGAGGTCTGCGCGCAATCCGACGCGGTGGGGTCGACCGAAACCATCATCCGCATCGTCAAGGAATCTGCGCCCGGTACGCGCTGGCTGGTCGGCACCGAGCTGAATCTCGTCGAGCGCCTCGCCGAGGAAGTGAAGCCCGAAGGCAAGATCGTGCAGTTCATGGCCGACACGATCTGCATGTGCTCGACCATGCAGCGCATCGATCCCCAGCATCTCGCCTGGACACTGGAAAACCTCGCCGCCGGCAAGGTGGTGAATCAGATCGCCGTGCCGGCGCACGAAGCGCAGCTCGCGAAGGTCGCGCTTGAACGGATGCTCGACGCGTCCTGAAAGTCAGCGCTGGCAGGACGGCTGTTACAGTGGTTTCATCGACTCCGGCATGCGTACCGCGATCACCTGTCCCTTGGCGGTGATCTGGCCGTTCGCCGACACGGTGATGTCGACGACAACCTTCTTCTCCTTCACTTCCACCGGCTTGCCGCGCAGTTCGAGTTCGACGCCGAGCGGCGTCGGCGCAAGGTAGGACACCTGCAGCGACCCGGTCACGAAGCGCAAGGCCGGCGCCGTGCCCATCTCGCGCCCCGCGGCCCGATAGGCGGCGGCCGACGCCGTACCGGTGCCGTGGCAATCGACGAGCGAGGCGATCAGGCCGCCATAAACGAAACCCGGAATCGCTGTGTGATAGGGCGCGGGCGTGAAATGCGCAACGGTTTCGTCGCCGTCCCAATAGCTCTTGATCTGGTGGCCGTGCGGGTTATTCTTGCCGCAACCGTAGCAATGGCTCAACTCTTCCGGATAGAAATCCTGAAATGCCGGCGTGCTCATCGGTTTCCTCCTTGTTTGTATTTTTCACATGATACGCGCCGGTTAGAATCACCTTCATATGCTGTCCATCGCGACCTGGAACATCCACAAGGGCTTCTCGCAATTCAACCGCCGCATGGTGGTGCACGAGTTGCGCGAGCGTCTGCGTGCGCTCGACGCCGACATCGTGTTCCTGCAGGAAGTGCAAGGGCGCCATGAGCGGCACGCCGAAGCCCACGCCAACTGGCCGGCCGAGCCGCAGCACGAATTCCTTGCCGAGGATGTCTGGGCAAACCACGCCTACGGCCGCAACATGGTTTACGACCATGGCCATCACGGCAATGCGGTCCTCGCCCGCTTTCCGATCCTCTCGTCGCACAACCAGGACGTGACGCGCCTGCGCTTCGAGAAGCGCGGACTGCTTCATTGCACCGTCGGCGTGCCGGACCTGCCCCTGCCGCTGCATTGCGTCTGCGCGCACCTGTCCCTGTTCGGCCGCTCGCGCCGGCACCAGTACGAGGCGCTGGCCGAGTTCATCGAGAAGAACGTGCCGCCCGCCGCGCCGCTGATCATCGCCGGCGATTTCAACGACTGGCGCGGCCGCGCCTGCGACCTGCTCGCGCCGCGACTGGGATTGAAGGAAGCCTTCACCAACGCCGCCGCCCGTCCCTCGCGCAGCTTCCCGGCGGCGCTGCCGCTGTTCCGCCTCGACCGCATCTACGTACGCGGCCTGTGCGTCGAGGACTGCGCGGTGCATCACGGCCCGCCGTGGTCGTCCGTCTCCGACCATGCCGCGCTCTCGGCCCACCTGTCGTTCGTGCCCGAGGCCGTGCACCGCGTACCGGAAACCCTCGTCGCCGTGGCATGAGCGCCGACTTCCTGTCCGGCAACCGCATCGAGTTGCTGGAAACGGGGGCGCAATACTTCCCCGCGCTGATCGCCGCCATCAACGCGGCCGACTGCGAAATCCACCTCGAAACCTACATCTTCGCCGACGACCCGACGACTAGACGGATCGTCATGGCCTTGCTCGAGGCAGCCCGGCGCGGCGTCGCGGTGCGCGTGCTGGTCGATGGCTTCGGCGCACGCGAGTTTCCCGAGGGCTTGGGCCGCGTACTGGCAGACGGCGGTGTGCAGGTCGAGATCTACCGGCCGGAGATCGAACTTTTCAAGCTGCGGCGGCACCGGCTGCGGCGGCTGCACCGCAAGCTGGCCACGATCGACGGCCGCATCGCCTTCGTCGGCGGCATCAACATCATCGACGACCACGACATGCCGCAACTCGGGCCGCGCTTCGATTACGCCGTGCGCATCGAGGGGCCGCTCGTGGCCCGCGTGCGCGGCAGCATGGGCTACCTGTGGCGCATGATCGGCTGGGCCCGGCTGCGGCGTCGGCCGCCCCTGCCTCCGCTGAGTCCCTGTCGGCTCGAAGCGCCGGCCGGTGGCATGCAGGCGGCTTTCGTGATCCGCGACAACCTGCGGCATCGCCGCGACATCGAGGATGCCTACCTCGCCGCGGTCGAGCACGCGCAAACGGAAATCGTGCTCGCGAGCGCCTACTTCCTGCCGGGCCGGCGCTTTCGCCATGCCCTGCGCGAGGCCGCAAAGCGCGGCGTCAAAGTGATCATCCTGCTGCAGGGCCAGATCGAGTACGCGCTGCTGCACTATGCGACGCAGGCGCTCTACGCCAGCCTGCTGAAGAGCGACATCCGCATCCATGAATACCAGGCCGGCTTTCTGCATGCCAAGGTCGGCGTCGTGGATGACGCATGGGCGACGGTCGGCTCGTCGAATATCGATCCGTTCAGCCTGCTGCTGGCCCGCGAGGCCAACGTCGTCGTACAGGATGCCGGCTTCGCCACGCAACTGCGCAACAGCCTGCGCCTCGCCATCACGGAAGACGCCGTCGAGATCACCCACGCCGAACTCAAGCGCAGCACGCTCTTTACGCGCACGCTGCGCTGGGCCGCCTACGGGCTGGTCCGCCTGATGCTCGGCCTGACACGCTACGGCGGCAAGGACTACCGCGAGTGAATGATCTGCGCGCTCAGCATGCCGTCTCGCCTGCGCTGACTTTCAGCCGAACAAACGCGCGTGGTCGATCTTGGGGCAGCGGTCCATCACCACGTCGAGGCCGGCGTTCGAGGCGGCTTCTGCCGCCTCCGGGTTGATCACGCCGAGTTGCAGCCACAGTGATTTCGCGCCGATGGCAATGGCGTCGGCGGCGATGGGCGGCACGTCGGCAGCGTTGCGAAAGACGTCGACCATGTCCACCTTTACCGGGATGTCCCGCAGGCTGGCGTAGCAGGGCTGGCCAAGAATCTCACGCTGGCCAGGATTGACGGGGATCACCGTGTAGCCGTGCGCCAAGAGGTAGCGCGCGACGGTGTTGCTGGGCCGGTCGGCCTTCGGCGACAGGCCAACCATGGCGATGACCTTGTGGGTTTCCAGAATGCGGCGGAGGCCCGCGTCGTCATTGATGATCATGATTTCTCCTCGAGGTGGATGGCCGGCAAACGCATGACGCAGGGTACTCTGGCCAGATTCCAGTTCTCGCGCGCCCAAGCCCAAAAGTCAGCTCCCGCGAGACGGCACCCGGGGTTGGGCAGGCCCAGGAAAATCGCGGCTGCGCGCAGGGCCGGCCACGGATCGCACACATTGATGGGCGCGGCACGCGTCTGCTTCGAGAGTTTCTGGCCGTCGACATCCACCGCCACGGGCAGGTGGGCGTACTGCGGCGTCGGCAGCCCGAGCACGTGCTGCAGATCAATCTGGCGCGCAGTGGAGTGAATCAGGTCGGCGCCGCGCACGACATGGTCGACGCCCTGATCGGCATCATCGACCACCACCGCGAGCTGATAGGCGAAATAGCCGTCGGCGCGCAGCAGCACACAATCGCCGGCCTCACGGGGAAGATCCTGATACTGATGACCCTGCACGAGATCATCGAATTCGATCGTGCCTGCCATGCGCAATCGCCAGGCGCGCGCGGTCTTGCCCGGCGGCAGGCCGTTGCGACAGGTGCCCGGATACACCGCCGCGCCATCGATGCCCAAGGGCGCATCCGCGAGCTCGGCCCGCGTGCAGCCGCAGGGATAGACCAGATCCCGCGCCTTCAGTTGCTCGAGAACCTCCGCATAGCGCGCGGTGCGCGTGCTTTGCACCATGACCGGTCCGTCCCACGCGAAACCACAGGCGTCAAGCGTGCGGAGGATCGCGTCGGCATGTTCCGGCTTGCAGCGCGGCACATCGACGTCTTCCATGCGCACGAGCCACTGGCCGCCACGCGCACGGGCCTCCAGAAAGCTGCCCAGCGCCGCGACGAGCGAGCCGAAATGCAGCGGCCCCGTGGGCGACGGGGCGAATCTGCCGCAGGGGGAACGCGATTCAGAGGCCATTGCAAACATTCATACCATGAATGACAGGCGGTGGCCCGAACGGGTAGGATGCGCGTTTTTCCCACGCCCCACGGAGCAGCGCATGGCCACCATCAACCTCACCTCGGATAACTTCAAGGACGTCATCAACAACAACGACATCGTGATCGTCGATTTCTGGGCGGAGTGGTGCGGCCCCTGCAAATCCTTCGGACCAACCTTCGAGGCCGCCTCGGAGAAGTATCCGGAGATCGCCTTCGCCAAGGTGAATACCGAGGAAGAACGCGAGATGGCGGCTGGCTTCAACATCCGCTCGATCCCGACGCTGATGGTGTTCCGTGAGCAGGTCATCCTCTACGCCGAAGCCGGTGCCCTGCCCGCTTCCGCGCTCGACCAACTCGTCGAGCAGGTGAAGGGGCTCGACATGGAAGCCGTCAAGGCCGAAATCGCCGCTGAAGAACAACAGCAACCGCAGCAGTAATCAACGCCCCTAGTCGAGCGCTTCGCCCCACGCCACGCGGAATTTTTCCGCAATGTCCGCGCGCGTCGGCTTGTGGTTCTGCCCGCCGCGGTGGGCAATCTTGATGCTGCCCATCAGCGCGGCGAGACGTCCGGTCTTTTCCCACGGCCAGTCGCGCGCGATGCCATAGAGCAGCCCGGCACGATAGGCGTCGCCGCAGCCGGTCGGGTCGAGCAGTTCCGTCGCCGGCACCACGGGGATGTCGATCACCGCGCCATTGGCATAGATGCGCGAGCCGCTCGCCCCCAGCGTGACGATCAGCGCTTTCACTTCCTGCGCCAGTTCATCCAGTGATTTGCCGGTGCGCTCGGTCAGTAGCTTCGCCTCATAGTCATTCACCGTGCAGTAGTCGGCCAGCTTGACGAAATCGAGCAGCTCGGCGCCGTCGAACATCGGCAGGCCCTGGCCCGGATCGAAAATGAACGGAATCTTCAGTTCGTGGAACTCGCGGGCGTGCTGCATCATGCCGTCGCGGCCGTCCGGCGCGACGATGCCGAGCCCAATGTCACAAGTGTCGCGCGCGTCGCCGATCTGGTTGTGGTGCGAGCAGTTCATCGCACCCGGATGGAACGCGGTGATCTGGTTGTCGTCGAGGTCGGTGGTGATGAAGGCCTGCGCGGTGTAGGTGTCCGGCACCTGGCGCACGTGCGCGGCCGACAGGCCGAGTTGCTTCAGCCGGGTCAGGTACAGGCCGGCGTCGTCGCCCACCGCCGCCATGATGAGCGGGGAACCGTCCAGCAGTTTGAGGTTGTAAGCGATGTTGCCGGCGCAGCCGCCATACTCGCGCCGCATGTCGGGCACGAGGAAGGCGACGTTGAGGATGTGGATCTGTTCCGGCAGGATGTGATGCTTGAAGCGATCCTTGAACACCATGATGGTGTCGTAGGCGAGCGAGCCGCAGATGAGCGTGTGCATGGTCGGTGGTTATGGATAGAAGAGATAAAGACGGTAGCCGACGGCCGGTACCTGATCGGCTGCCAGCGCGAGACGTACGGCCACCTCGCCGCGGGCGGCAAATCCGGTAGCCGGATCCTGCCCGGCCGGGAGATAGTCCGCCGGGGTCAGCACCTTGCGCGCAAGCGCCTCGTCCTGCGTGTCGGTCAGCGTCAGTTCGAGATGCGGAAAATCCTGGGCGAAGGGCGCACGATTCTTCAGGGTGGCGGTGAGCAACAAGCCATTGCCCTCGGGGGCGAGGTCGGACGTCTCGATGCCGACCAGTTCGGGCTTGAGCGGTCGCGGCAGCGTGCAGCCGATCAGTTCGCAGCCCGCGGTCAGGGCGGGGCGCAGCTCGGGTGTGACCACGGCCAGTTCGGTGCGGAAAATGTAGGCCAGTTGCCCCGCACCGACGATCAGCAAAGCCAAAATTCCGATCACCCAGGGCCAGCGCTTCGGCATGGCCGGTGCCGCGGGGACGGGTTCCCAGTCCTCGGGGGCGGGCTCGGCGGCGGATTCCATGCTTGCCTCGGGTTCGGCAAGCGCTGAGGCTGGCTCAACGGATTCAGGCTCGGGTTCGGCGTCTGACGTCGTCGTAGCGGCTGTCGTAGGTTCCGGTTCCGGTTCCGGTTCCGGTTC
>CAZTWA010000024.1:0-22101 GCA_964617225.1 uncultured Methyloversatilis sp.
AGAAATCCGTCACGCCGTACACCGCCTTGATCGGATCGGTGACCTTGATGAAGGCGATCGCGTTGGTGACGATCACCGCGTTGTCGCGCGTGATCACCTCCTGCTCCTGCACATCGAGGATGATGTCCTTGGTGACGAGCTTGTAGGCGATGCGGTCGAGGTAGGGAATGATGATGTTGAGGCCCGGATGCAGCGTGCTGTGGTATTTGCCAAGCCGCTCGACGATCCATTCCTCGCCCTGCGGCACGATGCGAATGCCCTTGGCCAGCGTAACGCCGGCGAACACCAGCAGCGCAACGACGAAAACCAGCATGTCGGTCATGATCCTGCCCTCCCCACCTTGAGAAAACTGCCTTCGACGTCGAGCACCCGGACCCGTTCGCCGCTCTTGATCGCCTCGTCGGCGATGCACTCCCAGACATCCGCGCCGAGGATCGGTTTCTGGAAGCGCACCTCGCCCTTTTCGAACGGCGCGACGTCGCGCACCAGCATGCCGACCTCGCCGACCACATTGGCGTCCGCCATGCCGATCCTGGTCTTGTGCATGTTGGGCTTGAAGATCTTGAACCAGCCCGCGACCAGCACCAGCGAGACGATCAGCCAGAGGCTGAGCTGCGCCGTGAAGCCGATCCCGGCAAGACCGACGGCCAGTGCCACGACCAGGCCGCCGAGGCCGAACCAGATCAGGACGAATGACGGTACGACCAGTTCGGCAATGATCAGCGCGATGCCGCCCACCGCCCAATGCCACCATGCAAGTTCCATTGCCATTCTCCTCGAGGGTGCCGTCTCGCCGGCTCTGACTTTCAGATTGTACGGGCAGCGCGCTGGCGGCGCATTTCGAACAGGCAGACCGCCGCCGCTGCGGCGACATTGAGGGATTCATTGCCGGGGGCGAGCGGAATCGTGGCCCGCTGGCGCGCGAGCTCGACCAGTTCATGTGCCAGCCCGGCACCTTCGTTGCCAAACAGCCAGGCTGTCGGCTGCGTCAGGTCAAGGTCGTAGAACGACCGGCCTTCACGCGCCACGGTCGCGACCGGCATACCCGGATACTGCTTGAGAAAGGCGGCCAGATCGACCTGCTCGCGGATCGTCAATACGAAATGCGCCCCCTGCGCGGCGCGCAGCACACGCGGTGTCCAGGCGCCGGCGCAACCCGGCCCGAGCAGCACGTCGCGCACCCCGGCGGCCGCGGCCGTACGCAGCAGCGTGCCGACGTTGCCGGCATCCTGCACCGCATCGAGCAGCAGGCAATCCCCCTCGGGCATGGCCGCCGGCACGACGGGAATTGGAATGCGCGCGAGGATGCCGAGCGGCGTCGCCAGTTCGCTGATCTCGCGGAACAGCGCATCACGCAGGTTGAGCATCGTCACGCCCGGCACACGCGCCAGCAGCGCAACCACCTCGGGCAGTGTCGCCGCGCTCTCGCTCACCACGACCAGATCGGGGTTCAGTCCGTGATCGAGCGCAGCGGCGACGAGATGGGGGCCGTCGAGCAATGCACGCGCCTCGCGTTTCTGGCGGCGCGCATCGCGGGCAAGGTCGCGCAGATCCTTGAATGCCGGGTTGTCGCGGGAGGTAACGACCTTCACGCGAAGAGTTCCAGCTGCTCGCGCACTGGCGCGAAGCTGCGGCGATGCGCGCTGGTCGGCCCGTGCGCGCAGAGTGCGGCGAGATGCGCCGCGGTGCCATAACCCTTGTGGCGGTCGAAGCCGTAAAGCGGGAAGCGGACGTGCAGTTCGAGCATGCCGGCGTCGCGCACGGTCTTGGCCAGGATCGATGCTGCCGAGATGGCCTGCACCGTCGCGTCACCCCCGACGATTGCCCGCGTCGGCAGGTCAAGGCGCGGGCAGCGGTTGCCATCGACCAGGACCTCGATCGGCGTCAGCGATAACCCCGCCACGGCGCGCTGCATCGCCAACAAAGTCGCCTGCAGGATGTTGATCGCGTCGATTTCCTCGACGGTCGCTTCGGCCACATGCCACGCCAATGCCTTGGCACGAATCTCGACAGCAAGTTTTTCGCGGCGTGCCGGACTGAGCTTCTTGGAGTCGGCCAGGCCCGCAATCGGTCGCTGCGGGTCGAGAATCACTGCCGCGGCCACGACCGGTCCGGCGAGCGGACCGCGGCCGGCTTCATCGACGCCGCAGGGCAGTCCCAAGGCGGCGTGCGCCCCCCCGTGGGGGGCAGCGAGCAAAGCGAGCGTGGGGGGCTCTTTTTCGACGCCGCAGATCATGTCGCGTGACCAAGCAGCGGCAGGATCGCAGCAGCCGCCTTCTCCGACGTGTTCTGGCGCAACTGTCGATGCATGTCGGTAAAGCAGCCGGCCAGACGCCTCCTGACTTCGCCGTCCATGACCAGATTGCCGAGCGCCTGCGCGAGGTTCTCCGGCGTCGCATCGTCCTGCAGGAATTCGGGCACGACGAAGCGATTGGCGAGGATGTTGGGCAATCCGACCCAGGGCTGGTAACGCATCCGCTTCATCAAGCGCCATGACCACGGCGACATGCGATACGCGATGACCATCGGCGCCTTGAGCAGCGCCGCTTCGAGCGTGGCCGTGCCACTGGCGACCAATGCGCCGTCACAAGCCGCCAAGGCATCCTGTGCATGGCCGAAGAGCAGCTTCACACAGGCCGCAGCGGATTCCGGAACGGCATCGACTTCGACGTGGGTGATTTCGTATCCGGCGCGCGCAGGCGATTCCTTCATCAGCCAGTCCTGACAGCCCATGTCCCACAGGGCTTGCTCGAACAGGTTGCGCGTTTCGCGCGAGACTAGCGGGACCAGGAACAGGGCTTCCGGAAAACGTTCGCGCAACAGGCCCGCCGTCTGGATGAACAATTTCGCCATGAAATCGACTTCGGATTGGCGGCTGCCCGGCAGCAAGGCAAAGATGGGCCCCCGGCCATTCAATTCGAGGCGTTCGCGTGCTTCCTTGCGCTTCGACTCGAGCGGCAGCACGTCGGCCAGCGGATGGCCAACGTAATCGACCGGCAAGCCGGCCTTTTCATACAGCGGCGGCTCGAAGGGAAACAGCGCCAGCAGCCGGTCGCAGGCCTGCGCGATGCGCTTGATGCGCCCGCCGCGCCAAGCCCACACCGAGGGACTGACGTAATGCACCGTGCGAATGCCGGCGCGCTTGAGACGCCCCTCGAGCCAGAGGTTGAAGTCCGGCGCATCGACACCGATGAAGACATCGGGCTTTTCCTTCAGCAGGCGGTCCAGCAAGGCACGCCGCACACCGGTGATCTCCCGGTAATGCTTCAACACTTCGGCATAGCCGCGCACGGCCAGCGTTTCCGACGGCCACCAGGCTGTGAAACCGGCGCGCTGCATTTTCGGTCCGCCAATGCCGACAAACTCGGCGCCGGGCAGACGGCGCTTGAGCGCCTCGATCAGGTGTGCAGCCAGCAGATCGCCCGAGGCTTCGCCGGCAACGAGGGCAATACGCGTCACGGAGAAATCAGCGGATGATGCCGCGTCCCGGTGCGGCCAGAAAGTCCGACAGCACGGTCAGGGGCGCCAGGTCACCTTGCGTTTGCGCCTCGGCAGCAATGGCGGCCGTGGCCTCATCCAGTTTCAGGCCGCTACGATAGAGGGTCTTGTAGGCACGGCGCAGCCCGGCAATGGTTTCGGGCGCGTAGCCGCGACGCTTGAGGCCTTCGCTGTTGATGCCATGTGGTGCGACGGGACTGCCGCCCGCCGTGACGAAGGGCGGCACATCCTGAAGCAGGATCGAGCCCATGCCCGTGATGCAATGCGCGCCGATGCGCACGAACTGATGCACGACGGTGAAGCCGCCCAGGATCGCCCAGTCGCCAACATGCACATGGCCGGCGAGTTGGGCATTGTTGGCGAAGATGGTATGGTCGCCGACTTGGCAGTCATGGGCCAGATGCACGTAGGCCATGATCCAGTTGTCGTTGCCGACGCGCGTCACCTCGGCATCCTGCATCGTGCCGCGGTTGAAGGTGCAGAATTCGCGGATCGTGTTGCGGTCGCCGATTTCGAGCCGCGTCGGCTCACCCGCATACTTTTTGTCCTGTGGCATTTCGCCGATCGAGGAAAATTGGAAGATGCGGTTGTCGCAGCCGATGCGCGTCGGCCCGTTGATCACGACATGCGGTCCGACCCAGGTGCCATCGCCGATCTCGACCTCGGCGCCGACGATCGAGTAGGCGCCGATGCTGACGTTCTCGCCGAGCCGTGCGCCGGCATCGACCAGCGCGGTCGGATGGATATTCACCGGCATGTCATGCCTCCGTCGGGCCGCCCCAAGGAGGCTCATTTGCTAACTGAGGCCCCCCAGTGGGGGGCAGCGAGCCGAATTCGCGAGCGTGGGGGGCCATTGTTTACTCTTCCAGCTTGCGCACGGTGCAGATCAGCTCGGCCTCGCAGGCCACCTGCCCATCGACCTTGGCCTGGCCGGCGAACTTCCACATGCCGCGCTTGTTCGCGGTGATGGAAACCTCCATGACCAACTGGTCCCCCGGACTGACCGGGCGCTTGAAGCGGGCGCCGTCGATGCCGACGAAGTAATACACCGATTTGTCGTCGGGCTTGCCCCCCATGGTCTTGAAGGAGAGGATCGCCGCCGTCTGTGCCATCGCCTCGACGATCAGCACGCCGGGCATGACCGGGTGGTGCGGATAGTGGCCGGGGAAGAAGGGTTCATTCATGCTGACATTCTTCAGCGCCGTAATGCGCTCACCGGGTACGACCTCAAGCACGCGGTCCACCAGCAGGATCGGATAGCGGTGCGGCAGGTATTCGAGGATCTGGTGGATATCCATGGCGGCAGGGATGGCGGGGGCGGTCATGACTTGTTCTCCAATTCGGCAAGGCGCTTTTCGAGGGCGCGTATTTTATCGGCCATCGCGTCGAGGTGGCGCAGCCGCGAAAAATTCTTCAGCCATTCATCATGCTGCAGGAAAGGCACGGTTCCGGTGTAGTTGCCCGGCGTGGTGATCGATTTACCCACTAATGTTCCGGCGGAAACATTCACGCCTTCGACCAGCGTCAGGTGACCGAGAATCACGGCCGCACCTCCCACTGTGCACTTCGGTCCAATCTTCGCGCTGCCGGCAATGCCGACGCATCCCGCCAGTGCGCTGTGGGCCCCGATGCGCACATTGTGGCCGACCTGTATCTGGTTATCGAGCTTGACCCCATCCTCGATCACCGTGTCCTCGAGGGCACCCCGGTCGATGGTCGTATTCGCGCCGATCTCTACATCGTCGCCGATCACGACGCGTCCGGTCTGGGCGATCTTGACCCATGCGCCGGTCAATTCCCGGGCGAAACCGAAGCCGTCCGCCCCGATGACCACCCCGCTATGAATGATGCCTCGACAGCCGACGTGGCAGTCGTGATAGATCGTCACGCCGGAGTATAGGAATGTCTCCGCCCCCAAGGCGGCTCCGCGCTCGATCCGGCATTGCGCACCGATCACCACATTCTCGCCAATGACGACATCCGGACCGACCCAGGCTTGCGGGCCAACCGACACCGAAGCAGGAACCGGCGATTCGACGACCGCGGAGGGATGGATGCCCGGCGCGGGACGGGGCACGCCGGCGAGCCATTGGGAAACGCGCGCAAAATAAAGGTACGGTTGTGGAAAGACAATGGCCGCCGTCGGGCAGGCTTCCACCGCCTCAGGCGCAACAATCACCGCACCCGCGCGCGTAACGGCAAGTTGGCCACGATACTTCGGATTGGCCAGAAAACTGAGCTGTTCGGGCGTCGCGGATTCGAGGGTCGCCAACCCGGATACTATGCGGTTGCCATCACCCTTCAGTTCGCCGCCGAAGCGGGCGACGATCTCGGCAAGGGTGCGGGCCATAGCGCAGGCGCCAGCCTAGCCGTTCTTATTTACCCGCCGGCGCTGCTTCGCTGCTCAGTGCCTTGATCACCTTGTCGGTGACATCGATGCGCGGGCTGAAATAAACCGCTTCCTGTACGATCAGGTCGAACTTCTCGGCCTCGGCGATCTGCTTGATCACCTTGTTGGCGCGCTCGAAAATTGCCGCCATTTCTTCGTTCTGGCGCAGGTTCAGGTCTTCGCGGAATTCGCGCTGCTTGCGCTGGAAATCCCGGTTGAGCTCGTTGAAATCGCGCTCCTTGTTGCGACGCTCGCTCTCTGCCATCGTCACGCCGTTCTTCTCGAGGCTTTCCTGCATCGATTGCAGGCGCTTCGACAACTGCTGGAGTTCCTGGTCGCGCTTCTCGAATTCTTTCTCGAGCTTTTGCTTGGCGCGCTTGGCCTGCGGCGACTCATTGACGACGCGCTGGCCATTGACGAAACCCAGCTTGAACTCGGCCAGTGCCGGCGTGACGGCCAGTGCAAGCAGCAATGGAATGATCGATTTGGCTAGATATTTCATTCTCTCTCCTGAATCAGAATATGGTGCCCATCTGGAATTGCAGACGCTGGGTCTTGTCGGTGTCCTTCTTGTTGAGCGGTTGCGCCAGGCTGAACTTCAGCGGTCCCAGCGGCGACGCCCAAGCCAGCGATAGGCCAGTGCTGAAACGCATGTCACCTGCATTCATCTTGTCGCCTATGCCCCAGACCCAGCCGGCATCAACGAAGGCACCCAACCGCAGTGACTTGTCCTGCCCTCCTCCCGGCATCGGGAAGAGAAATTCGGCATTCGCGATGAGCCGGCGATCGCCGCCTAAGCGCTCCTCGGTCGCTGCGTCCACCGGGCCCAGAGATCCGGCCTTGTAGCCACGCACCGAACCGACGCCGCCCGCGTAATAGTATTTGTAGAAGGGCAGCGGGCGCCCACCCAGACCATCGGCCAAGCCGAACTCACCGTTCAGCATAAGCGCATAGTCACGACCGATAGGGAAGTAGCGCTGGTATTGCAAGTTGGTGCGGTAATAGCGCAAGGTGCCGCCTACGCCAACTTCACCGCTGATCCTGGCAACATAGCCCTTCATTGGGTAAATGCGGCTGTCGAGGGTATCTTTCGACCACCCCAGCGTGCCGATCAAGCCGGAAAACTTGTCGCCATACTGGGTCAGGAAATCCTGAAAGCGCTGGGGCGTGTAGGTCGTAACCTTGACTTGGGTGGCATCGTAGGCCAAGCCGAAATTGACGGTGTCGTCCTCGCCGATCGGGACCCCGTAACGCACGCCGCCGCCGAGCGATTTCGTCGCGTAGGTCGCGACCGTCGTCAGCTTCGTCGTGTCGGTATCGCGCATGTACAGGTCGAATCCGCGGCTGACGCCATCGACCGTGTAGAACGGATCGGTATAGGAGAACGAATACAGCTTGTTGATCTTGCTGGTGTTGAAGCCTACACCGACGTGCTTGCCGCTGCCGAACAGGTTCTGCTGGTTGATCGAACCGGAGAAGACCAGGCCTTCCGAGCTCGACAGACCAGCACCCAACATGAGGTTGCCGGTGGGCTTTTCCTTGACGTTGACATTGAGGTCGACCTGATCCGTGGTTCCCGGCACGGCCGGCGTCTCGATCGTCACTTCGTCGAAGTAGCCGAGGCGATCGACGCGGGTCCGCGACTTGTTGATCTTCTCGCCGTCATACCAGGCGGCTTCCATCTGGCGCATTTCGCGACGGATGACCTCGTCGCGCGAACGTGTGTTCCCCTGCACCTGGATGCGCCGCACATAGACGCGGCGGCCCGGATCGACGAACAGCGTGAAGGCGACCTGCTTCTTTTCCTTGTCGAGCTCGGGCGCGGCATTGACGTTGGCGAAGGCATAGCCGTCGTTGCCGAGGCGGTCGCTGATGGCCTTGGTCGTCGCTGTAATCTGCTCGCGCGAGAACAGCGTACCGGGCTTGATCGTCACGAGTTTGAGCAGTTCGTCTTCCGGTAGCAGCAGGTCGCCGGCCAGCTTGACCGAAGACACCGTGAATTGCTCGCCCTCGCTGATGTTGATCGTGATGTAGATGTCCTGCTTGTCGGTCGAGATCGAGACCTGGGTCGATTCGATGTTGAATTCAACGAAGCCGCGATCCAGATAATAGGAACGCAAGGTCTCGATATCGCCCGAGAGTTTCTGCTTCGAATACTGGTCGTTCTTCGTGTACCACGTCAGCCAGCCCGGCGTGGTCAGCTTGAAGAGTTCGAGCAGGTCCTTTTCCCGGAAGCTTTTCGCACCGACGATGTTGATCTGGCGAATCTTGGCGATCTCGCCCTCGTCGACCGCGAAAGTGATGCCAACGCGGTTGCGCTCGAGCGGGGTCACGGTGGTCGTGATTTGTGCAGCGTAGTGGCCTTGGGACAGATACTGTCGCTTGAGTTCCTGTTCCGCGCGCTCGACCAGCGAGCGATCGAAGATGCGCGATTCGGACAGGCCCACTTCGCGCAAGCCCTTGCGCAGCTGTTCCTTGTCGAAAGCCTTGGTACCGGTAAACTCCAGCGAAGCAATCGCGGGACGCTCCTCGATGTTGACGATCAGCACATCGCCTTCGACCTCGAGTCGCACATCCTTGAAGAACCCGGTGCCGAACAGCGACTTGATCGCCTGCGCCGCCTTGTCGTTGGTCAACGTATCGCCGACCTTGACGGGCAGGTAACTGAAGACCGTACCGGCCTCGGTACGTTGAATGCCCTCGACACGAATGTCGCGCACCACGAAAGGATCGAAAGCGGCTGCGCCTGACGCGATCAGCGCAGAGGCCAGTCCTGCAAGAACAGAATATTTCATGCGTCAGCCGAAAACTCAGTTGGAAAATAAGCGATTGATATCATTGTAGAGCGCCAGAACCATCAGCAACGCAAGCAGGGTCAGACCGATTTGCTGGCCGATTTCCATCGTGCGCTCCGAGAGCGGACCACCCTTGATCAGTTCGGCGAGATGATACATTAAGTGCCCCCCGTCCAGAACCGGGATGGGCAGCAGATTCAGTACCCCGAGGCTGATGCTGATCAGGGCAAGAAAGCGCAGGTAATGGTCGCTGCCCATGCGCGCCGACTGACCCGCGTAATCCGCGATGGTCACCGGTCCCGAGACGTTCCGGATCGAGAGTTCGCCGACGATCATGCGCCCGATCATCCGCAGGCTCAGCACCGAGGTATCCCAGGTCTGCGCCAGCGCCCTTTGGAGCGATTCGACGGGGCCATAACTTACGGTAGTCATGATGCTGCGCCGCAATTCGGGATCGTCGCGCACGGCAACGCCGATCCGGGCAACCGGCTTGCCGCGCTCATCGACCAGTTCGGGCACCACGGCGATGCGGACATGATCGGTGCCGCGTTCGACGTCCAGAACGAGTTCGCGAGCGCCAATGCCGCGAATCGCCAGCGCCACGTCATGCCAGTCGGCGATCGGTTGATCGTCGATCGCGACGACCTTGTCGCCGGTCTGCACGCCGGCGCGCGCCGCAGGCGATCCCGTCTGCACCGAGCCGATCACCGCAGGCAACGGGGGCCGCTGCAGCCGCAAGCCGATGGCCTGCATCACGTCGCCATCCAGCACGGCCGCTTCGAGCCGGCCCAGATCGAAACGGTGGAATTCGATATTCCCCTTCGGGTCGATGGCTTCGATGACCACGGCATCCCGGTCCAGCACATGCCGCAGCAGTTCCCAGCGCAGTTCCGACCAGGTCGCCACTGGCGTGCCGGACACGCTGCGTGCCGTCTCGCCAGCACTGACTTTCGCTTCCGCCGCCAGAGTGCCGGCCGGCGGCTCACCGAGTACCGGGCGCGGTTCCGCGACACCGGTAAGGAACAGGAACCAATAGAGCAGGACGGCCAACAGCAGGTTGGCGAGCGGCCCGGCCACCACGATAAAGCTGCGCTTGGCAAGGCTCTGGCGGTTGAAGGCGCGGTGCAGTTCCTCCTGGGAAACGTCGGCCTCGTGTTCGTCGAGCATTTTCACGTAGCCACCGAGCGGGAAGGCGGCCAGCGACCATTCGGTGCCATCACGGCCCAGGCGCTTGATCCACAGCGGCCGGCCGAAACCGACGGAAAAACGCAGGATCTTGACGTTGCATAACCGCGCCGCCGTGTAGTGCCCCAGTTCATGCACGATGATCAGCACGCCGAGGGCCAGCACGAACGCACCAACCACCCAGAAGGCACTCTCCAGATTCATTGCCGCCAGCGCGCCAAGTGTTCGGTCGCCACCGCGCGCGCCTGGGCATCCACGGCAAGGATCGACGGCAGGTCCGGTATTGCCGCGACAGGTACGGCATCCATCGTCGCGGCGATCACGCCGGGAATGCCGAGGAACGACAACCGCCCTTCGAGGAATGCCGCCACCGCCACTTCGTTGGCGGCATTCAGCACCGCCGCCGCGTTGCCGCCGTCGCGCAGTGCGCGGAAGGCCAGTGCGAGGCAAGGAAAGCGTTCGAAATCGGGCGGTTCGAAATTCAATTGCGCGATCGCCGGCAGGTCGAGGGGCGCGACCCCCGCCGTGATGCGTTCGGGCCAGGCCAGCGCGTGGGCAATCGGCGTGCGCATGTCGGGATTGCCCAGTTCGGCAACCACCGATCCGTCGATGTATTGCACGAGCGAATGGATCACGCTTTGCGGATGCACGACGACTTCGATCTGGTCGGGCGCGACATCGAACAGCCAGTGCGCCTCGATGACCTCGAGCCCCTTGTTCATCATCGTTGCCGAATCGACGGAAATCTTGCGGCCCATCGACCAGTTCGGATGCGCGCAGGCTTCGTCCGGGGTAACAGTTTTCAGCCGCTCCAGGGGGGCGGTGCGGAACGGCCCGCCGGATGCCGTCAGCAGGATGTGGCTGACGCCGGCCGCGGCTGGTTTGCCCGCGTAGCCCGCCGGCAGCGACTGGAACACCGCGTTGTGCTCGCTGTCGATCGGCAGCAGCACCGCGCCATGGGCTTTCACTTCGGCCATGAACAATGCACCGGCCATGACCAGCACTTCCTTGTTCGCCAGCAGGATCTGCTTGCCAGCGCGCACCGCGGCGAGCGTCGGCTGCAGACCGGCGGCGCCGACGATCGCCGCCATCACCGCGTCGACTTCGGGCAGCGCCGCGACGAATTCGAGCGCTTGCGGTCCGGCCAGCACCTCGGTGGACAATCCCGCCGCGCGCAGGCGGACGATCAGTCCCGCTACATCCTTATCGAATCCCACGACCGCATAGCGCGGACGATGTTGCAGGCATTGCTCATAGAGCACATCGACGCGGCTGTTGCCGGTCAATGCAACCACTTCGAAACGGTCGGGATGGCGCGCCACCACGTCGAGCGTGCTGACGCCGATCGAGCCGGTCGCGCCGAGAACAGTCAGTTGTTTCTTCACGCGATCAAGTATAGGCCCAGCGCCACGAGCGGCAGGGTCGAGGTCTGGCTGTCGATGCGGTCGAGGATGCCACCATGGCCGGGCAGCAGCTGGCTGCTGTCCTTCATGCCCGCCTGGCGCTTGGCCATCGATTCGAACAGGTCGCCGATGACGCTGAGCGCCGTGAGCAGCAACAGGCAGCCGGCCAGCACGAGTCGGTCGAGGTTCTGCACCACCGGCAGGAACGGCGCGACCACCATGCCATAGACGAGCACGCCGACGACCGCCCCCGCCACGCCTTCCCAGGTCTTGCCCGGACTGATGGACGGCGCGAGCTTGTGTTTCCCGAAGACACGCCCCGTGAAATAGGCAGCGATGTCGGCCACCCAGACCAGCGCCATGACGGCGAGGAGCAACAGCGGGCTGCGGCCATGCAGCGCAACCAGAGCCGCCCAGGTTGGCAGCAGGATGACGAGCCCGAGGGTCGCGCAGGCCGCTGACCACTGCCACTTCATCCAGAGCGGTGCGAAAGCCAGCCAGAACAACACGGCAAGCCCCCAAAGCAGCGGAAAGCCTTCGTCGGGCGAAGTCCAGAACAACAGGCACAGCCCGAACACCAACACGCCGAAGATGATGCGGCCTTTCACGCTGGCCTGCATCAGTCCGGCCCACTCCCAGCCGGCGAGCGCCGCGACCAATGCGAACACGACGCCTGCAGCCTGCGGCGGCAAGAGGAACAGGACGGCAAGGAAGCCCGCAACGAGGAACAGCGCGGTGATCACCCGCGCCTTAAGCATTCCGGCTCTTGTCCGTGAAAGTCAGCCCAGGCGGGACGGCACCTGTGGTCGTGGTCAGTTGCTCGCTGGTGCGCCCGAAGCGGCGCTCGCGCTTGCGATAGCTGGCGATGGCCTCGTCCAGCGTGGCTTCGTCGAAATCCGGCCAGTACTGGTTGGTAAAGAAGAGCTCGCAGTAAGCCAGTTGCCAGAGCAGGAAATTGCTGATGCGCTGCTCGCCGCCGGTGCGGATGAACAGGTCGGGCTCGGGCGCGTAGCTCATCGACAGGAAGGGTTCCAGGTCGGCTTCGGTGTAGTTGCCGGCCTTCTCGGGATAGGCGAGTGCCAGACCGTTGAAGGCCTGCATCAGGTCCCAGCGGCCGCCGTAGTTCGCCGCGACCGTGAGGGTGAGTTTCTTGTTTTCCGCCGTGAGGTTTTCACCGCGCCGGACTAGGTCGATGAGGCGGGGTTCGAAGGCCGCGAGATCACCGACGACGCGCAGGCGCACGCCGTTACTGTGCAGGCGGCCGACTTCGCGTTCCAGCGCGGTGACGAAGAGATTCATCAGGAAGCCGACCTCTTCAGTGGGACGCCGCCAGTTCTCGGAACTGAAGGCGAACAGGGTCAGGTATTCGATGCCGCGCTCAATGCAGGACTTGACGACCTGCCGCACCGTCTCGACGCCCTGCTTATGGCCGGCAACGCGCGGCAGGAAGCGCTTCTTCGCCCAACGGCCGTTGCCATCCATGATGATGGCCAGATGGCGCGGGACTTCGCGCTGCTCGGGAATGCTGCGGGTGGCGCTGGAAAACATCGGGGTTCTCCCGGCTGCGGCACCGATGACCTAGATGGCCATCAGGTCCTTTTCTTTTTCAGCCAACAGCTTGTCGATCTCGGCGACGTACTTGTCGGTGAGCTTCTGCACGTCATCCTGCGCCTTGCGCTCTTCGTCCTCGGGAATCTCGTGTTTCTTGAGTGCATCCTTGAGGTGGGCAATGGCGTCGCGGCGCAGGTTGCGCACGGCGATCTTGGCATTCTCGCCTTCGTGCCTGACCACCTTGGTCAGGTCGCGACGACGTTCCTCGGTCAGCATTGGCATCGGGATGCGCAACACATCGCCCTGGGACGCCGGATTCAGGCCCAGGTCGGAATCACGAATCGCCTTTTCAATCTTGGGACCCATGCCCTTTTCCCACGGCTGGACGCCGATGGTGCGCGCATCGAGCAGGGTGATGTTCGCCACCTGGTTGATCGGCATCGGCGAGCCGTAGTAGTCGACCATCACATGGTCGAGCAGGCCGGTGTGCGCCCGACCGGTACGTACCTTGGCCAGATCGTGCTGGAGCGCCTCGACGCTCTTCTGCATCTTGTGTTCGGTGGTTTTCTTGAGTTCTGCAACGATCATGAAAAACTCCTGAAATAAACCTCAGCAATGGACCTCATCAACAATGTACCAGCGTGCCCTCATCTTCGCCCATGACGACGCGCTTCAATGCACCGGTCTTGAAGATGGAAAACACGTTGATCGGCAATTTCTGGTCGCGGCACAGCGCAAAGGCCGTGGCATCCATGACGCCCAGGCCGCGGCCGATCGCTTCGTCGAAGCTGATCTTGGTATAGCGCGTCGCGGTCGGGTCCTTCTTGGGATCGGCGGTATACACACCATCGACCTTGGTCGCCTTGAGCACCATCTCGGCACCGATCTCGGAGCCGCGCAGCGCCGCCGCCGTGTCGGTGGTGAAGAACGGGTTACCCGTGCCGCCACCGAAAATGACGACCTTGCCTTCTTCCAGATAGCGGATCGCCTTGCCGCGGATATAAGGCTCGACCACCTGTTCGATGGTCAGCGCCGACTGCACGCGCGCATTCATGCCGGCCTGACGCATCGCATCCGACAGCGCCATCGCGTTCATCACGGTCGCCAGCATGCCCATGTAGTCGGCCGTGGCACGGTCCATCCCGGAAGATGCACCGGCCATGCCGCGAAAGATGTTGCCGCCACCGATCACCACGCCGACCTCGACACCGAGGTCGGTCACCGTCTTGACTTCATTGACGATGCGCCACAAGGTCTCGCGATTGATGCCGTAGGCATCTTCGCCCATCAGGGCTTCGCCCGAGAGTTTCAGGAGAATGCGCTTGTAGCGTGCAGTGGTGGTGGCTGACATGGTGATGCTTACTTCTTGGCGGCGGCAGCCGCGGCGGCAGCCGCTGCTTGTTCAGCCACCTCGGCGGCAAAGTCATTCGCCTTCTTCTCGAGGCCTTCGCCGACGATGTAGAGCGTGAAGCCATGCACCGTCGCGCCCTTGGCCTTGAGCAGCTGCTCGATGGTCTGCTTGCCGTCCTCGGCCTTGACGAATACCTGACCCAGCAGCGTCACGTCCTTGAGGTACTTCTGGACGGTGCCTTCGGCAATCTTTTCGAGCATGGCTTCCGGCTTGCCGGCTTCGCGCGCCTTCTCGACGGCAATGCGACGTTCCATGTCGAGCAGGTCGGCCGGCACGCCGGAGGCATCCAGCGCCTTCGGCTTGGACGCCGCGATGTGCATCGCGATGTCCTTGCCGAGCGTGTCGTCACCACCGGTCACATCGACCACCACGCCGATCTTCGAGCCGCCGTGGACATACGCGGACAGCTTGCCCTGCGCGGGAATGCGCACGAAGCGGCGGATCGTCATGTTCTCGCCAATCTTGCCGACCAGCGCGGCGCGGGTCGTTTCGACCGTGCCCTCACCCATCGGCAGCGCCGAGAGCGCGGCCACGTCGGCGGGATTCTGGGTTGCAACGAGTTCCGCACAACCCTTGGCCAACGCGATGAACTCGTCGTTCTTGGCGACGAAGTCGGTCTCGGAATTCACCTCGACGACAGCACCCAGCTTGCCATCGGCAGACAGGTACATGCCGACGACACCCTCGGCGGCAATGCGGGTCGCGGCCTTGGTCGCCTTGTTGCCCAGCTTGACGCGCAGGATTTCCTCGGCCTTGGCCAGGTCGCCGCCCGCTTCCGTCAGCGCCTTCTTGCATTCCATCATCGGCGCATCGGTCTTTTCGCGCAGCTCCTTGACCATGCTTGCAGTAATTTCAGCCATCTCTCTGTTACTCCTTCGCTTCTTCCTCGACCTCGACGAACTCGTCGTCGCCGGCCATCTGCTGCACCACTTCATGGATCGCCTGGCTCTTGCCTTCCAGCACCGCGTCCGCCACGCCACGCGCATAGAGGCGGATGGCGCGCGAGGAATCGTCGTTGCCCGGGATCAGGTAATCGATGCCGATCGGGGAATGGTTGGTATCGACGACGCCGACGATCGGGATACCCAGCTTGTTGGCTTCGGTAATGGCGATCTTGTGGTAGCCGACGTCGATGACGAAAATCGCGTCCGGCAGGGCCGTCATGTCCTTGATGCCGCCGAGGCTTTCCGTAAGCTTGGCGAGCTCGCGCTGCATCATCAGCGCTTCCTTCTTGTTCAGCTTCTCGATGGAACCATCCTCGACCATCTGCTCCATGTCCTTGAGGCGCTTGAGCGACTGCTTGACGGTCTTGAAGTTGGTCAGCATGCCGCCCAGCCAACGCTCGTCGACATAGGGCATGCCGGCGCGCTGCGCTTCCTCGGCGATGATCTCGCGGGCCTGGCGCTTGGTGCCGACGAAGAGCACGGTGCCCTTCTTGGATGACATCTTCTTGACGAAGTCCATCGCCTCGTTGAACTTGGCGAGGGTCTTTTCAAGGTTGATGATGTGGATCTTGTTGCGATGGCCGAAAATGTACGGGGCCATCTTGGGGTTCCAGAAACGGGTCTGGTGGCCGAAATGAATGCCGGCCTCCAGCATCTGGCGCATGGTTGTGCTCATCGATATCTCCGATATGGGTTGATCCGCCACCCGGCCGGTTCCCTGCTTCCAGGGCACCCACTCGGCGCCGGGTGTGTGAATTTTGCCCTGCGAACAAGGCAAGCGGCGGATTATAAATGCCTTTTGTGCTCCGCCGCAAGAGCCCGTCGCGATGTCCGGTCGTCTGGTCACGGCGGGTTAGAATCGGGCCAGCCTAGCACAAGACCGAACAAGCCCGACAAAGAATGAGCATCACGATCAAAACCCCGGAAGACATTGAATATATGCGCATCGCCGGCCGGCTGGCCGGGGAAGTGCTCGACTACATCGAACCCTTCGTCAAGCCCGGGGTCACCACGGAAGAGCTCGACCGGCTGTGCCACGACCACATGGTCAAGGTGCAGGGTTGCATCCCGGCTCCCCTCAATTACGCGCCGCCGGGCTATGCCCCGTACCCCAAGTCGATCTGCGCCTCGGTCAACCATCAGGTCTGCCACGGCGTACCCAACGACCGGCCGCTCAAGAAGGGCGACATCGTCAATCTCGACATCACCACGATCAAGGATGGCTGGCACGGCGACACCAGCCGCATGTTCGTCGCGGGGGGCGCTGCGGCCGGCTCGATCCTCGCCAACCGCCTGATCCGCATCACGCACGAATGCCTCTGGCTCGGCATCGCCGCCGTCAAGCCAGGCGCCCGGCTGGGCGACATCGGCGCCGCCATCCAGCGCCATGCCGAACAGAACGGCTTTTCGGTTGTCCGTGAATTCTGCGGCCATGGCATCGGCAAGAAGTTCCACGAAGAACCCCAAGTGCTGCACTATGGCCGCCGTGGCGAAGGCCTCCGCCTCGAACCCGGCATGGTGTTCACCATCGAGCCGATGATCAATGCCGGCAAGGCGTCCGTCTCGGAGTTGCCCGATGGCTGGACCATCGTCACCAAGGACCGCAGCCTGTCCGCCCAGTGGGAACACACCATTGCCATAACGGAAACCGGCGTCGAAGTGCTCACACTGTCAGCCGCAGCGCCCCCCGATCCTTTCAAGACCTGATCATCCTCAATCGTGGAAACCGCCTGTCCGCCGCCGGGTGAAGACCTGATTCCCCATTGCCGTGAAACGCTGAAGACCGGGCGCGAAGCCCTGAAGGAGAAATACCTCGCCGGGGGCAATGCGGCCGCCCTGTTGCGCAGCACCGCCAGCCTCGTCGACCGGGTATTGCGCCATCTCTGGCTGACCGCCGCGATGGACCGACAGTTTGCCCTGGTCGCCGTCGGAGGCTACGGGCGGGGCGAGCTCTACCCCGCCTCCGATGTCGACCTGCTGATCCTGCTGCCCGATGGCAACAAGGAACAGCATGCGCCGGCACTGGAAGCGCTGATCGGCATGCTCTGGGATATCGGCCTCGACATCGGGCATAGCGTGCGCACGGTGGATGAGTGCCTCGACGAAGCGGCACGCGATATCACGATCCAGACAGCCTTGCTGGAAGCGCGCTTCCTGTGCGGCAGCCGCGCCCTGTTCACCCGCTTCCATTCCGAGTTTCACCAGGTGCTCGATCCGTACGCCTTTCTCAAGGCCAAGCGCCTCGAGCAGGAAGAGCGCTACGCGAAGTACAACGACACGCCCTACGCCCTCGAGCCGAACTGCAAGGAAAATCCCGGGGGCCTGCGAGACCTGCAGATCATCCTCTGGATTGGCCGCGCCGCCACCCAGACCGACAGCTGGCGCAAACTCGCCGAGCTCGGCTTCATCACGAAAGCCGAGGCGCAGCAGCTGACGCGCACCGAGAACTTCGTGCGCCGCGTGCGCATCGCCCTGCACCTGCTCACCAAGCGGCGCGAGGATCGCCTGCTGTTCGACCATCAGGAAGCGCTGGCGCAGGCCCTTGGCATTGCCGCCACGGCCCACCGCCGCGCCTCCGAAGTGCTGATGCAGCGCTATTACCGCAACGCCAAGCACATCACGCAGCTGAACACGCTGGTCCTGCTCGAACTGTCCTCGCGGCTCGAACGCCGCCCCGTTTCGGCGCCGATCGTGCTCGACGACGATTTCCAACAAGTTCACGAACTGATCGATATCCGTGACGACGATCTGTACGAGCGCAAGCCCGCGGCGATCCTGAGAAGTTTCCTGCTGCTCTCCCAACGACAGGAACTGAAGGGGCTGACGCCGCGCGCCCTGCGCGCGCTCTGGCACGCCCGCGATCGCATCGACGCCGCGTTCCGCCGCGATCCCGGCAATCGCGCGAACTTCCTCGCCCTGTTCCAGGAAAAGCGCGGCCTGACGCACCAGTTGCGGCGCATGAACCAGTTCGACATCCTCGGCGCCTACCTGCCGGCGTTCGGCCGCATCGTCGGCCGCATGCAGCACGATCTGTTCCATGTCTATACCGTGGATCAGCACATCCTGCAGGTCGTGCGCAACCTGCGCCGCCTGTCGCTCTCCGAATTCGCGCACGAATATCCGTTCTGCTCGCGCCTCATGGCGTCCTACCCGGACCGCTGGCGTCTCTATGTCGCCGCGCTGTTCCACGACATCGCCAAGGGCCGCGGCGGCGACCATTCCCTGCAGGGCATGGCGGATGCCCGCCGTTTCTGCCGCGACCATGGCATCAACAAGCACGACACGGCGCTGATCGTCTTCCTCGTCGAGCATCACCTGACCATGTCCACCTTCGCCCAGAAGCGCGACCTGACGGACCCGGACGTCATCCACCGCTTCGCGGACGTCGTGCAGTCGGAAGAACGCCTGACCGCGCTCTACCTGCTGACGATGTGCGACATCCGCGGCACGAGCCCCAAGGTCTGGAACCTCTGGAAAGCCAAGCTGCTCGAGGATCTCTATCGCATGACACGCCGGCTGCTGACCGGAGAGACCGCCAGCCCGCTCGCCGGCGTCGAAGAACGGCAGGAAGCGGCACGCAGCAAGCTGCGCCTGCGCGGCCTGCGCCCCGGTATCGAGAACGCGCTGTGGGAGTACCTCGACACGGCCTACTTCATGCGCCACGACAGCGAAGAAATTGCCTGGCATACCCAGACGCTCTATTACCGGCCGGAGAGCCCGGAACCGGTCGTGCGTGCCCGCATCAATCCCGTCGGTGCCGGATTGCAGGTCATGATCTTCGTGCCTGACCAGCCCGAGCTGTTTGCCCGGATTTGCGGTTTCTTTTCCCGGCTCGGCTACTCGATCGTCGATGCCCGCATCCATACCTGCCGGCACGGCTACGCGCTCGACAGCTTCGCCCTGCTCGACCCGGAGAACCACCTGCCCTATCGCGACATGATCGGCCTGATCGAGCATGAACTGACCGACAACCTGAACCGGCGGCTGCCGCTCACGCCCCCGTCGCAAGGCCGCCTCTCGCGCCAGGTCAAGCACGTGCCGCTCACGCCGGAAGTGTCCATCCGCATCGACGAGGGCGGCAAGAACTTCCTGCTATCGGTCATCGCGGCCGACCGTTCCGGCCTGCTTTACGCCATCGCGCTGGTACTGGCCAAGCACGGCGTTTCGCTCTCCAGCGCCAAGATCATGACGCTCGGCGAGCGGGTGGAAGACACTTTCCTCATCACGGGTGCCGAACTCGGCAAAACCGCCACGCTGGTCCAGCTCGAGCAGGAACTGCTCGATACCCTGAAAATCCAGTAATCCGCGAAAGTCAGCGCTGGCAGGACGGCACTATGCGATTGCGGTCGCACACAGATGCTCGATCACCCGGCGCACCTTGCCCAGCGTCTCATGCAGCACCACCTCGATGTTGTCGAGGCTGATCGCCCGGGCCGAATCACCCCGTCCGGCCGCCCAGTTGGCCACGGCGCAGATCGCCGCGTAGGGCACCTCCAGCTCGCGAGCCAGCGAAGCCTCGGGCATGCCGGTCATGCCGACGATGTCGGCGCCGTCGCGCGCCAGCCGTTCGATCTCCGCTGCGGTTTCGAGACGCGGCCCCTGGGTCGCCGCATACACCGCTGAACCGGCAGTCTTGATACTGACAGCCTCCGCCGCGCACAGCAGGCGTTCACGCAAAGCCTGATCGTAGGGTTCGGTGAAATCCACGTGCACGACGGGGGCATCGCCGCCATCAAAGAAGGTCTGTGGCCGCCCCCAGGTGGTGTCGATGATCTGGTGGGGCACGACCAGGGCGCCCGGCCCGAGGTCGTCGCGGATGCCGCCGACCGAGGCCACCGAGATGATGCCCTCGGCGCCCGCTGCCTTGACCAGCGCCCAGATATTGGCGCGGTAATTGACCCGGTGCGGCGGAATCGTGTGGCCATGGCCATGCCGCGCCAGGAAGACGACCTCCTGCGGTCCGATGCGGCCGAAGATCAGCGTGCCGGACGGTTCGCCATAGGGTGTGCGCACCACTTCGCGCCGTGTCACTTCCAGATTCGCCAGTTCCGTGAGGCCGCTGCCGCCGATGACCGCCAACATTCTGATCTCCTTCATGAATTCGGGCATGGCGCTCTGCTAGAATGCCCGCCCTTTTCCCGATCGCGCTCCGCGCCCATCCCGATGTCCCGTTCCCTGCGCAATATCGCCATTATCGCCCACGTCGACCACGGCAAGACCACCCTCGTCGACCAGTTGCTTCGCCAGTCCGGCACCTTCCGCGAAAACCAGCAGGTCGCCGAGCGGGTCATGGACTCGAACGACCTCGAAAAGGAACGTGGCATCACCATCCTCGCGAAGAACTGCGCGATCGATTTCGAAGGCACGCACATCAACATCGTCGACACCCCGGGTCACGCCGACTTCGGCGGCGAGGTCGAGCGCGTGCTGTCGATGGTCGATGGCGTGCTGCTGCTGGTCGATGCCGTCGAAGGCCCGATGCCGCAGACGCGCTTCGTGACCAAGAAGGCGCTGGCTCTCGGCCTCAAACCGATTGTCGTCATCAACAAGATCGACCGGCCGGGCGCGCGTCCCGACTGGGTCATCGACCACACCTTCGACCTGTTCGACAAGCTGGGTGCCACCGAGGATCAACTCGACTTCCCCGTCGTCTATGCGTCCGCGCTCAACGGCTACGCGATGATGGCCTCGCATACGCCGGGCACCGACATGCGCCCGCTCTACGAAGCGATCCTGCGCCACGTCCCGCCGCCCGACGTCGATTCCGAAGCCCCGCTGCAGTTCCAGATCTGCTCGCTCGACTACAACTCCTACGTCGGCCGGATCGGCATCGGCCGCATCAAGCATGGCCACCTCCAGCCCGGCCAGCAGGTCGCCGTCATGTACGGCGACGAGGCCAGGGGCACGGCAAAAGTCGGCCAGGTGCTGACCTTCCAGGGCCTCGAGCGCCAGTCCGCCGCGGATGCCGAAGCGGGCGACATCGTGCTGGTCACCGGCATCGAGCAGGTCGGCATCGGCGTGACATTGTGCGCGGTCGACAACCCGGTCGGCCTGCCGCCGATCATGGTCGACGAACCGACGCTGACGATGAACTTCCAGGTCAATACGTCCCCGCTCGCCGGCAAGGAAGGCAAGTTCGTCACCAGCCGCCAGATCCGTGAGCGCCTCGCGCGCGAACTGCTCTCCAACGTCGCCCTGCGCGTCGCGGATACCGCGAATGCCGACGTGTTCGAAGTCTCCGGACGCGGCGAGCTGCACCTCACCATCCTGCTCGAAAACATGCGCCGCGAAGGCTATGAGCTGGCCGTTTCGCGGCCACGCGTCGTCCTCCACGAGGTCAATGGGGAAAAGCAGGAACCCTACGAAATGCTCACGGTGGACGTCGAGGAAGGCCACCAGGGCGGCGTCATGGAAGAACTCGGCCGCCGCAAGGGCGAACTGCAGGACATGCAACCGGACGGCAAGGGCCGCGTGCGTCTTGAATACCGCATCCCGGCACGCGGCCTGATCGGCTTCCAGGGTGAATTCCTCACCCTGACGCGCGGTACCGGCCTCGCCAGCCACGTGTTCGACGAATACGGCCCCTGGGCCGGCACGATGAGCGACCGCCGCAATGGCGTGCTGGTTTCCGCCGAAGATGGCCCTGCGGTCGCTTACGCGCTCTGGAAGCTGCAGGACCGCGGTCGCATGTTCGTCAGCCCCGGCGACCCCCTGTACGAAGGCATCATCATCGGCATCCACAGTCGTGAAAACGACCTGGTGGTCAACCCGATCAAGGGCAAGCAGCTCACCAACGTGCGCGCCTCCGGTACCGACGAAGCCGTGCGCCTGATCTCGCCGATCCAGCTGACGCTGGAAAGCGCGGTCGAGTTCATCGCCGACGACGAACTGGTCGAAATCACGCCGAAGTCGATCCGCCTGCGCA
>CAZTWA010000025.1:0-21817 GCA_964617225.1 uncultured Methyloversatilis sp.
CAATCAGCGGGCCGTAGATGATGTAGCTGTGGCCGACCACCCAGCCGATGTCGGACGTCGCGAAGTAGGTTTCGCCCGCAAAGCCCTGATAGATATGCTTCATCGACGCGGCGAGCGCCACCGCATAGCCGCCGGTATCGCGCTGCACGCCCTTCGGCTTGCCGGTGGTACCCGAGGTATAGAGGATGTAGGACGGCTCGGAGGACTCCATCCATTCGCAGGGCACGTCGGCATTCATGTGCTGCGCGCGCAGCGTCGCATAATCGACGTCGCGGCCGGCCACTTTGTTGAAGCCCTTGTCGAGGCCGCGATCGATCATCAGCACCTTCTCGGGCTTGTACTGCGCAAGGTTGATCGCCTCGTCGAGGAGGTGCTTGTAGGGGACCGACTTGCCGCCGCGCATGCCGGCGTCGCTGGATACGATCAGCTTCGGCTTCGCATCGTCGATGCGCGTCGCCAGCGAACCGGACGCGAAGCCGCCGAACACCACCGAGTGGATCGCGCCGATGCGCGCACAGGCGAGGATGGCGAAGGTCGCCTCGGCGATCATCGGCATGTAGATCAGCACGCGGTCGCCCTTCTTCACGCCAAGCGATTGCATGATCGCCGCCATGCGCATCACCTCGGCCTTCAACTCGGCGAAGCTGTAGATCTTCTCTTCGTTGGTTTCGGTCGAGATATAGATCAGCGCGCGGTCGTTCGGGCGCTTGGCCGCATGGCGGTCGACGGCGTTATGGCACAGGTTGGTCTTGCCACCGACGAACCATTTCACGAACGGCGGCCGGCTGTAATCGCAAACGCTCTGTGGCGGTGTCTGCCAGTCGACCAATTGCGCCTGTTCGGTCCAGAAACCATCACGATCCTCGATCGAACGGCGATGAAAATCCGCGTATTTCGTCATCTTCTCTTCCCCTCTGGTTATCGTTGGTTATTGATTCTGGATGCGGACGACCACGCGTCCCTTGACGCGCGCCTGCAGGAAGTCGTCGAACACGCCGGGCAAGGCGTCGAACGGGATCTCCCGGGCTTGCGCAATGACCTTCTCGGGCTTCCATTCGCTGCCCAATCGACGCCAAACCTCGCCGCGCAAGGGATCGCCGGTGTAGCCGGAATCGATGCCCAGCAGCGAGACGCCGCGCAGGATGAAGGGCATCACCGTGGTCTTGAAGTCGATGCTCGCCGCCAGGCCAATGCTCGCGATCGTACCGGCCTGCTGCATGGTGCTCGCCATCCAGGACAGCACCTCGCCACCCAGGTTATCCACCGCGCCCGCCCAGGTCTCCTTGCCAAGCGGCTTGATCTTGGCGAGATCCAGGCTGGACCGTAGGATGATTTCCTTCGCACCGAGTTGCTTGAGGTAATCCGTCGCATCGGCCTTGCCGGTCAGCGCATGCACTTCGTAGCCGGCCTTGGCGAGGATTTCGATCGCGATGCTGCCGACGCCGCCGGTCGCACCGGAGACGACCACCGGCCCATTGCCAGGCCTCAGCCCGTTGTGTTCCATCCTGGCCACCGCCAGCCCGGCCGTAAAGCCGGCGGTGCCGAGCGCCATGGCGCTGCGCAGATCCAGCCCCGCGGGAAGTTTGTAGACCCACGCGGCAGGGATGCGCGCCAGTTCCGCAAATCCGCCATGATGCGCAACGCCGATGTCGTAGCTGGTGGCCAGCACTGCGTCGCCCGGCTTGAAATTCGGGCTGTCGCTCTTCACCACCGTACCGGACAGGTCGATGCCCCCGATGCAGGGAAAGCGCCGGATGATCCGACCCGCTCCCGTGGCGGCCAGCGCATCCTTGTAATTGACGCCTGAATACGCGACAGCAATCGTCACTTCGCCGGCATCGAGTTGTGTTTCCTCCATGCCGACAAATCCCGATGAAACCTTGCCCTCTTTCTGATCGATCAGAAAAGCCTTGAAGCTCACGGTTATCTCCACTCTTTTAGTTTGTGTCGATTATAGCCACGGCGTTTTCCCACGGGCACCGCACATTGCTCTTGCTTTTGATAATCATTCTCATTATTATTAATGGCACGATCACAATTTAATGGAGAACTCATGATGCTTCGCCGGTATGCCACGCTATTTGCCCTACTCGCTGCCATGAACACCCCTCTTGCCCAAGCCCAGGACAATGTACTCAACCTCTACTCCGCCCGTCACTACCAGACAGACGAAGCGCTCTATGCGAACTTCAGCAAGCAAACCGGCATCAAGATCAATCGGATCGAAGCCAAAGAGGATGAGCTGCTTGAACGCATCCGCAATGAAGGCGTCCACAGCCCGGCCGACGTATTCATTACCGTGGATGCAACGCGCCTTGCTAAAGCCGATGAACTTGGTTTGTTCGCGCCCGTTAAATCGAAAGTCCTCGAAGAGCGCATTCCGGCACACCTGCGCTCGAACGATTGGTTCGCCTTCTCAACCCGCGCGCGCATCATCGTTTACAACAAGGCCAGCATCAAGCCGGAGGACATCAAGAGTTACGAGGATCTTGCCAGCCCGAAGCTCAAGGGCCAGGTGTGCAGCCGCTCCGGCGCCCACCCTTACAACCTGTCGTTGCTTGCCGCGATCATTTCCCACCATGGTGAAAAGAAGGCCGAAGACTGGGCAAGAGGCGTGGTGGCCAATTTCGCCCGCACGCCAAAGGGCGGCGACACGGACCAGATCAAGTCCGTTGCCGCGGGCGAGTGCGGCGTGGCGATTTCCAACAGTTACTACTTCGCCCGGTTGATGCGCTCGAACAAGCCTGAGGATCAGAAGGTGGTTGAGGCCTTGGGCGTCATCTGGCCAAACCAACAGACGCAAGGAACGCACATCAACATCTCGGGGGGCGGCATGCTGAAAACCGCACCGCACAAGGAAGCAGCCATCAAGTTCCTCGAGTATCTCGTTTCGGACGATGCGCAGCGCTACTTCGCCGACGGCAACAATGAATGGCCTGTCGTGGCCAGCGTGAAGACCGACAACCCGGCGCTCGCCGCGCTCGGCAGTTTCAAGGCCGACAACCTGTCGATCCCCATGCTGTCCAAGAATGTCGTTACCGCCCAGAAGGTCGCCGACCGCGCTGGCTGGAAGTAGGCTCTCTCCTCGCTTGCTCTATCATGCCGACGATCAACTCGGCATGATGGACAGCACATGAGACGAACCAACGGTTTCACCCTGGTGGAAATGATGGCAGTCATCGCCGTCATCACCATCCTGGCCCTGATGGCCATTCCAAGCTACCTCGACCGCATCGTCAAGTCGCAGATCGAGGCCGCGTTGCCCCTGGCCGAAATTGCCAAGAAACCCATCACCAACTTCTGGGCAGCAACGCAAACCATGCCAGCCGACAATGCGGTCGCCGCGATTCCCGTTGCCGACAAGATCGTCAATAACTACGTCAGTGCGTTGACCGTGCAAGACGGGGTAATCCACCTCACGTTCGGCAATCGTGCCAGCAAATCAATCGCCGGCAAGATGCTCAGCCTGCGCCCGGCCATCGTCGAGGATGCCCCCATGGTGCCGATCACCTGGGTCTGCGGGTTTGCCGAGGCCCCGGGAAAGATGACGGTGCTGGGCAAGGATCAAACCAACATCGACCCCGGCTATCTGCCCATGGAATGCCGGGCACTCAAGTTGAGCAAGTAGGCCGCGCGACTAGGCCGCACCACGCTGCGTGCCGCGCACTACCTCACGCGCCAGCAGAAAAACCGGCAGCAAGCCCACAGCGACGATCGCCAGCGCGGCGGTCGAGGCTTCGGCCAAACGCTCGTCGGCCGCCAGCGTATAAGTCTGCGTCGCGAGCGTATTGAAATTGAATGGTCGCATCACCAGCGTCGCCGGCAGTTCCTTCATCACATCGACAAAGACCAGCAGGCCGGCAGTGAAGAGACTGCCGCGAATCAACGGCAGATGCACGCGGCGCAAGGTTTCACCCGGGCCGCAGCCGAGACTCTGTGCCGCCGCGTCCATGCTGGGCGTCATCCGCAAGAGGCTTGACTCCACGGTCTGCAACGCAATCGACAGGAAGCGCGCGAGATAGGCATAGACCAGAGCCGCAATGCCACCAGTGAGCAGCAATCCCGGATTCGTGCCGAACGTCTCTTGCCATGCGGCCGCGAGCCAGTGGTCGAGTCGCGTCACCGGAATCAGCACGCCAACGGCGATCACCGCACCCGGCACGGCATAGCCGAGCGCCACGACACGATTGACGATCCGCACGGCCGGCACGGAAGACAGGCGCTGCGCATAGGCCAGCAGCACCGCCAAGGCCACCGCCAGCAACGCAGTCACCCCGGCCACCAGGAAGCTGTTGCCGGCGAGCACACCATAACGCACACCGAACTCGCTGTCCCCTTCGGCCAGTGCCAGCCTGAAGAGCAGCCCGCCGGGCAACAGGAAACCCAGAACCAGCGGCAGCAGGCAGGCCAGGCTCGCGAGCCAGGCGCTTGCCCCTTGCAGTGCGCGGCGCTCGCCCTGACGACGACCGGTTTGATGAAAGCGCGCACGCCCTCGACTGGCGCGTTCAAGGGCCAGCAGGCAGAGTACGAAGGTCAGCAGTGCGCCCGCCAGTTGCGCGGCAGCGATGCGGTCGCCGAGCGAAAACCAGGCGCGGTAGATGCCTGTTGTAAACGTCGGCACGGCGAAGTAGGCCACCGTGCCATAGTCGGCCAGCGTTTCCATCAGGACGAGCGCGACACCGGCGACGACGGCCGGTCGGGCCAGGGGGAGCGACACGCGCATGAAAGCAGCCCAGGGCGTCAGGCCCATGGAACGTCCCGCTTCAAACGTGCTGCTGCCGCGCTCGAGGAACGCCGTGCGCGTGATCAGATAGACATAAGGGTAAAGCGCGCAGACGAACATCGCCGCCGCACCGCCAAGGCTGCGAATTTCGGGAAACCAGTAATCGCTGCGCTTCCAGCCAAAACTTTCGCGCAGAAAGGTCTGCACTGGCCCAACGAACTGCAGCAGGTCGGTATATACGTAGGCCATCACGTAGGCGGGCAACGCGAGGGGCAGCAGCAATGCCCATTCGAAGACCCGCCGCCCCGGGAAATCCGTCATGGCGGTCAGCCATGCCGTGCTGACCCCGACCACGACCACGCCGAAGCCCACGATCACCGCCAGCAGCAAGGAGTTCACAATGTACTCCGGTAATACGGTGGCGACCAGGTGACTCCAGGCATCGCCCGCCGCACCCGCGAAGAGGTTCGCACCGACCGACAACACGGGCAGCGCGACCAGCAAGCCGATCGGCAGGGAAAACGGAACCAGTTGAGACCGCACGGAAGAGTTGTTTTATTTGAGATTGATTCTCAATTATAATCACAACATGAGCCTGCTCGTTCTGGATCACGTCAGCCACGCTTACGGCCGCCATGCGGTCGTAAGCGATTTGTCGTTCGAACTGCATCCCGGCGAGATCAGTTGCCTGCTGGGTGCGTCGGGCTGCGGCAAGACCACGGTGCTGCGCCTGATTGCGGGCTTTGAAACACCGTCGCAGGGCAGCATCCGACTGGGCGACGCTGTGGTCGGCGGCTCGGCTCACTGCGTTCCACCGGAACAGCGCCAGATCGGCATGGTGTTCCAGGACTATGCCCTGTTCCCGCACCTGACCGTCGGCGGCAACATCGGCTTCGGCTTGAAGGCAAAGTCAGCGCTGGCAGGACGGCGCGTGGAAGAACTGCTTGCCATCGTCGGCCTCTCCGGCCAGGCCAACAAATACCCGCACGAGCTTTCCGGCGGACAACAGCAACGCGTCGCGCTCGCCCGCGCGTTGGCGCCCCGACCGCATCTGCTGCTGCTCGACGAACCCTTCTCCAATCTCGACGTGGAATTGCGCGAGCGCCTCTCGCTCGAAGTGCGCGCCATCCTGAAGGACACCGGTACGGCGGCCATCCTCGTCACGCACGACCAGCACGAAGCCTTTGCCGTCGCCGACACCGTCGGCATCATGCATGCCGGACGCATCGAGCAGTGGGATACGCCCTACAACCTCTACCACCGCCCCGCGACGCGCTACGTCGCCGACTTCGTTGGCCAGGGGGTGCTGCTGCCCGGCAGGGTCGGGGATACCCAGCACGTGATCACCGAATTCGGACCCCTCAACGGCATGCTCGCCACCGAATGCGACGGCGGCAGTTGCGCGCTGCTGGATGCCGGCACGCCCGTCGAAGTCCTGTTGCGCCCGGACGACGTATTGCATGACGACGACGCAGCGCTGCGCGCGGAAGTGGTCGCCAAGGCCTTCCGGGGGGCCGAGTTCCTCTACACCCTGCAACTGCCCTCCGGTGCGCGCGTGCTTTCGCTCGTGCCTTCGCACCACAACCACGCCATCGGCGAAATGATCGGCATCCGCCTCGATGTCGACCATGTGGTAGCGTTTCGGGCATGATCCCGTGGCTGACCGCTGACCTCACTTTCCCCCCCATCGAAAAGGCACTGAAGGAACCGAACGGCCCCAACGGTCTGCTGGCTGCCGGCGGCGACCTGTCACCCGCGCGCCTGCTGGCCGCCTACCGGCGAGGCATCTTCCCCTGGTATTCGGAAGGCGAACCCCTGCTCTGGTGGAGCCCCGATCCGCGCATGGTGCTGTTCCCCGACGAGATCCGGATCACCCGGTCGCTGGCGAAAACCCTGCGCAACGCCGACTACACCGTCAAGCTCGACCACGCGTTCGCGCCAGTCATCGCCGCCTGTGCCGCGACCCCGCGCGACGGCCAGAACGGCACGTGGATCACGACCGAAATGCAGCAGGCCTACATCCGCCTGCATGCGCTCGGCCACGCCCACAGCGTCGAGACCTGGTGCGACGGCCGGTTGGTCGGCGGCCTGTACGGCATCGCCATCGGCCGCGCCTTTTTCGGCGAATCGATGTTTTCCCACGTCACCGACGCCTCGAAGATCGCCCTCGCCCACCTCTGTGCTTACCTTGCCGCGCGCGATTTCGGCATAATCGATTGCCAGATGGAAACCGCACACTTGACCTCCCTGGGCGCCCGCCCGATCCCGCGCAGCGACTACCTCGCCCGCGTGACGGCGCTTGTCGATGCAGGCGACGTCAGCCACGCACCAGGCTGCTGGCCCGCGAACGGCATCGACGGCGCTTTCCGGAGTAAGCGGGCATGACGCATCTGAGGGACTTGCCGCCCTTCCCGCTGCTGCAGTTCTACGCGACCTCGCCCTACGGCTGCTCTTACCTCCCCGGCCGCGCCGCACGTTCGCAGGTCGCCACGCCCAGCCAACTGATCGACACCGAGACCTACGGCGAACTGGTCCGGATCGGCTTCCGTCGCAGCGGCGTCTTCACCTATCGCCCGTGGTGCGACACCTGCCGCGAATGCGTGCCGGTGCGCATCCCTGTTGCCGACTTCCAGCCGAATCGCAGCCAGCGCCGCACCCTGGCGCGCCACGGCAACCTGGTTGCCCAGGAACGCCCGCTGCTGTTCCGCGAGGAGCATTACGCCCTCTACCAGCGCTACCAGTACGCGCGCCACTGGGGCGGGGGCATGGACGACGACAGTCGCGAGCAATATGCCCAGTTCCTGTTGCAGACGCATGTCGATAGCCGGCTCGTCGAGTTCCGCGAAGACGGCACGCTGCGCATGGTCTGCATCATCGACGTGCTCGAGGCAGGCCTGTCATCGGTGTACACCTACTACGAGCCCGACCTGCCGGGCGCCAGCTACGGCAATTACGGCATCCTCTGGCAAGTCGAACAATGCCGCAGCCTCGGCCTGCCGCACCTCTATCTCGGTTACTGGATCCGCAACAGCCGCAAGATGGCCTACAAGTCGCAGTTCCACCCGCTCGAAGCCCTGCACAACGGCCACTGGACGTTGCTCGACACACTAATGCCGTCCTGTCAGCGCTGACTTTCACGCCCAGCCGGTAGAATGCCGGCCATGCTGCCCTACTGCCTCGTCAAGCCCTTCGTCCTCGCCCTCGATCCCGAGACCGCGCACGAACTTTCCATCGCCGGCCTGCGCACCCTCGGTGCCATCGCCCCCGGCAGCCGTCCCTACCCCGACACGCCCGTCACGGTCATGGGATTGTCGTTTCCCAACCGCATCGGCCTCGCGGCCGGGCTCGACAAGAACGGCGAAGCCATCGACGCACTCGCCGGCTGGGGCTTCGGCTTCATCGAGGTCGGCACCGTCACGCCGCGTCCGCAGCCGGGCAATCCCAAGCCGCGCATGTTCCGCCTGCCGCGCGTCGAGGGCATCATCAATCGCATGGGCTTCAACAACCACGGCATCGACGCGCTGGTCGCCAACGTCAAGGCCACGAAGTACCGCGGTATCCTCGGTATCAACATCGGCAAGAACGCCGACACGCCCATCGAGCGCGCAGCCGACGACTACCTGATCGGCCTGGAAAAGGCTTATCCGCACGCCAGCTACATCACGGTCAATATCTCCTCGCCGAACACCAAGAACTTGCGTGCCCTGCAGGGCGAATCGGAACTCGACGCGCTGCTCGGCACCCTCAAGGCCCGGCAAACGGCGCTCGCCCAGCAGCATGGCAAACACGTGCCGCTGGCGCTAAAAATTGCGCCCGACCTCGATGATGTGCAGATCACAACCATCGCCGACGCGCTGCGGCGCCATCGCATCGATGGCGTCATCGCCACCAACACCACGCTCGACCGCAGCCGCGTCGCCGGCCAGCCGCATGCCGACGAGGCTGGCGGATTGTCCGGTGCGCCGCTGTTCGAAGCCTCCACGGTGGTCCTGAGGAAGCTCGCCACGGCACTGGCCGGAGAAGTGCCGATCATCGCCGCCGGCGGCGTGGTCGACGGGACGAAGGCGAAGGCCAAGCTCGACGCCGGCGCCCAGCTCGTGCAGATCTATTCCGGCCTGATTTATCGCGGCCCGGGACTGGTCAAGGACTGCGTCACCGCAACGCGCACGCCACCCCGCTAATTCACCTGCAAGCGCAGCATCAGTTCGCGCACGTCAGGCGCGAGGAGCGCTTCGGCCTGTGCGGCGGCACGCTCGAGTTCCGCACCGAATTCGAGCCGCTTCACCTCATCCTCCCGCAGGATGCCGTTGTCGAGCAGATGGCCGATCAGCGCGACAAACAGCGGCTTGTCGGCAAACTCGGGCGTCTTTCCCGCATGCATCAGCACCAGCCGCTGGGCGAGCAGCACGCAGCGATCCAGCAGTTCGGCACGCGTCACGTGGCCGCTGCCGCCGTGCCGCAACAGCATCAGCACCAGGAAATAGCGCTCCATCTGCGGACGCAGGATCTCGCCGATCCAGAACAAGTCGGCATGCGCTACCGTATTCGCGGCCGGCGCGCGCACCTCGCCGTCCCGTCGTTCGATCAACCCGCGTGCCGCGAGCTTGCCGAGCATGTCGTCCAGCGCATCCGGCAGCACGGCCTCGTCGAGATGCAGGTAGAGGCTCGCGCGCATCAGGCCATACAGGTCGGCGAGCATCGCCCCCAGCCGGGCTTCGGTCAGCGGCCCATGCTGCAGGATCAAGCAGGCCAGCAGCGTCGGCAGGGCATACAGGTGCAGCACGTTGTTGCGGAAATAGGCGAGCAGGGCCGCTTCGTTGGTGTTCGCGCCGATCAGCGCGCCCAGGGGATGGTCGATCCGATGCACCGCGGTGAGTCGCAGCGCGGCATCGATGCAGGCCCTGCCTTCTGCCGGGGCCGCGAGGGCGCCGGCGTGCGCCGCATCCAGCAGGCCCTGCAGGTGCTCGACCTGCCGGGCCAGGGCCGCCGCATCGGCGGTCGCCTGCGGGGTTGCCAGCAGTGCCAGCGCGACCAGATTCACCGGATTGACCAGTGCCGCATCGTTGATGCGCTGCGCGAGTTCGTTGGCAATGGCGCCGACCGCGGCGCGTTGCCAGTCCGTTTCGCCGTCGCCCGAGCGCCACACCGGATGGCGCGCATCGAGCCAGTCGGCGAGGGGCAGCGGTTCGCCGAAATTCACGTACACCTTGCCGAAATGCCGGCGCAGCACGCGCACGGCCGACAGCAGGCCCAGCAGCGACTCGCGCTGCTTCGCCTGACCCGACAGCTCGCCGACGAAGCTCGCGCCTTCGGGCAGCTTCTCGTAGCCCAGATACACCGGCACGAAGACCAATGGCCGTTCGTGCCCGCGCAGGAAACTCTGTACCGTCATCGCCAGCAATCCGGCCTTCGGTGGCAGCATGCGACCGCTGCGGCTGCGCCCCCCCTCGATGAAATACTCGATGGGGAAGCCGCGTGCCAGCATGCGGTGCAGGTACTCGGCAAACACGGTCGCATACAGGGGATCACCCTTGAAGCTGCGCCGCAGGAAGAACCCGCCGCCGCCGCGCAGGATGCGTCCCAGCACCGGCAGGTCGAGGTTGTCGCCGGCGGCAACATGCGGTGGCGTCAGCCCGGCCCGATAGATAACGTAGGTCATTAGCAGGTAATCGATATGGCTGCGATGACAGGGCAGGTAAACGAGGCTCTGCCCGGGGGCGATGCGCGTGAGCACCTCGAGGTTGCGCACGTCGACGCCATCGAACAGGCGCGTCCATAGCCAGGTGAGGAAGATCTCGCCCGCCCGCATCACGCTGTGCGAGTAGTCCGAGGCGATCGCCAGCACATGGCGGCGCGCCTGCGCGTAGGCCGCCTCGTGCGACAGTTTTTCGCGTGTCGCGGCGGCCTCGATGGCGGCGCGCACCTCCGGTGTCGACAACAGCGCCCCGACCTGCGTATGCCGATGCGACACGTCGGGTCCGATGGTCAGCTCGCGCTGGCGGCGGAAATGCGCGCGCAGCACCCGTGCCGCCTTTTTCGAGGCCCGCGTGGCTTCGGGCACATCGACGAGCAGGCTGCGCAGCGAGTAAGGCACGCCGAAATGCACATGCGTTTCGCGACCGTGGAGCAGCACCGCCAGCCAATGGCCCAGCGGATGCCGCCGCTGCCACGACTCGGCCAGCAGCGCCCGCAGGATGCCGTCCTGCTGTTTCGGGGCGCGTCCCCACATCACCGTCACCGGCACCAGTTGAACATCGGCCGTTCCCTCGGCGGCCAGTGCTTCGATCAGCCGCGCCAGCCGCGGCGGGACGCCGTAGCGCTCGCTCGCCCGCCCGAACAGGCGCCAGCCGCGCACCAGTGCAAAGTCAGCGCTGGCGAGACGGCGTCCGGCGATCTTCAGCGCCCGGTCCGCTGCGGGCAAACCGGCACGCGACACGGCTTCCTGCAGGACCAGCCGGTCGGTCAGCCAACTTTCCTGCAGCACGTAGCACACCGGCCGGTCGGGATCGATCCCAAGGGTTGCGGGTGCGCCGAGATTGTCCGGAAAAATGCGCAACCGCACCCAGAGGTGCAGGAGGCGTCGCGCCAGTTTCATGATGCCGCCGGAGGCCATGCCGATTGTCAAAGCTGCTGAAGGGCCACCAGTATAATTCGCCCTCCTTCACGCCAGCCGTCCGCGCGCGTCCCGACCCCCTTCCCGCATGACCCGAACACCGCCCCATTCCGCCGAGGATTCCGCCCGCCATACGCCGATGATGCAGCAGTACCTGCGGCTCAAGGCGGCGCATCCGGACGCGCTGCTGTTCTACCGCATGGGCGACTTCTATGAGCTTTTCTACGCCGACGCGGAGAAGGCGGCGCGGCTGCTCGACATCACGCTGACCAAGCGCGGCCAGTCGGCCGGCCAGCCGATCCCGATGGCGGGCGTGCCCTACCATGCCGTCGAGCAGTACCTCGCGCGACTGGTGAAGCTCGGCGAGTCGGTGGCGATCTGCGAGCAGATCGGCGACCCGGCGGCCAGCAAGGGGCCGGTCGAACGGCAGGTGGTCCGCATCGTCACGCCCGGCACGCTCACCGATGCGGCATTGCTCGACGACCGCAGCGACAGCCTGCTGCTGGCGCTGGCCGTCCAGCGCCAGCCCGCCAAGCGCGTGGGCCTGGCCTGGCTCAACCTGGCCAGCGGCGAACTGCGCCTGCTGGAAACCGCCGCGAGCGCCCTGCCTACGCAGCTCACACGCCTCCGGCCCGCGGAAATCCTGCTCGGCGAGAACACCGTGCTCGATCTGCCGGAGAATGCCTCCCACCTGGGACGTCGTCGCCCCGACTGGCATTTCGACACCGCCAGCGGAATTCAGCAGCTGACCGAACACTTCGGCACGCGCGACCTCGCCGGCTTCATTCCGCAGGACGAGGAAGCCTCACTTGCGCTCGGCGCGGCGGGCGCGCTGTTGCGCTACGCGCAGGCGACGCAACTGCAGGCGCTTGCCCACGTCACCGGCCTGACGCTGGAACGCGACACCCAGTGGCTGCGGCTCGACGCCGCGACGCGCCGCAACCTCGAAATCACCGAAACACTGCGCGGCCAGAGCGACAAGGGGGCACCGACCCTGCTTTCGCTCTTTGACTCCTGCGCCACCGCGGCCGGCACCCGCTGGCTGCGCCATGGCCTGCACCATCCGCTCACCGATCGCGCGATCGCCGCTGCCCGCCACGGCGCCATCGCCGACCTGCTCGGCGACACGGAACCGCTCAACCCGCTTACGGCCGCGCTGAAGGGTGTGGCGGATGTCGAGCGCATCGGCAGCCGCATCGCGCTGAAGTCCGCGCGTCCCCGCGAACTGGCCGCCCTGCGCGAAACACTGAAAGCACTGCCCACGATCGCTGCCCCGCTTGCCCAGTGCGAGGGTTTGCTGGGGACGCTGCGCGCCGACCTCGCCCAGCCCGAGGACTGCCTCGTCCGGCTTGAACGCAGCATCGCCGCCGAACCGCCCGCGCTGCTGCGCGACAGCGGCGCCATCGCCACGGGCTTCGATGCCGAGCTCGACGAGTTGCGGGCGATCCAGACCAATTGCGGCCAGTTCCTGATCGAACTCGAGGCCCGCGAGAAGGAACGCACGGCAATCCCCAGCCTCAAGGTCGAATACAACAAGGTGCATGGCTTCTACATCGAGGTCACGCATGCGCACGTCGGGAAAGTACCGGACGACTACCGGCGCCGCCAGACGCTGAAGAATGCCGAGCGCTACATCACGCCCGAGTTGAAAGCCTTCGAGGACAAGGCGCTCTCGGCGAACGAACGGGCCCTGGCGCTGGAAAAACGCCTCTACGAAGAATTGCTCGACGCGCTCACCGCGCACATCGTCGAACTGCAGCGCATCGCCCGCGCGCTGGCCCAGCTCGACGGCCTGTGTGCCTTCGCCACCGCCGCGCAACGCTACGACTACTGCCGGCCCGAGTTCGTTGAGCATCCGTGTCTCGAGGTCCGCGGTGGACGCCATCCGGTAGTGGAACGGCAGGTGCAGAAGGACGGCGTGCCGTTCATCGCGAACGACCTCGACCTTACGCCCAACCGGCGCATGCTGATCGTTACCGGCCCGAACATGGGCGGCAAATCGACCTACATGCGCCAGACCGCGCTGATCACGCTGCTGGCCCATTGCGGCAGCTACGTGCCGGCGCAAAGCTGCCGGCTCGGCCCGATCGACGCGATCCTGACGCGCATCGGCGCCTCGGACGACCTCGCCTCCGGCCGCTCGACCTTCATGGTCGAGATGACCGAGGCCGCCGCCATTCTCAACGGCGCGACCGACCAATCGCTGGTGCTGATGGACGAGATCGGGCGCGGCACCTCGACCTTCGACGGCCTCGCGCTCGCCTTTGCCATCGCGCGCCACCTCGTCGAGAAGACGCGCTGCTGGACGCTCTTCGCCACCCACTATTTCGAGCTGACGCGGCTGGCCGAGGATCATGCCGAGTGCGCCAATGTCCATCTCGATGCCGTCGAGCACGGCAACAGCGTCGTCTTCATGCATGCCGTCGAACCGGGGCCCGCGTCGCAGTCCTACGGCATCCAGGTCGCGGCGCTCGCCGGCGTGCCGCCCGCCGTGCTGCGCGAGGCGAAGCGCCGCCTCGTCGCGCTGGAGAACCGCGAGATCGCCGCGGCACCGCAACCGGACCTGTTCGGTGCCATCCCGCCGGAACTGACTTTCGAGGCGCCCCTGCACCCCGCGCTGGAGGCCCTGCAGGCGCTCGATCCCGATGCGCTGTCGCCCCGCGAAGCGCTCGAGCGCCTCTACGAACTCAAGCGGATCAGCGAGGCCTGACGCATGGAATTCCTGCCGGCCTGGCCCCCCGACTTCAACACCCAGATGGCCTTCGGCCTGCTGCTGTTCGCCGGCGTGATCGGCGGTTATTTCGCGCACCGCATTTCGTGGCTGCCCTCGATCACCGGTTTCATGGCGGTCGGCCTGCTGATCGGCCCGTCCGGCATCAACCTGCTGACGAAGGAAGCGCTGACGCTGACCACGCCGCTGATCGACGTGGCCCTCGGGCTGATCCTCTACCGGCTCGGCCTCTCGCTCAACTTGCGCGCCATGCTGCACGACCGGCGCCTGCTGCTGATCAGCCTGGTCGAAAGCGGCATGACCTTCCTCGCCGCGTACAGCCTGCTGACGTGGCTCGGCCTGTCGAACCTGCTGGCCGGCCTGATCGCCGCCATCGTCATCTCGTCCTCGCCGGCCATCCTGATCCACGTCGCGCATGAAGTCGGCGCGGCCGGCCCGGTCACCGAGCGCACCAAGGAAATGGTCGCCCTCAACAACCTGTTTTCCTTCTTCGCGTTCTCTGCCTTCCTGCCCGCCGGCCATCTCGCGATGGAAGCCGACTGGAGCACCGTCGTCTTCCAGCCGATCTACCAGTTGCTGGGCTCGCTGGCCGTGGCCATCCTGATCGCCGGCATCCTTGTCTTCAGCGCGCGCCTGACGCGCAGCGCCCAGCAGTACCGGCTGGCCCTGATCATCGGCGCCCTGTTGATCGGCGTGGGCATCGCCAACGCCTTGAATCTCTCGGCGCTGTTCGTCCCGCTCGCCATCGGCGTGGTGGTCCGGACGCTCGAGCAGGACGACGTGATTTCCGATGTCGCCTTCGGCGAAGCCTTCGAGTTGTTCTTCGTCGTGCTGTTCGTCTATGCCGGCGCCAAAATCAATCTCGGTGAGGTCGCCACCCTCGGCGGAATCGCCATCGCACTGGTCGGCGTCCGCATCGCGGCGAAATGGCTGACCGTCTTCGGCATGACGCGCTGGCAGGGGGATGCGCCGCGATCGGCGGCCGCCACCGGCCTGCTGCTGGTGCCGATGGCCGGCCTCGCCATCGGCCTTGCCCAGACGGCAGACACCCTGTTCGCGCTGGAGGCCGCGCAGCTCAACGCGATCGTGCTGGCGGCCGTGGCCATCCTCGAAACCATCGGCCCGCCGATTGCCGCCTATGGTTTCCGGCTGGCCGGCGAAACGAAAAACGGATAGACGACACAAGCCGGAATCCCGGTCTTTGAACCGCTTTCCACCCCCAACTTCATCGCCAGACGGCGCAAAAAATAAGTAGACTGACTTGTATCAAGCCCTTTGGGAGGAGATCGCTTGTTCAAGGCTGCCATGCATCAATTGCTGGCGATAATTGCCGCTTGTCTTCTGCTCGCCCTGCCAGCGCGCGCCGCCAATGAGGGCGGCGAACTGGTTTTCGGTATTTATCCCTACCTTTCGTCGAGCCAGACCGTCGAGCTGTTCGCGCCGCTGGGCGATCACCTGGCCCGAACGCTGGGCCGGCCGGTCAGCCTGCGCTCCGCGCCGGATTTCGCCCGGTTCATCGAACGCACACGGGCGGGCGAATACGACATCGTCTTCACCGCCCCCCACATGGGGCGCCTCGCCGAGCAGCGCGACCGCTACCAGCCGGTCGCACAGACGGGTTATCAGATCGTCATCGTCGCCCTGACGCGCAAGGAAAGTCCGCTCCGTAAGCTGGCCGATCTCAAGGGCCGCTCGCTGGCGATCGGCGCCAGATTGTCGATGACCTACCAGATCGTCGATCAGGAACTGGGCAAGCACGGGCTCGCGCTCGGCCGCGACGTCAAGTTCGTCAATACGGCGAACTTTTCGAACGTGCTGGACGCGCTGGTCCTCAAGGAAGCCGATGCCGGCGCCACCGGCACCCTGCTTTGGGACAAGGCGCCGGCCGAAAAAAAGGAGGTGCTGCGCGAACTGTGGCGCTCGCAGCCCGTCCCGGGCTTCCTGATGCTGGCCGCCCCCCGCGTTGACGCCGCGACGCTCCAGCGCCTGAAACAAGGCCTGTTCGATTTCAACAGCACACCGGCCGGCAAAACCTATTTCGACGTATCGCAGCAAACCGACTTCCGCCCGGTCGACGCCGCCACCATGAAGCGGATCGACCCGTTCACCGCGGTCCTCGAGAAACCCTGATCCCGGCCCGATGCCCGAAGACACCGCGCCCGCCATCCCCTGGTATCGCTCGATCCGCTTCCGGCTGGTGACGACGGCCATCGTCATCGAGATTTTCATGCTCGGGCTGCTGCTCGCCAACAGCTATCGGCTGGTCACGGAAGCCCTCGAATCCCAGACCCAGCTGCGGCTCGATGCGTTGAAGCCGCTGATCGACGCCTCGCTGGCCGGCCGGGTATTCCAGCGCGACCACAGCGAGATCGATGCGATCCTGCGCCAACTCGTCGGCATGCGGCCCACCGATCTTCGCTATGTCGTCGTGCTGGGCGCGCGAGGCGAAGTCTTGAGCAGGGCTGGCGCCGTCCCGCCCGACTGGCAGGAAGACCAGAACGTGCTGACCGCCTTGCCCGACATGACCTATGACACGCAGGTCGCCCTGACGTTGCCGGGAAACACGCACGTCGGCTCAGTGCGTTTCGGCCTGTCGCTGGTTGATCTGGCCAGCCTGCGCGACAACGTCCTGAAGCAGAGCCTGGTCATCGCCGCGCTGGAAGTCCTGCTCACCCTGGTCCTGCTCATCGCGCTGGGCTACCTCCTGACGCGCCACATCGCGCATCTGGTGGCGGCCACACGGCGCCTCACGCAGGGCGACTTTGCCACGCAGATCGCCCATCGCAGCAGTGACGAGATCGGCGTGCTGGCCGACAACTTCAACCAGATGGCGACTTCGCTCGCACGCGATGCCGCCGAGCGCAACCGCTATCAGCTCGAACTCGAATTCCTCGCGCACCACGACCCGCTCACGCAACTGCCCAACCGCATCCTGCTGGCGGACCGCCTGAAGCTCGCCCTCGCCCGGACACAGCGCGCCCAGCGGTTGCTGGCCATCGCGTATATCGACCTCGACAATTTCAAGCCGGTGAATGACACGCTGGGCCACAAGGCGGGCGACCTGCTGCTGGTGATGGTGGCGCAGCGCCTCAAGGAACATCTGCGCGCCGAGGACACCGTGTGCCGGCTCGGCGGCGACGAATTCGTTTTGCTGCTCAGCGATCTCGGCACCATCGACGAGTGCATCCAGACCATCGAGCGCCTGCTCGTGGCGGTCAGCCGGCCCTACGCGCTCGACGACAGCAAGACACTCGCCATCACGGCCAGCATCGGCCTGACAATCTTTCCCTTCGACGACGCCGATGCCGACACGCTGATGCGCCATGCCGACCAGGCGATGTATGTCGCCAAGCAGAGCGGCCGCAATCGCTTCCATATGTTCGACGCCGAGCAGGACCGCCAGGTGCAGGTCCGGCGCAGCAACCGCACCCGCATCGAGGCCGCCCTCGACCAGGGTGAGTTCGTGCTGTTCTACCAGCCCAAGGTGGATATGCGGCAAGGCCAGGTCATCGGCGCGGAAGCCCTGATCCGCTGGCAGCATCCGGAGGAAGGCCTCCTGCCCCCCAGCCGCTTCCTGCCGGAGGTCGAGGACACCGAATTCTCCATTCCGCTCGGCGAATGGGTCATCGAATCCGCATTGAAGCAACTGGAAACCTGGCACGCGGCAGGAGTGTCGATCGGCGTCAGCATCAACATCTCGCCCCGCCACCTCCAATCACCCCACTTCACCGCGCGACTCGCGGCCCTGCTCGAGAAACATCCCGGGGTGCCTCCCCATTCGCTCGAACTGGAAGTGGTCGAATCGGCCGCCCTCGAGGATGTGCTGCGCATCGCCGAGGTCATCACCGCCTGTCATGCGCTGGGCGTCAGCTTCGCGCTCGACGACTTCGGCACGGGCTACTCGTCGCTGTCCTATTTCAAGCGCCTGCACGTGGATACGCTGAAAATCGACCAGAGCTTCGTGCGCGACCTGCTGACCGACGACGAGGACCACGCGATCGTCGAGGGCGTCATCAGCCTGACGCGAACCTTCAAGCGCCAGGTCGTCGCCGAAGGCGTCGAGACGGCGGAGATCGGCGTCGCGTTGCTCGCGCTCGGCTGCTCGATCGCGCAGGGTTACGGCATTGCCAAGCCGATGCCGGCCGCCGACATGCCCGACTGGATCGCCCGCTGGAAACCCTACCCGCAGTGGCTTAACTGAAAGTCAGCGCTGACGGGACGGCATCAAGCCTGCGGCGTATGGGTTTCGATGCGCCGGTGCGCGCTCGCCAGATAGTCGTGCGAGCGCATCTCGATCAACCGTGACACCGTGCGCGCAAACTCGCTCGCTTGCGGGCCTGACACGTAGAGTTCCTCGGCGGGCACGGCCGCGGCGATCACCAGCTTGACGCGATGGTCGTAGCAGACGTCGATGAGCCAGGTGAAGCGCCGTGCCTCATTGGCCATTTCAGGCCCCATCCGCGGCACGCCGGAGAGGAAGATCGTGTGGAAGCGGTACGCCAGGTCCAGATAATCGTTCTGCGAACGTGGTCCGCCGCAGAGGGTCGCGAAGTCGAACCACGCCACGCCGGGGGCGCGATGCACGACCGGGATTTCGCGGCCGAGCACTTCGATCGGCCGCGTATGTCCCTCGCCATGCACCATCTTCGTGAAGGTGCGCATCAACAGCGCATCCGCTTCCCCATCGGCCGGCAGCCAATAGACGGCGGCCTGTTCGAGCACGCGCAACCGGTAGTCAATGCCGGCATCGATCTTGATGACGTCGAGCTTGTCGTTGAGCAGCGCGAGTGTCGGCAGCAGCCGCTCGCGCTGCAATCCGTTCGGGTAGAGCCCGTCGGGCGGGTAATTCGAGGTGATGCAGAACACGACGCCCGCGTCGAACAGCGCCTGCATCAGGCGGCCGAGAATCATCGCGTCGGCAATGTCGGAGACATGGAACTCGTCGAAGCACATCAGGCGCGTTTCCTTCGCCACCTGTGCGGCGACCTTCGCCAGCGGGTCAGTTTCACTCTTGAGTGCCCCGAGGCGCTCATGGATCTCGCGCATGAAGGCATGAAAGTGCACGCGCCGCTTGCGCCGGTAGGGCACGGCGGCGAAAAAGCAGTCCATCAGGAAGGTCTTGCCGCGCCCCACGCCACCCCAGAACCAGACGCCCTTCGGCAGGTCCGGATGCACCAGCAGCTTGCGCAGCTTGGAGCGGCGCGCCGCCTTGAAGGCGATCAGTTCGTCGTAAAAGTGTTGCAGGCGCATCGCCGCCAGCAACTGGTCCGGATCGGCCACGCTGCCACGCGCCGTCAGCGCGGCATGGAAGCCTTCGATCATCCCGTCCTTGGGGACGTTGAGAATGCGGTGCGGCAAATCAGAAGTGCAATGCGCGCTTGTCCACGGCCAGCGCCGCTTCGTGCATGACTTCGGAGAGGGTCGGATGCGCGTGGCAGATGCGGGCGATGTCTTCGGACGACGCACCGAATTCGATTGCCGTCACGGCCTCCGCGATCAGCTCGGATGCGTTGGTGCCGATGATGTGCACGCCGAGCACGCGGTCAGTCTGCGCACACGCCAGGACCTTGACGAAGCCGCTGGGATCGCCCTGACCGAGCGCCCGCCCGTTGGCGAGGAACGGCACCTGGCCGGCGCGGTACTCGACACCTTCGTTCTTGAGCTGGGTTTCGGTCTTGCCGACCCAGGCGATCTCGGGGTGCGTGTAGATCACCCAGGGGATCGCGTCGTAATTGACGTGCCCGGCCTGCCCGGCGATCAGTTCGGCAACCATCACGCCTTCTTCCGAGGCCTTGTGCGCGAGCATCGGGCCGCGCACCACGTCGCCGATCGCCCAGACGTTCTCGAGATTGGTCTGGCAATGTTCATCCACCTCGACGCAGCCGCGGGCGTCGAGCTTCAAGCCGACGGCATCGCCATTCAAGCCCTGCGTGCTCGGCACGCGGCCGACCGAAACGATCAGCTTGTCGCATTCGAGCTTGAGGACATCGTCGCCCATCTCGTAGTCGATGGTCACACCCTTCTTGCCCTGCTTGACGCCGGTGATCTTGACGCCGAGGTTGATCTTGAGGCCCTGCTTCTGGGTCAGAACCTTGCGCGCTTCCTTGGCGACCGCGGGATCCGCGGCGGCAAGGAAGTCCGTCATGGCCTCGAGGATCGTTACCTCGGCGCCGAGGCGTTTCCAGACCGAACCCAGTTCGAGGCCGATGACGCCGGCACCGATCACGCCGAGGCGCTTCGGCACGGCACCCAATGCCAGCGCACCGACGTTGTCGCAGATCGTGACGTTGTCGACGGGAATGCCCGGCAGCTGGCGCGGCACGGAACCGGTGGCGACGATGACATGCCGCGCATCGACGATTTCTTCGCCGTCCTTGCCACCCGTGCCACTGATGGCCACCTGCCACAGTTCATTTTCGTGGCCGACGAAGCGGCCACGTCCCGGCAGCAGCGTCACCTTGTTCTTCTTGAACAGGCCGCGAATGCCGCCGGTCAACTGGGTGACGATATTGTCCTTGCGGCGCATCATCGCGCCGACGTCGATCTTCAGGTCGGCGACGGAGATGCCATGCATCTCGAAGGCATGATCGGCTTCCTCATAAAGCTCGGATGAACGCAGCAGGGCCTTGGAGGGAATGCAGCCCACGTTGAGGCAAGTGCCGCCGAGGCGGACTTCACCTTTCGGATCGGCATAGGCATCCGATTCGATGCAGGCAACCGCGAAACCCAGCTGTGCTGCGCGAATGGCGGCCACGTAACCCCCGGGACCGCCGCCGATCACGACGACGTCGAACTGCTTGTTGGCCATGAGCGTTCTCCTCGGTCAGATATCGAGCAACATGCGGGCAGGATCCTCGAGCGCTTCCTTCATCGTCACCAGGCCCAGTACCGCCTCGCGTCCGTCGATGATACGGTGGTCGTAGGACATGGCAAGGTAGTTGATCGGCCGGATGACGATCTGGCCATTTTCGACCACCGGGCGATCCTTGGTGGCGTGGATGCCGAGGATGGCCGACTGCGGCGGGTTGATGATCGGCGTCGACAGCATCGAGCCGAACACGCCGCCGTTGGAGATCGAGAACGTGCCGCCGGTCAACTCTTCGAGTGACAGCTTGCCGTCCTTGGCCTTGGCGCCGAACTCGGCGATCTTCTTTTCGATCTGCGCCAGCGACAACTGGTCGGCATCGCGGATGATCGGCACGACGAGGCCGCGCGGCGAACCGACGGCGATGCCGATGTCGAAATAGCCGTGATAGACGATGTCGCCGCCATCGACCGAAGCGTTGAGGACCGGGTACTTCTTCAGCGCCGCGACGGCCGCCTTGACGAAGAAGCTCATGAAGCCGAGTTTGACGCCGTGTTCCTTCTCGAACTTCTCCTGGTACTTCTTGCGCATTTCCATGACCGGCGCCATGTTCACCTCGTTGAAGGTGGTGAGGATGGCGTTCTGCGACTGCGACTGGATCAGGCGCTCGGCGACGCGGGCGCGCAGGCGCGACATCGGCACACGCTGCTCGGGACGGTCGGCGAGGATCGCATCCGTATCGACCGCAGCCGGTTGCGGCAGCGACGGGGCCAAAGTCAGCGCTGGCGAGACGGCAGGTGCAGGCGCGGCCGGCTTCTTGGCTGCGGGCGCCGCAGAACCGAGGACATCGGACTTCGTGACCCGGCCGCCGGGGCCCGTGCCCTGGACCTCAGCGGCTTCGATGCCCTTCTCGGCCAGGGCCTTGCGGGCTGCTGGTCCCGGCGT
>CAZTWA010000026.1:0-5843 GCA_964617225.1 uncultured Methyloversatilis sp.
ACCTCGGTGGCGTCAAGAAGGCGATCTCGCTGGCGCTGGTCGAGGATGTCGCCGTGGGTGACTACGTGATCGTGCACGTCGGCTTCGCGCTCAACAAGCTGAATCCGGAAGAAGCCGAGAAAACGCTGGCGCTGTTCGCCGAGATGGGTGATCTGGTGGCCGCACAGGATGGCGTGACGAGCGCCGCATGAAGTACATCGACGAATTCCGCGACGGCGAACTGGCACGTGGCCTTTCCGCCGCCATCGCGGCGGCGACGCAGCCGGGACGCGAGTACGCGTTCATGGAATTCTGCGGCGGCCACACGCACGCGATTTCGCGCTACGGCGTGACCGACCTGCTGCCCACCAGCGTGCGCATGGTGCATGGCCCGGGCTGCCCGGTCTGCGTGCTGCCGATCGGCCGCATCGACATGGCGATCGAACTTGCGCTCAAGCACCAGGCCATCCTCTGCAGTTATGGCGACTGCCTGCGCGTACCCGCTTCGGATAGCCTCTCGCTGCTGAAGGCCAAGTCGCGTGGCGGCGACATCCGCATGATCTATTCGGCGTCGGACGCGCTGAACATCGCGCGCGACAATCCGAACCGCGAGGTGGTGTTCTTCGCCATCGGCTTTGAAACGACCACGCCGCCGACGGCCGTGGTGATCCGGCAAGCCGCGCAGGAAGGCCTGAAGAATTTCAGCGTGCTGTGCTGCCATGTGCTGACGCCGGCGGCGATGCACTGCATCCTCGCTTCGTCGGAAGTGCATCTCGACGGCTTCGTCGGCCCGGCGCATGTGTCGACCGTGATCGGCAGTCAGCCCTACGAGGTCTTCGCCGAGCAGCACGGCAAGCCGGTGGTGATCGCCGGCTTCGAACCGCTCGACGTGATGCAGGCGATCCTGATGCTGATCCGGCAGGTTAATGACGGCCGCAGCGAAGTTGAAAATGAATTTACCCGCGCCGTAACGCGCGAGGGCAACCGCAAGGCGCAGGCGCTGGTCGATGCCATCTTCGAGTTGCGGCCGAGCTTCGAGTGGCGCGGCCTCGGCACGATCGAAAAGTCAGCGCTGGCGATACGGCACGCCTATGCCGACTTCGATGCGGAGCAGCGCTTCCATCTGGAGTACCGCGTGGTGCCCGATCACAAGGGCTGCGAATGCGGCGAGATCCTGCGTGGCGTCAAGGAACCGCGCGCCTGCAAATTGTTCGGCAATGTCTGTACGCCAGAGAATCCGGTCGGCTCCTGCATGGTGTCTTCGGAAGGCGCCTGCGCGGCGCATTACACCTATGGTCGCTATCGCGACGTGGCCGATACTCAGAAACAATATTAATCGCCGCTTATAGAAAAGATTGATATTGAAAGATCGTGGCGTTTGATGCGTGTCAAAAGCCAATGTCTTTGAAGTGGCTATAAAGCGCAAAATAACTAACCACAGGAGTGGGAGTCCATGAGCGCAACCATCTTCGATCTCGATAGGGATAGTTTTACTGTTGCCGAAAATCGGCTGCACATGCCGCGGCGCGAATTCCTCCAGTTCTGTACCACTGTCGCCGCGACCCTCGGCCTGCCGGCCGGCGCGGAGGCTGCGGTCGCCAAGGCCGTCGAGTCGGCCAAGCGCCCACCGGTCATCTGGCTACACTTCCAGGAATGCACGGGTTGCTCGGAATCGCTGTTGCGTGCCGAGCACCCAACGCTCGAGAAACTGATCCTCGATGTCATCTCGCTTGATTACCACGAGACGCTGATGGCAGCGGCGGGCCATCAGGCCGAAGCCGCGCGCAAGGCATCGATGGCCGCCAACAAGGGCAAGTACATCCTCGTCATCGAGGGCGCGATTCCCACCAAGCAGAACGGTATCTACTGCAAGGTCGGCGGCCATACCGCGATCGACATCACCAAGGAATGTGCGGCGGATGCGGCGGCGGTGATCGCCATCGGTTCCTGCGCATCGTGGGGTGGCATGCCTTCGGCCGACCCGAACCCGACCGGAGCATCGAGCGTCGCCGAGGTGCTCGGCAAGCCGGTCGTCACAATTCCCGGTTGTCCGCCGAGCCCCTACAACTTCCTCGCGACGGCAGTCCATTTCCTCACCTTCGGATCGCTGCCACCGGTCGACAAGCTTGGTCGCCCGCTGTTCGCCTACGGTCGCCTGATCCACGAAAACTGCGAGCGCCGCGCCCACTTCGACGCCGGCCGCTTCGCCATGGCTTTCGGCGATGAAGGCCATCGCAAGGGTTACTGCCTGTACAAGCTCGGCTGCAAGGGGCCGGAGACTTATGCCAACTGTCCGACGCTGGGCTTCGGCGATGTCGGCGAAGTGTCCTGGCCGGTCGGTTGCGGCCACCCGTGCTTCGGTTGCAGCGAAAAAGGCGTGGGCTTCAGCAAGCCAATCCACTCGATGGCGAAGATGGCCAATGTCACCCCGCCGCTGCAATATCCGCGCATCGAGGAAACGATCGGCAAGGGTTCGAGTTTTGCGAGCGCAGCGGCACTGGCCGCCATCGCCGGCGCGGCCGCAGGGGGTGCGGCCATGCTGGCGAAGAACCTTGGCCTGTCGCATCAGGCCGCAGAACAGGAAAAGCAGAGCGGCCAGAAACCCAAAGCGGAGGTGTGACATGACCACCCGACGCGATTTTCTCAAGCGTGCCGTCACAGGAGCCGCCATCGTCAGCGCTGGCGCGACGGCATCCGGTGTCGCGCTGGCACGCGAAACCCACACGGTGCCGCCCGGCGGACTGGGCCTGCTCTACGACGCGACGTTGTGCGTGGGCTGCAAGGCCTGCGTGGCGGCCTGCAAGGAAGCCAACGGCAATCCGCCCGAATTCAACACGGTCGATCCATTGTGGGACACGCCGCTCGATACCAGCGGCAACACGTTCAACATCATCAAGATGTACCGCAACGGCACGATGGAAAAGAAGGATGCCGAAACCAACGGCTATTCCTTCATGAAGACGTCCTGCCTGCACTGCGCCGACCCGAGCTGCGTGTCGGCCTGCCCGGTTTCGGCGATGACGAAGCATCCGGTGACGGGCATCGTCGAGTACAACCCGGACAAGTGCATCGGCTGCCGTTACTGCGTGGCGGCCTGTCCGTTCGGCATTCCGAAATACCAGTACAACGATCCGCTCGGTCGCATCGGCAAGTGCGAACTCTGCCACCATCGTCACAAGGACGGCCACTACTCGGCGTGTGCCGAAGTCTGCCCGACCGGCGCGACCCTGTTCGGCAAGACCTCCGACCTGCTGGCCGAAGCCAAGCGGCGTCTCGCGCTCAAGCCCGGCGAAGCGACGGTGTATCCGCGCGGACGGCTCGGTGATGCGGCGGCGCCCAACGTGAATTGGCGGCAGGAACCCGACCAGAGCTACGAAGGCGTCGTGGCCAGTTATCAGCAGCACATCTACGGCGAGAAGGAGTACGGCGGCACGCAGGTGCTCAAGCTGTCCGGTGTACCCTTCGAGAAGGTCGGCATGCCGAAGCTGCCCCCCTATTCGTCGGCGGCGACGTCCGAGACGATTCAGCACACCTTGTATGGCGGCCTGATCATGCCAGTGGCCGTGCTCGGCGCACTGGCCTGGGTGGCCAAACGTAATGTGAAGCCGGAGGCGGAAGAAGGGGACAAGTCATGAGTACACAACATCATGCCAAGCCCGCCCCCGTCGGGGGGCCGCTGCTCAACGCGGTAACCCTGACGGCGGGAATACTGATCGCCATCATGGCGGCCATTCTCGTGGTGCGGCTGTTCTACGGTCTGGGCAGCGTCACGAATCTGAATGACGGTTATCCGTGGGGCATCTGGATCGTCGTCGATGTGATGATCGGTTCGGCCTTCGCCTGCGGTGGCTTCTCCGTGGCGATGCTGGTCTATATCTTCAACAAGGGCGAATACCACCCGCTCGTACGCCCCGCCTTGCTGGCGAGCCTGTTCGGCTACACCCTCGCCGGTGTCGCGGTGATCGTCGACCTCGGGCGCTGGTGGAACGTCTGGAACATGTACTGGCCGTGGTCGGCGAACCCGAACTCGGTGATGTTCGAGGTGGCCATCTGCATCACGCTGTACATCATCGTGATGTGGATCGAGTTCGCACCGACCTTCTTCGAGAAGTTCGGCATGGACGCGGCCAAGCGCAAGCTGTCGAAGATCATGTTCATCATCATCGCGCTCGGCACGCTGCTGCCGATGATGCACCAGTCCTCGCTCGGCACGCTCTGGGTGGTGCTCGGCTCCCAGGTGCATCCGCTCTGGCAGACGCCGGTGGTACCGTTGCTGTTCCTGCTGACGGCCATCATCATGGGCTATGCGGTGGTGCTGTTCGAGTCCTGCGTGGCGTCGTCGGCCTACCGGCGCAGCATCGAGATGAGCCTGCTGACGCCGATGGCCAAGGTGATGCTCGGCCTCAATGCGGTCTACATCGTCGTTCGCTTCGCCGACCTCGTCTGGCGCGGCGCGCTGGGCCTGGCCTTTGGCTTGAGCCTCGAGTCGCTGATGTTCTGGCTGGAGATGGCGTGCTTCTTCGCGGTCTTCATCGCCATCGGCTCGGAAGTGCAACGGCGCAATCCCGCCCGCCTGTTCATCGCCGGCATCCTGCTGATGCTGGGCGGCTCGCTACTGCGCCTCAACGGCTTCCTGATCGGCTACAACACGGGCGGTGCGTACCAGTACTTCCCGTCACTCACCGAGGTGCTTGTCACCGTCGGCATGTTCTCGATCGAAGTCATTGGCTACATCATCATCACCCGCCGCTTCCCGGTTTTGCCCCGGGAAGAAGCCCACGCCTGAACGCTGGAGAAAAACATGAGTACAAGAATTACCGTTGATCCCATCACCCGCATCGAAGGCCATTTGCGCATCGACGTCGATGTCGATGGCGGCAAGGTGAAGAAGGCGTGGTCCTCCGGCCAGATGTGGCGGGGTGTCGAGCTGATCCTGCAAGGTCGCGATCCGCGTGATGCCTGGACGATTACGCAACGTATCTGCGGCGTGTGCACGACCGTGCATGCGATCGCCTCGGTGCGCGCCGTGGAGAACGCGCTGCAGCTCGAAGTGCCGCTCAACGCCCAGTACATCCGCAACTTGATCATCCTCGCACACTGCGTGCATGACCACATCGTGCACTTCTACCACCTGTCGGCGCTCGACTGGGTGGATGTCACCTCGGCGCTCAAGGCCGATCCCGACAAGACCGCGGCACTCGCCGAGAGCCTATCGTCGTGGAACCGCAACGGCAAGCACGAGATGCGCGCTGTGAAGGAGCGGCTCGCCGGCTTCGTCAATGGTGGCCAACTGGGCATTTTCACCAATGGTTACTGGGGCCATCCGGCGATGAAACTGCCGCCGGAAGTCAATCTGCTGGCGGTCGCGCACTACCTGCAGGCACTCGAGGTGCAGCGCAAGGCCAACAAGATCGTCAGCATCCTCGGTTCGAAGACGCCGCACATCCAGAACCTCGCCGTCGGCGGCGTCGCCAACCCGATCGCCACCGACTCGCAGTCAGTCCTGACAGTCGAACGCCTGCTGGCGATCAAGGGCTACATCGACGAGCTCGCGGATTTCGTCAAGAACGTCTACCTGATCGACGTTGCGGCCGTGGGCGCCTTCTATGCCGACTGGACCAAGTACGGCGCGGGCGTCACCAATTACCTGTCCGTGCCGGATCTGCCGCTCGACACCAAGGGCACGCAGTTCGCACTGCCCGGGGGCTACATCGACGGCGGTGACGTTTCCAAGTTCAAGCCGATCACCAGCTTCAACGACGACTTCTGGGGCAAGGGGGTCGAGGAATCGGTCAAGCATTCGTGGTATGACTACAGCACGGGCAAGCCGCTGCATCCGTACCAGGGCGAAACCAAGCCGAACT
>CAZTWA010000026.1:5943-14408 GCA_964617225.1 uncultured Methyloversatilis sp.
GACTACAGCACGGGCAAGCCGCTGCATCCGTACCAGGGCGAAACCAAGCCGAACTACACCGACTTCCAGGATGCCGGCAAGTATTCCTGGCTCAAGTCGCCGACCTTCTACGGCAAGCCGGCGCAGGTCGGGCCGCTCGCGCACGTGCTGTGCATGTTCGCCGCCGGCCACGAGCCGACCAAGAAGTACGCGACGCTCGCACTCGACACCGTTTCCGCATTGGCCAAGACCAAGGTCGGCATCGGTGCGCTGCATTCCACCATCGGACGTCATGCCGCCCGCGCGGTGCGTTGCGCGGTGATGGTCGATCAGTTGGCCGATCAGTGGGGCCTGCTCATCAACAACATCGCCAAAGGCGATGTCAAGACCTTCAACCAACCAGTGTTCCCGAAGGGCGAGTCGATGGGCGTGGGCTTCCACGAGGCACCACGCGGCGTGCTGTCGCACTGGGTCGTCATCGACAACGGCAAGATCAAGAACTACCAGTGCGTCGTGCCCTCGACCTGGAACGCCTGTCCGAAGAACGAAAAGGACGAGATGGGACCGTACGAGGCATCGCTGATCGACAACCCGATCGCCGATCCGGAAAAGCCGCTCGAAGTCCTGCGCACGATCCACTCGTTCGATCCCTGCATCGCCTGCGCGGTGCATCTGACCGACACGGAAAACGAGCAGAACGTCACGATCAAAGTCGTCTGATCGACCGATGAAAGCGGTGGTGCTGGGCGTCGGCAACATCATCCTTGCCGACGAAGGGGTTGGCGTGCGCGTGGTCGAGGCGTTCGAACGCGACTACGTGGTGCCCGAGGGCGTCGTCGTCATCGACGCCGGAACCTCGGGCATGGAAATGCTCGAGGACATGTCCGATCTCGATTTCCTGCTCGTCGTCGACGCCATTGCCGCTGGCAAGGCGCCCGGCGAACTGGTACAACTACGGGGCGACGAGGTGCCGGTGTTCTTCCGCCGCAACCTCTCGCCGCATGGCATCGGGCTTTCCGATGTGCTCGCCTCGCTCGAGTTTCTGGGTGCCGAGCCCAAGGAAACCGTGATCCTCGGCGTGCAGCCGACCTCGCTGGATTTGTCCACCGAACTGACGCCGACCATCGCCGCACGCGTGCCGGAACTGGTGGCGCAGGTCGTCGATGAACTGACGCAGCGCGGCCTAGTGCCGGTGCGCAAATAAAAGTCAGCGCTGGCAGGACGGCACTTACAATCAACCCATGTTTCAGGACGATCCCAGCACGCAGGTCGTAGCGGTGTTCCGGCACATCCACGCCGAGCGCATGGCTGGCCTGCCGCTGCTCAATCCCGCGCTGACGGTGTCTGCCGTCGGCTTTACCCGTCACGGGGATGATTGGCGCGGTGTGCTGGTCACGCCGTGGTGCATCGACCTGATGCTCTTGCCGGCGACAGCGGACTGGACGATTCCCAAGTCCCATGAGCGCGTGTTTCGGCAATTCGCCTCGGGCAATTTCGCCTTCCTGCCCAACCACGAGGACGGGCTCGGCGACTACCTGATCTGCGCGTTGATCCACGACATGAAGCAGTTCGACAGCCAGGAAACTGCGCAGCTGACGGCGCAGGCTTGCCTGATCGCGCTCGATCTGGCGCCGGGCCAGCCCGCGGCAGATCCGGAAGCACCCAGTTCATCGGCGCGCCGGAAGTTTTTGTCGCTGGGCAGCTAGAATCAGGCCATGCATGAAATGTCGCTCGTCGAGGGCGTGCGTGAGCTGGTCGAGGATGCCGCGTTGCGCGAAGGCTTTTCCCGCGTGAAGCAGGTGCGGGTCGAGATCGGGCAGCTGAGCGGTGTCGAACGTGAAGCCTTCGAGTTCTGTTTCGACCTGGCGATGCGCGGCGGCATCACGGACGGTGCCGTGCTGGAGGTCGTCGCGACGCCCGGGCGGGGGCGCTGCCCGGATTGCGGCAGGGAAGGCGCGCTGACGGTCGTCTATGACCCGTGCGAACATTGCGGCGCGGCGCCCATCGAAGTCATCGGTGGCACGGCAATGCGCGTCATCGATCTTGAAGTGGAGTAAACGACATGTGTACGACTTGCGGTTGCGGCGAAGGCGAAACGAAGATCGAGGGCGAGGACCTGCACCACGCGCACGAACACGCACATGCGGACGGCACGACGCACAGCCACCCGCACGATCACGCGCATGCCCACGGCCATGGCGACGACCACGATCATGCTCACCACCATCCGGGCCAGGAACATCATGGCTATCGCCCGCTCGGCCAAACGCACGCGCACGATCACGGCCACGCGCATGATCACAGCCGCACGGTGAAGCTCGAGCAGGACATCCTCGCCAAGAACAACGCCTATGCCGCACAGAACCGCGAGCGCCTGGCCGCGCAGGGCGTCTTCGCGCTGAACCTGGTGTCCAGCCCCGGTTCCGGCAAGACCACGCTGCTGGTCAAGACCATCGAGGCGCTGAAGGGCAAGCTCGGCATTGCCGTCATCGAGGGCGACCAGCAGACCAGCCACGATGCCGAGCGGATTCGTACCACCGGTGCACCCGCCATCCAGATCAACACCGGCAAGGGCTGCCATCTCGACGCGCACATGGTCGGCCATGCGCTGGAAAAGCTGCCCCTCGCCGACAATGCCGTGCTGATGATCGAGAACGTCGGCAACCTCGTCTGCCCGGCGGCCTTCGATCTCGGCGAGGCCGGCAAGGTGGTCATCCTCTCGGTGACCGAGGGCGAGGACAAGCCGCTCAAATATCCCGACATGTTCCGCGCCGCGCGCCTCATGCTCGTCAATAAGTGCGACCTGCTCCCCTATCTGCAGTTCGACGTCGACAAGGCCATCGCTTACGCGAAGCGCGTCAATCCGCTGATTGAGGTGATCCGCGTTTCGGCGACGACGGGCGAGGGCATGGCCGACTGGCTGGGCTGGATCGAGAAGGGCGCAGTCGCCACGCGCGGCTGATGCGGTGGCGAAGGCAGTGGCCGAAGCTGCACGAATCCGGGTCACAGGAGTCGTTCAGGGTGTCGGATTCAGGCCATTCGTATGGCGAATTGCGCATGATCTGAAAATCCTCGGCTGGGTAAGGAACGACGCCGCGGGCGTCGAGATCCATGCCGAAGGCGGGGACATTGAAGTCCTGGTATCCCGGCTGAAATGCGAGGCGCCGCCGCTGGCGCGTGTCGATGCGGTAACACTGCTGACTGTCGAGCGCGAGGGGCACGCCGGCTTCGCGATCGTGGCAAGCCGAGGCGGCAAGGTCAGCACGGCGATCGGCCATGACACGGGCGTCTGTCTGGATTGCCTCGCCGAACTCTTCGACCCGCGCAACCGGCGCTACCGCCACCCGTTCATCACCTGCACGCACTGCGGACCACGCTATACGGTGACGCGCCAACTGCCTTACGACCGGCCGCAGACGAGCCTCGCGCCGTTTCCCTTCTGTCCGGATTGCCAGCGCGAGTACACCGAGCCGGCCGACCGCCGCTTCCATGCCGAAACCACCTGCTGCCCACAGTGTGGCCCGCGGTTGCAACTGCTGGACGCGACCGGTGGATCGCTGGAGGGAGATCCGATTGCCGTGACGCTGGCGCTGTTGCAGGCCGGTAAGATCGTTGCGATCAAGGGGCTGGGTGGTTTCCATCTCGCCTGTGACGCACGCAAAGCCGCGTCCGTCGCCGCGCTGCGCGCGCGCAAGCAGCGCGAGGAAAAGCCTTTCGCGGTGATGGTGGGTGCCGTCCCGCCAGCGCTGACTTTCGCGCAGGTGACAGAGGCAGACGCTGCCCTGCTGGAGAGTCCCGAACGGCCGATCGTGCTGCTGCCCAAGCTGCCGGAAATCGACACGCTGCTGCCAGATATTGCGCCCGGACTCGGCGAGATCGGCCTGATGCTGCCGGTGACGCCCATCCAGCACCTGCTGTTCCACGATGCGCCCGAACTGGCGTTGGTGATGACGAGCGCGAATCCGCACGGCGAGCCGCTGGTCATCGATAACGCCGAGGCGCTACAGCGCTTGGCGGGCATCGCCGATGCCTTCCTGCTGCACGACCGCGACATTGTTGTGCGCTGCGACGACAGCGTGCGAAGGGGAGCAGGGTTCATCCGCCGCGCCCGGGGTTACGTGCCGCGTGCGATCAAGCTGTCACGCGACGTTCCGCTGGTGCTGGCGGTGGGCGGCTGGTTCAAGAACACGGTCTGCGTCACGCGCGGCAACGAGGCCTTCGTTTCGCAGCATGTCGGCGACCTCGACAATGCGGCGGCCTGCGGTTTCTTTGAGGAAAGCATCGCGCACCTGCTGCAGATTCTCGAGGTCGAACCGGTCCGCGTCGCCCATGACCTGCATCCCGATTTCCATTCGACGCGTTTCGCCGCGGCCTTCGGGGCAGAACGCAGCATTCCGGCGATCGGCGTGCAACACCATCATGCGCACATTGCATCCGTCTGCGCCGAGCATGGCGTGCTGGAACCGGTGCTCGGCCTCGCGCTCGACGGCGTCGGCCTGGGCACGGATGGCACGGCCTGGGGCGGAGAGTTGCTGCATGTCGAAGGCGCCACATTCGCGCGGCTCGGCCACCTGCGGTCTTTGCTGCTGCCCGGTGGTGATGTCGCCGCGCGCGAACCCTGGCGCATGGCGGCCGCGGCCTTGCATGCGCTGGGCCGCACCAGCGAAATTCCGGCGCGCTTCGCCGACGAACCCGCGGCGGCAATGGTGGCGACGATGCTTGCGCGCGAGATCCACTGCCCGCCGACCTCGAGCGCTGGCCGCCTGTTCGATGCGGCAGCAGGCTTGCTGGGCGTGCGCCACCGGGCAAGCTTCGAGGGGCAGGCGGCGATGCTGCTCGAAGGGCTGGCGGCACAGCAGGGCGCTGTCGAACCGCTTGCCGAGGGCTGGCGCATTCACGACGGGCAACTCGACCTGCGGCCGCTGTTGATGACCCTTGCCGATGGGCGCGATGCGGGCCGGGCCGCTGCGCTGTTTCATGCGACGCTTGCGGCGGCGCTGGTCGATTGGGTGTCGGCGGCCGCCGCCCGCACGGGCATCCGGCTCATCGCTGCCGCCGGCGGTTGCCTGCTCAACCGTCTGCTGGCGTCGGCACTGCGCGAGGGATTGGCGGCACGCGGTTTGCAGATGCTGGAAGCGCAGTCCTTGCCGCCCAATGACGGTGGCTTGTCGCTGGGTCAGGCGTGGGTCGCTAGTTCGGCGGCAGGAGCTTGAAGTCGCCGGGTGGGTCGGTCAGCCCGTGGTCCAGCGCGAATGCTTCGAATTCGCCGGCTTCCAGTGCAGGGGTGCAGAGGAAGCCCTGGTATTCGTTGCAGCCGGCGGCCACGAGGAAGTCGCGCTGCTCGATGGTCTCGACGCCTTCGGCGATGACTCGCAGATGCAGCGCGCTGGCCATCTGGATAATGGCATTGACGATGGCGGTGTCGCTTTCGTCGTCGGGCAGATCCTGGATGAAGGAGCGGTCGATCTTCAGCTTGTGGATCGGGAAGCGCTTGAGGTACGAGAGGCTCGAGTAGCCGGTGCCGAAGTCGTCGATCGCGAGCCGCACGCCCAGCGCCGCGAGCGATTCAAGGCGACGCATCGTTTCATCGACATCCTGGATCAGGATGGTTTCGGTGAGTTCGAGTTCGAGCAGTTCGGGCGGCAGGGCATGCCGCTTCAGCGCCTGGTCGACGCGTTCGACGAAGTCGGCTTGCTGGAACTGCAGCGCCGAAACGTTGATCGCGATCATCAGCGTGAGGCCCTTGGCGTTCCAGTCGGAGCATTGCCGGACGGCCGCATCGAGCACCCAGTTGCCGATGCTGACGATGACGCCGGACTCCTCGGCGATCGGAATGAACTGGGCTGGCGAGATCTCGCCGAGCTCGGGATCGCGCCAGCGCAGCAGCGCTTCGGCGCCATTGATCGCGTTGTCACGGAACTGCACCTGCGGCTGGTAGTGCAGGCGGAAACCCATGTCCGGCGCCGGGTTCGTCAGGGCCTGGCGCATTGCGTGGTCGAGCTTCATGCGCGACAGCAGTCCGACGTTCATCTGCCGCTGGTAGAAGCGGAAGCCGGCCCGGCCGCGTTCCTTGACGTGGTACATCGCCGCGTCGGCGTTCTTGATCAGGTCATCCATCGTCTGGCCATCTTCCGGATAGAGGGCGATGCCGATACTGCAGGTGATGGTGAATGACAGGTCGTCGAGGTCGAAGGGCTGCGCGAGGCGGTTGAGGATGCGCCGCGCGATGATTTCCGCGCCACGCGCGTCGGTCTTGTGCAGCAGGATGAGGAACTCGTCGCCACCGAGCCGGGCCGCGGTGTCGACCTGGCGCAGGCAGTCCTTGATGCGTTCGGCGACATCGACGAGGACGCGGTCGCCGAACATGTGGCCGAGCGAATCGTTGATGTGCTTGAAGCGGTCGAGGTCGAGGAACAGCAGCGCGAAGCCGACTTTCTCGCGGTGGGCCAGACCGAGGGCGAACTCGATGCGCTCGGTCAGCATCAGGCGGTTGGGCAGGCCGGTCAGCGCATCGGTGTAGGCAAGTTCCTCGATGCGCTTGCGGGCGTTGACCGTCTCGGACAGGTCCTTGAAGAAGCCGATGTAGTGCAGCAGCGTGCCGTTGCTGTCCAGCACGCGCACCAGCGAGGCCTGGCAGGGCAGGGTGTTGCCGGCGTGATTGCGGTGCCAGGCTTCGCCTTCCCAGTAGCCATTCGCGGCCAGTTGTGCTTCGACCTGCGCGACGAAATGATCGCGCGAGACCATGTCGGAAAGGATGTCGTAGGTATTCTTGCCGACCAGATGCTCGCTCGCATGGCCGGTGAGCCGTTCGCACGCGGGATTGACGGCGATCACCGCCATGTCCGGGTTGGTGACGAAAATGGCGTCGAGGCTGGCTTCGAAGACCTTCGCGGCCAACTGCAGGCGCGCTTCATCGGCGAGCCGCTGCGAGATGTCGCGGTAGGAGTACACCCGGCCGATCGGCCGGCCGCGCGCGTACTGCGGCAGGGTGACGCGTTCGAGGATCCGGCCGGAGCGCAGCAGCAGGGTGTCGTTCGCTTCGAGCAGCGGCGCGCGCGAAATGGCCGACAGACGGGCGGCGTAGGTGGTGGCATCGACGACGTTCTGCGCCATCCAGGCATGGATGGCCGCGTCGTTGCGCTGTGTCATCAATTCCTGCGGCAGGCTCCACAGATCGGCGAAGCGCTGGTTGTAGCCGCGGATCGAGCCGTCGAGGTCGGTGACGAGGATGCCGTCGGCGGTCGATTCGAGGGTCGCGCGCAATTCGGCGACCAGTTTCTCGAGCTCGCTTTCGATGCGGCGCTCTTCCGACTGGTCGCGGATGCCGACCAGGAAGATCGCGGCAGCATCGTTCAGAGTGACGCGGCTGACGCGGCGCTCGACCGGCACCGTCGTGCCGTTGGACCGCACCAGCAGGGTTTCGGAGAGGATATGGTCGGACAGGCCGGCGGCGACGTCTTCCCAGAAGTAGATGTCCTCGGGTGTCGCGGCGAGATCGACGACCGGCTTGCCGATCAGGCTGTCGGCCGCCACGCCGAGCAGTTCGGCAGCGACGCGATTGACGGCGAGCACGCGCAGTTCAAGTGCATCGACGATCCAGACGGCCTCGATCATGCCCTCGATCAACGGCTGCCAGGTACGGTTCTTCATGTGGCGAACTCGCTTTCGCGGGCACTGCGCGCGCGCTCGAAGAAATAGCAGATGCGCTGGCGCGGCGAGAGGTAATCGAAGGCGGCCTTCGGCAGCTGCAGCGGCTTCAGGCTGCGGCGGATGCCGAGGTCGGTCATCAGTTCGAGGTCCTCGACGAGGGCTTCGTCGCGCGGCACGCGCGGTTCGTAGATGACGACGTTCGGTTTGAGCGGGCGATCGGCGTTGACCGATACGACGAGGGCCATGCGGCCGTCCGACAGCTCGACCACCGAGCCCGGCGGATAGACGCCCATCATGCGGATGAAGGGCATCAGCACCTTGTTGTCGAATTGGTGGCGCATCTGGGCGAAGATCAGCGCCAGCGCCTCGTGCGGCGTGATCGCCTGTGTCGGGTTGGCGGGATTGCAGAGATTGTCGTAGAGATTGACGAGCGACACGATGCGCGCCAGCGGCGCGATCTGTTCGCCCGCCAGCTGTTTGGGGTAGCCGCGTCCGTCGGCGAGTTCGTGGTGCTGGGCGATGATGGCCATCTGTTCGGCCGTGAGCTTCATCCGCGTGGCGATGGCGATGCCATGCTCGACATGTTCCTGGTAGATCTTCCGTTCCGCGGCGCTGAACTGGATATCCATCCAGCGCAGCCGCTCGGGCAGGGCGATCAGGCCGATGTCGTGCAACAGGGCGCCGGCGCCGAGCGTGCCGAGCGTCGCCGTGTCCAGCCCCATGGATTTGCCCAACAGCAGCGAGATCACCATGACGTTGATCGAGTGTTGGGACGCCCGTTCGCCGACGCTTTCGGAGAGCAGGCGGATGCACGACTCTTCCTGCTCGAGCATCTT
>CAZTWA010000026.1:14508-21425 GCA_964617225.1 uncultured Methyloversatilis sp.
TGCTTGATCCAGCCGAGGTCGACATAGACGTATGTGCCGATGCGCACATCGTTGATATCGATGAATTGGGCTTCGCTGTCTCGGGTGGCCATGGTGTGCAACCTTATTACGGATGGCCGGGCCGTAATCTTGAGAATAACCCATGGAAAAACCGCTGCTATCGCAGACAGTTGCCCTGTATTCTTAAAGTGATAGAGAAAACCGCACCAATCAGGTGCGGTTTTTCTCGAACCAGGCCAGTTTGTCCCGCAGGCGGACGACTTCGCCGACGATGATCAGGGTAGGCGCCTTGAGGGCAGCGGCTTCAGCCAGTTCCGGCAGGGTGGCGAGGGTGCCGGTCACAGTACGCTGGTTGGGGGTGGTGCCCTGCTGCACGATGGCGGCGGGCCAGTCGGACGGCAGGCCGTGGGCGATCAGCTGTTCGCACAGATACGACAGCCCGTGCAGGCCCATGTAGATGATGACCGTCTGGCGGCGGCGCGCCAGCCCCGGCCAGTCCAGATTCATGCTGCCATCCTTGAGATGGCCGGTGACGAAGACGCACGCCTGCGCGTAGTTGCGATGGGTGAGCGGGATGCCGGCATAGGCGGCCACGCCCGCCGCCGCGGTGACGCCGGGCACCACTTCGAAGGGAATGCCGTTCTCGCGCAGGGTTTCGACTTCCTCCCCGCCGCGGCCGAAGGTGTAGGGATCCCCGCCCTTGAGGCGCACGATGCGCTTATGGGTCTTGGCGAGATTGACCAGCAGCTGGTTGAGATCGTCCTGCGGCACGGCGTGGTTGCCGCGTTGCTTGCCGGCATAGATGCGTTCGGCGGCCGGGTTTACCAGGGCGAGGATTGCATCTGAAACCAGCTGGTCATGGACGAGAATGTCCGCCTCGGCGATGATGCGTAGCGCGCGCAACGTCAGTAGTTCGGGGTCGCCGGGTCCGGCACCGACCAGGTACACCGTGCCGGGAACCGCTGCGCCCCGGTTGGGCAGATTGGGGGGAAGCATGGTTGCCATTTTAGCTGCAACCCCCGGTCGTGCCGCTACTACCACCGCCGCAGGAGCCGCAGCCCCCCTGGCGACTTGCACAGCCACCGATCTGGGGCGGCGGGTCGTTCGGGTTGAGGAAGATGAACTGAAATTCACCCGGCTGCAGTTCGACGAAATCGAGCGTCGCGCCCGCCAGCAGTTCCTGGCTGTGCGGGGAAATCAGCAGCGTGATGCCGCAGGATTCGATCACCGCATCGTGTTCGCGTTCATCGTCGAAGCCCATTCCGTAGACGACTTCGCCGTCTTCGATCTTGGCAGCCACGCGCAGGCGGGGGAGGTTTTCATCCTCTTGCGGTTCAGGGGTGGCGCGCAGGATTTGTTCCGCGGCGGCAGGGGTCAGGTTAAACATGGTGCAGTCTCCCGGGAATGGGTGGAGCAATCTCTGGCGTACTGGATGAAGCGGGCTGGCCAGCGACAGCCGACGGTGTCGCGCAGATGGGTATAGGAGGCCAGCAGGTTGTGGCGCAGGATGCCATCGTTCGTGCCGTCAACGCCATGGCCACGCTGGACGGTGTAGGCATAGCGCGTGTCTGCGGGCAAGCCGCGGATTTCGGAATAGTGGAACTCGTGGGCATGCAGCGGATGACAAAAGTCAGCGCTGGCGGAACGGCTCTTCTGGCGGCACCAGGGGTGCGCACTGGTCGGCTCGATGATGACATAGCCGCGGCCAACGGGTTTTTCCTGCATGTGGATGTCGCCGGCGATCGCGCCGACCATCGCGCGGGTCTTGCCCTGCCAGGTGATCGACTGTGCCAGGTACATCAGGCCGCCGCACTCGGCATACGTCGGCAGGCCGTTCTCGATCGCGGTGCGGATGTTGCTGCGCAGGGCGGTGTTGGCGAAGAGTTCGTCGAGGAAGGACTCGGGAAAGCCCCCGCCGATAAAGAGCGCGTCGCAGGGTGGCAGCTGGGTGTCCCGGAGCGTATCGAAGGGCTTCAATTCCGCGCCGGCGGCGACCAGGGCGTCGAGATCGTCGGTGTAGTAGAAGCCGAAGGCGGCGTCCCGCGCGATGGCCACGCGAATCGGGGTGCCGTTGGCCACATCCTGTGCGGGGGGCGGTGGCAGCGGAACCGTGGTGGCACTGATAGCGAGCAGGCGGTCGAGATCGACCTGCCGCGCGACGCGTTCGGCGATGGCGGCGATGGTCTGTTCCGCTTGGGCGGCTTCGTTGGCCGGCATCAGGCCGAGGTGGCGTTCGACGACGGCCAATTGGGCATCTTCATGAACCGCGCCGATGACCGGCACGTCGGTGTAATGCTCGACGACTGCCCGCAGCTTGGCTTCGTGGCGGCTGCCGCCCAGGCGGTTCAGGATGACCCCGGCGATGCGGATATTCGGATCGAAGGCTTGGTAACCGAGGATGAGGGGCGCGAGCCCGCGCGTTTGCCCGCGCGCATCTAGTACGAGGAAGACGGGCAGGTCCAGCAGGCGGGCGAGGGCGGCATTACTGTTCGAGCCGTCCAGCGCGAGGCCGTCGTAGAGGCCCTTGTTGCCTTCGACGAGGCAGATGTCGGCATCATGACCGTGGGTGAACTGGGCCTGGATTTCGTCGTGCGCCGAGAGAAAGAAATCGAGGTTGCGGCAACCCCGTCCAGCCGCACGCCCGAGCCAGAGCGGGTCGATGTAGTCCGGCCCCTTCTTGAAAGGTTGCACCGTCAATCCGCGGGCACGCAAGGCAGCGGCGAGGCCAATGCTCAGCGTGGTTTTGCCCGAGGATTTGTGCGCGGCGGAGATCAGGAAACGATGCATGGTGCGATGCACGTTGCCGGGGAATCCCCGGGGGATTCCACCGCGCAAGGTGCGTCAGTCGTGCAGGGCGTCAGCCGCCTGCAATTTGGCGATGTCGTCCTGCGGCATGAACTTCAGCACGCGCACCGCGATCACGGTCATCGTGAAGGCCACGCCGAAGCCGCCGATGCTCAACAGGATTTCGGGCAGGCTTGGCACGTAGTGGTCGATATGGCCGTCGAAGAAGGTACTCGTGATTTCCATCCCGGGGAACATGTCGAGCGGATAGGCTTGCCCGCCGATGATGAAGACGTAGAGGAAGGACAAGCCGCCGACGATCGTCAGGACGGAAGCGATGATGCCGGAGCCCTGGATGCGCTGGAAGGAGGGCACGTAGAGCAGCAACAGCGGAACGATGGTGCCGAGCGTGAGGTAGCCGCCCCAGAACAGCCTCGGGAAGATGCCGCCGTCGAGGAGGATGAACTGCTCGAACGCCGTTTGCTTCGCGAAGTAGATGTTGGTCAGGTGGTAGACCACGACGAAGTAGAAGACGGCCGCGATGAAGGTGCCGAGCAGGTTGTTCATGCGCCGGCGGATGCCTTCATGTAGTTCGATGTTGTTCCAGCCGAACACGAGTCGTTGGACGATCAGGAAGACCGCCAGGCCCCAGGCAAAGGACATGATGATGAACATTGGCGCGATGACCGCCGACTGATAGGCTTGACGGGCGACGACGAAGCCGAAGATCGAGCCGGTACCGGTTGTCATGACGAGACGCCAGATGAACGCCGCGACGCCGACGGGTTTGGCAAACTTGTACATCTTGCGCTCCATCAACAGCCAGATGTAGAGCCCGACGAGGCCGAAGAACACCGGATAGAGCACCATGTTCCACCCGAAGACCGAGGTCCAATTGACGTGCGTCATTGCGATGATCAAGCGGTCGGCACGACCGAGGTCGAGCATGATCACGAACAGGCCGGCGGCCAGTAGGGTGATCGCCAGCAGGCCGGAGAGTGGCCCGCGCGGCTTGTACATCTTCTTGCCGAAGACGGTGCCGATGGATGCGACGTTCAGCACGCCCGAGGCCGCGACGATCAGGAAGATCGCGAAGACGTGCGGCAGGCCCCAGAACACCTGGTTGTTCATCCCGGAGACCTGGTGGCCATTGTGCTCCATGTAGAACGCGCCGGCCACGCCCAGCAGGCTGACCAGGGCACCGAGGCCCGCCAGGTTGTAGAAGCTCTGGCCTTCGAGTCGATTGTTGATTTCGGTTTGCATGATGGTCAGATTCCCTGATAACGCACGCCGAGATTCAGCTTGAGATCGCCGCGGACCTGCGTCGTCTTCTCCTTCGCGACGCGCTGGGCGATTTCACTGTTGGGATCGTTGAGGTTGCCGAACAGCATGGCGCCTTCGGGGCAGGCCTCGACGCAGGCCGGCTTCATGCCCTTGTCCACGCGCTGGACGCAGAAGGTGCAGGATTCGACGCAGCCCTGGCCGCGCGGCACTTCCGGGTTCTGGGTCGTCAGCGGCATATGCACCAGCGAGCGCGCCTTGTAGGGACAGGCCAGCATGCAGTAGCGGCAGCCGATGCAGATATGGCGGTCGACCAGCACGATGCCGTCGGCGCGCTTCATCGAGGCGCCGGTAGGGCAGACATCGACGCAGGGCGGGTTCGCGCAATGCTGGCAGAGCATCGGCAGCGAATGTTCCTGGCCGGTCTTGGGATCCTTGAGGTCGATCTTGCGGATCCACTGTGATCCCTGGCGGGCATCCTTGACCGTTTCGTTAATGCCGTTTTCGGTGGCGCAGGCCTTGACGCAGGCATCGCAGCCGCTCGAGCACTTCGTCGTATCGACGAGCATGCCCCAGCGCACGGCGCTCGACGCGCCGGCGGACGGCGTGTTGGCCTGGGAAACCTCGATCAGGTGGAGGCCCGGGGCGAGGGCAACGGCACCCAGACCGGCACCGGCCACAGCCGTGGCGCCGATGAAGTTGCGGCGTGATTTATCTTGCGGTTTGTTCATGGTTTCGCTCCATCGGCCCCGGCATGCTTGTACCCGGCCTTGGGCTGGTGGCAATCCCAGCAATCCAGCTTGACTGCAGCGTAGCTATGGCACTCCTGGCAGAAACCATCCTTGCCGAGCACCGAGCCGGTCGCCTTGCTGGCATGGCAGTTGATGCACTCGTTCAGGCTGGCCTTTTCGCCACGGATCCCTTGGCGCATGGTGCGGTCGCGGGTGTGCTTCAGCATATCCATGTGGTTGCTGCGCATCTCCGCGACCGGTGCGATGCACTGGCCGGGATTCTCGATCTTGATCGTCGGCTTGGGCGCACCCGCGGTCGCGAAAACGGGGGCAAGCAGCAGGATCGCCGCAAGACCGACAAGCGTCCGTTTCATGTTGGCCATACTCCTCCTTACCCCTTATTCCACTGAACGTTCCGTTTTACTCGCCAAGGCCCATCTGGATGTAGCCGGTCGGGCAGACATCGTGGCAGATGTGGCAGCCGATGCACTTGTCGTAGTCCGTCGCGACGTAGCGGCCGGTCATGGCATCGGTTTTTTTGACGCGATAGACGGCCGTCTGCGGGCAATACACCACGCAGTTGTCGCACTCGAAGCACAGGCCACAACTCATGCAGCGCTTGGCTTCGGCGACGGCTTGCTTGTCGTCGAGCGGATCGAGGCGCTCCTCGAAGTTGCCCAGCGCAGACTGCTTGTTGAGGTGCGTGATGTGACGCTTGTTGCGCGGCGTGTATTGGAAGTGGCCGAGGAACAGTTCGGTATGCGGGATGATGTAACGTTCGGAGCGATTGTCGAAGTTGTGCACCGCGCCCTTGGTGGCATCGGTGCCGCGCAGCGGCTCCTTGATGTCTTCCAGCTTGACGCCCTTTTCAACGTACTTGCGCATCAGGTCGAAGACATGGACGTCGACCTTTGGACGGCGTCCGACTTCGAGACCCTGCAGATACTGATCGATGCCGTCGGCGGCAATGGCGCCGTGGCCGATCGCGGTGGTCAGCAGATGCGGACGCAGGACGTCGCCGCCGGCATACACGCCCGGCTTGCCTTGCACCTGATAGTTCTTGTCGGCACTGACGGCGCCCTTGCCATTGTTGAACTCATCGAGTCCGGCGAAGTCGACCGTTTGGCCAATCGCGGAAACGATCAAGTCGGCGGGCAGATCCTTTTCGGTGCCTTCGATCTTCTTCATGTCGAGCTTGCCGCCCACCATCTTGGCTTCGCACTGGCAGACACGCAACGCGGTGGCACGGCCATCGGCGCCCTTGACCACGGCAACCGGCATCCAGCCGCCCATGATCTCGATGCCTTCGGCCTGGGCATGCTCGAGTTCGCCCGGGCTGGCCATCATCTTGTCAACCGGGAAAATCGAGGTCAATACGACATCGGCACCCTTGCGCTGGGAAATGTCGGCGACGTCCTGGGCCAGTTGGCCGGCAATGGCACCTTCCCAGTCGGTCGGCTTGGCCTTGTCGATATGGCCGAGACGACGCGCAACAGTCGCGACGTCCATCGAGGTATCGCCACCACCGACGACGACCACGTTCTTGCCGACGGTCTTGAGGCGGCCGTCGTTGAACGCCTTGAGGAAGGCGGTTGCGGTCACGACGTTGGAAACGTTGTCCGCGCCTTCAGCCGGCAGGGCACGGCCGCCCTGGGCGCCGAGGCCGAGGAACACGGCGTCGTAGTCCTTGCGGATTTGTTCCATCGTGATGTCGACGCCGATCTTGCACTTGAGCTTGACGTCGACGCCGAGGTTGAGGATGCGCTGCATTTCGGCATCGAGCACGTCACGCGGGGTACGGTAGCCCGGGATGCCATAACGCATCATGCCGCCGAGGAACTCATGGTCGTCAAAGATCGTGCAGGAATGGCCTTTGAGGGCGAGTTGGTAGGCCACCGACAGGCCGGCGGGACCACCGCCGACGATGGCGACCTTCTTGCCGGTCAGCTTTTCGGGCTTAATGAATTGCAGGTTGTTCTTGAGGGCGTATTCGCCGAGGTAGTGCTCGACCGAGTTGATGCCGACATGGTCTTCAACCTGGTTGCGGTTGCAGCCGGTTTCACAGGGCGCCGGGCAGACGCGGCCCATGACGGCGGGCAGCGGGTTGGCTTCGGTCAGGCG
>CAZTWA010000027.1:0-21177 GCA_964617225.1 uncultured Methyloversatilis sp.
GCGGCGGGCACGGCCTCTGGCTGCCCGGCATCAACCTGCGCCTCATGGAGCGGCAGGCGCGGGGCGTGCTGCTCAATGACCTGGCCGCCTGCAACGACTACCGGCACGGAAAAGCCGCCGCCGAACAGATTGACTGCCCGGTGACGATCATCGCCGGCAGCGAGGACCGCATGACCTCCCCCAAGGCCGCCCACCGGCTGGTCGGCCAGATTCCCCATGCCCGGCTCGTGGAACTCGACGGCGTCGGCCACGCCCTGATGGCCGAGGCACCCCGCGCCGTCGGGGACGCCATCGCCAGAACGATCGCAACGAATTAAGCCACTCTCCCCAGAGTACACGCTCTGGACATGCGCCTAACGGGTCTCGATTTCCGCAGCGAGTTCGTCGAGGGCGCGGCGGCACTGGGCGAGCAACCCCGGGCAAGCCTTCACGCAGGCCTCGCCTGCCAGCTTTTCCATCGTCCGCGTCAGCGCAACCAGTCGCAGCGCCCCCAATTGCTGACTGGCAGTCTTGATACTCTGAATGAGGCGCTGCACTTCCTCGCTGTTGCCCGCCGTGCAGGACACTTCGATCGCCGCTGTTTCCTGCACGACCTGATCGCGCAGCATGCCGTACAGGTCCCGCGCCGACAGGCCCGTCGCCTTTTTGAGGTTATCCAGCATCGCACGGTCGAGCACAGGTAGCGCGCTGTACTCTTCCGGCAGCACGCCGCGAGCGAACGACTGTCCCGACGATTCGGTCGCAATACCACCAGCGACCGGCAGCGTGATCTCGAACCAGAAACAGGCGCCCTGCTCAGGCATGCGCTGCACGCCGAGTTCGCCGCCCATTGCCTCGACCAGGCGCTTCGCCTTCGCCAAGCCAAGGCCGGCACCGGCGTGGCGTCGTGTGAGGGAGCCATCGCCGTGCGTGAAGGGGTCAAACAGCTGCGCCTCTGCACCGGGGGCAAGGCCCACGCCGCTATCGGTCACCGCGAAGCGCAGGTGCATCCGTCCCGCCCCGCCCGGCGACCGCGTCAGCGCGAGGTTGATGCGTCCCTGGTCGGTGAACTTGATCGCATTGCCCAGGAAAATGCGCAGCACCTGGCTGATGTACCCGGCATCGCCGTGGAGCCGGATGGCCGGGCCCGGCGCGCAATCGACCGTGAGGCTCAGGCCCTTCGCCTCGGCCTCCGGCCGGACGGAGGCGCAGGTATCCGCGACGAGCGTCGCCGGCACGAAATCGGTCTCCTCGAGCTTGAGCCGTCCGGCGTCGAGTTGGGAATAGTCGATGATCTGGTTGATGACTTCGAGCAGCGCCTGCGCGGATTTCTTCAGGGTCTGGATGAAGCCTTTCTGCTCTTCGTCGAGCTGGGTCGTCAGCAGCAGGTCGGCCATGCCCAATACGCCGTGCATCGGCGTGCGGATCTCGTGTCCGATCGCGGCGAGGAATTCGCTCTTCGCCATCGAAGCCGCTTCGGCGGCCCGGTGCGCCGCTTCCAGGTCGCGCAGCGTCTGGTGCAATTTGAGGGCTGCCTGATAACGCTGCCGCTCGATCCACGCGAGCATCAGCATCGGCCCGAGGATCAGCAGCGCCACCAGGGCGAAGCCGAGCCGAACCGGCACCAGGTCGTGCAAAGTGTGGGCCCAGCCGCCTTTCGGCCGCGCCGCCATCTGCCATGAGCCGGCAGGCAACCAGACCGTCACCTTTTCGCTATCGCCTTCGAACAGTTCGGCGTCGCCGAAAAACACGTCGCCGAACTGGCCCTGCGCGTCCCGGCCGCGAATCGAAATGTCGATGGGCAAGGTCGCATCCAGCAAGCCGCTGTCGCGATACAGGCGCTCGACGTCGATGACGGCGGAGACCAGCCCCCAGAACCGTGTCTCGTGCGGCCCGGTATCGGCGAACACCGGAAACCGGCCGATCAGCCCGACGCCGCCCTGTGCCAGTTGCACCGGCCCGGCCAGCACGATTTCGCCGGTTTCGCGTGCCCGCTGGGCCGCTTCCCGCTGCGTCGGCGAGGTGCGGTAATCGAGGCCGATCGCCTTTTCGTTGCCGGCCAGCGGAAACATCAGGCGGATGACCATGTCGGGCGCCCCCGCGATGTTGCGCAATTGCGAATGGCCGCCCAGCAGCGGACGCGCCGCGCGTTCGAACTCCGCCTGCGTCAATGCGGGATTGTAGGCGATGACGCTGACCAGTCCGCGCACCAGCAGGGTGTTGGCACGCAGATAGCCCTCAAGGCGGCTTTGCAGCAGTGACATCTGCTCGCGCACCGCGTTGCGATGCTGGATGCGGTGCGCCTCCCAGCGTTGCCGCTCGACGAACTGTTCCGCCAGCAGCAGGCCAATGGCAGACAGGGCCGCCAGCAGCAGGATCAACCATGCCCGGCTGACCGGGGTGCCGTGGGCACCGGTCATGGAACGCATCAGCTCTTCGGCTTGAGATGGAGATGTGCGGCCGCGCCCCGCGGCCGGTAGCCATGCGCGTGGGCGCTGCTGGCCACCTCGACCGACACGACATTGACCTGGCCGTGGCGCACGCCGCGCTCGGCCGTCAGCGCATCGGCGAAGGCGCGCACCGCGCGCGTCGGCCCGCGCAGAATGACGCTTTCGAGGCAGTTGTCGTGGTCGAGATGCGCATGCGTGGTGGCCACCGTCAGGTCGTGGTGCTCATGCTGCAGGGTGGTCAGGCGCTCGGCGAGGTCGCGTTCGTGATGGTTATAGACATAGGACAGGTTGGCGACGCAGTGGCCGGTGCTGCCAATAGCATCCCGCCGCGCCACTTCCAGATGCTCGCGCAGCAGGTCGCGCACCGCTTCCGAACGGTTGCTGTAACCGCGGCGCTCGATTAGTGCATCGAACTCGCGGGCCAGGTCTTCGTCGAGCGAAATGGTGATGCGTTCCATACCCGGTGTCTTCCTCCCTTGTTCTCACCCTGTGGCCTGTGGTCAATTCTATGTCTGAACACTTCTGCGCGCATCGACAGGTTTGATGGCTGGACCAGTCACCCTCTGGCATAGTCCGCCCTAAAAATAACAACAAAATATAACGACGATGAGGAGTTTTAAGATGCCCAGCAGAGTCAGGCTGCGCGCCCGCGCCGCCCTGTTTCCAATCTTTTTTTCTGCCGTTTCCGCGCACGCCACCAATGGCATGAACATGGAGGCCTGGGGCGCCCGAGCGGGCGGCATGGGTGGCGCGGCCTTTGCCTACGATTCGGGGAACTCGGCCGTCATGAACAACCCGGCCACGCTGGGCTTGCGCCCGGCGGACAAGTCGGAAGTCGGCCTCGGCCTGACGCTGCTGATGCCGACGGTGGCATCGAGCCACCCCCTCGCCGGCCGCCGCGATTCGGACGGCAACCTGTACGTGATGCCGACGCTTTCCTGGATCAAGCGCAGCGGTCCGTGGGCCTACGGCGCCGGCTTGCTGGCCCAGGGCGGCATGGGCACCGAATACGGCAGTGGTTCATCCCTGTTCGCCTTCGGCCACGCCAGCGATGACTCCGTCGCGCCGCTATCCGGTGACGAAATCCGCTCCGAGGTCGGCGTCGGCCGCCTCATGTTCCCGCTGGCTTTTCATGCCAGCGATGCGCTGACCCTCGCCGGCCAACTGGATTTTGTCTGGGCGACCATGGACGTCAGGATGGATGTCGACGGCCGCACGCTTGGCCAGATGATGGCCCAAACGCCCGGCGTCGGTTCCGCCACCGGTTCGCTGCTCGGCAGCCTGCCGCCCGGTGTGCTGAATTACGGACGCTTCGACTTCTCGGACGACAAGGCCTTCTCGGGCGCAGCCAAGGGCACCGGCTGGGCCGGCAAGCTCGGCATTCACTACAAGGTTTCCGAAACGCTCGCCGTCGGGGCCACCTGGCACAGCAAGACGGCCATCGACGACCTCGAATCCAAGCATGCCACGCTGAAGATGGATATCGCCGGAGCGGGAACGATGGCCATGAACGGCAAAATCAAGGTCGTCGACTTCCAGTGGCCAGAGACCTACGGCTTCGGCGTGGCCTGGCAGGCGACACCGAAACTGCTGCTCGCCGGCGACGTCAAGCGCATCCGCTGGACCGATGCGATGAAAAGCTTCAACCTGAAATTCGAAGCCGACAGCGGCGGCGACATGACGGCCGTGATGGAACAGAACTGGCGCGACCAGACCGTGTATGCCTTCGGCGGCGAATACCTGGTCACGCCGAACCTCGTGCTGCGCGCCGGTTTCAACTACGGGCGCAATCCGGTGCCGGACGCGACGCTGAACCCGCTCTTCCCCGCCACCGTCACGCGCCACATCACCCTGGGCTTCGGCTGGCGCATGAACAAGGACGAGACGCTGGCCGCCTCATTGGCCGTCGCACCGCGCGTCGCGAATACCAACCCGGGCGATGTCACCTCGACGCACCGTCAGGCAACATTGCGCGTCAATTACAACTATCCTTATTGAAATCGCTTCACAGTGATGCCATCTACAAAAGATAAGGAGACCAATATGACCCTCGACGCCGCGACCCTCGACCAACTCTTCCGCACCGCACGCACCCACAATGACTGGCTGGCCAAGCCGGTGTCCGACGCCCTGCTGAAGGAACTCCACGACCTGATGAAGTGGGGCCCGACCAGCGCCAACTGCTGGCCGCTGCGCGTGGTCTATGTCAAGACGCCGGAAGCCAAGGCCCGCCTGCTCCCCCTGATGATGGAAGGCAACCGGGCCAAGACCGAGGCCGCCCCGGTGACAGCCATCCTCGGCATGGACATGGCTTTTTACGAGCAACTGCCCAAACTGTTCCCGCACACCGACGCGAAATCGTGGTTCGTCGGCAACGATGCGCTGATCGAAGCCACCGCCTTCCGCAACAGCAGCCTGCAGGGCGCCTACTTCATGCTCGCAGCGCGTGCATTGGGACTGGATTGCGGGCCGATGTCCGGCTTCGATGCCGACAAGGTCAATGCCGCGTTCTTCGCGGGCACCAACGTCAAGGCCAATTTCATCTGCAGTCTCGGCTACGGCAACCCGGCCGCGCTCTTCCCGCGCAGCCCGCGGCCCGAGTTCGCCGACGTCTGCACGATCCTCTGAAAGTCAGCGCCGGCGGGACGGCATCGTCCGGTCGGCCGCTGACCCTTTTCGACGGCGCTGGGGTTAAATAGCGCCGTTTTCATTTCAGGATTTCCGCCATGGCCGGCGCCAGCCTGCTTGCCCTGCTCGACGACATCGCCACGATCCTCGACGATGTCGCCGCAATGACCAAGGTCGCCGCGAAGAAGACCGCCGGCGTGCTCGGCGACGACCTCGCCCTCAACGCCCAGCAAGTCAGCGGCGTGCATGCCGACCGTGAACTGCCGGTCGTCTGGGCGGTCGCCATCGGCTCGCTGAAGAACAAGGCGATCCTCGTCCCCGCCGCGCTGGCGATCAGCGCGCTGCTGCCGTGGCTGGTCGTGCCGCTGCTGATGATCGGCGGCCTCTACCTCTGCTTCGAAGGCGTCGAAAAGCTCGCCGAGAAGTTCTTCCACGGCCATGCCAAGCCGGAGGAAGCCAAGGATCTCGCCGCCGACATCGCCGACTTCGAAGCGCACGAGGCCGAGAAGATCAAGGGGGCGGTTCGCACCGACTTCGTGCTCTCCGCCGAAATCATCGTCATCGCGCTCGGCACGGTAGCCGACAAGTCCTTCATGACGCAGGTGGCCGTGCTCGTGGGCATCGCCCTCCTCATGACCGTGGGCGTCTATGGCTTCGTCGCCGCCATCGTCAAGATGGACGACCTCGGCCTGCATCTCGCCGCCAAGCACAACGCCGCCGCGCAGGGCATGGGCCGACTCCTGCTGCTCGCCGCGCCGAAGCTCATGAAGGTGCTGGCCGTCGCCGGCACTGCCGCGATGTTCCTCGTCGGCGGGGGCATCCTCATGCACGGCCTGCCGGCGCTCTCCCATCCCGTCGAGCACTGGGCCGCAAGCCTGGGCGCCTTCGGCATGCTCGTGTCGATGCTGGCCAACATGCTCGCCGGCGTGATCGCCGGTGCGCTTGCGCTGGCCGGCTTCGAGGCCGGTAGTGCGATCTACAAAAAGCTCAAGCCCGCGACACGCTGAACGTCAGTCCGGGCGGGACGGCATGGTGTGAGTATGCGGCTGTAAACAATCGCATCGGAGTCACAACTTCATGGATACCGCGATTCTCGCGCTACGTGTCCCCGTCGAGTTCAAGCAGCAGCTAGACAAACTGGCGGATGCCACCCATCGTTCCAAATCCTGGCTGGCCGGCGAAGCCATCCGGCGATACCTTGATCTCGAAGCCTGACAAATGGCGAAACAGTAAAAGCATTGGCCGAAGCCGAGATCGAGGCGCTCAAGGCCAAATATGCAAGTTAAGTGGTTGCGGCAAGCGCTGCGCAACCTCGATGAAGAAGCCGCCTATATTGCGCAAGACAACCCGCAAAGCGCGGCTGCGTTCGTCCTCGAGGCGAAAAAACTCAAAGTCAGCGCTGGCGAGACAGCATTGAATACGGTAAGTTAGTGTCATGGGCATGTTCGACCTGATCAAATTGCTGGCGAAAAGCAACACCGACTATGTGCTAGTGGGCGGCTTGGCGGTTGCGCTGCATGGCTATCAGCGCGTGACGATGGATGTCGATGTCGTGCTGGCGATGGAACCGGAAAACCTGGACCGTTTCATCACGCATGCCAAGGCTGCCGGCCTGCGGCCAACCATGCCCGTCGCCATCGAATCATTGGCCCAACCCGATCTGCTTGAACAGTGGCAACGCGAAAAAGGCATGCTGGCCTTTGGCCTGCATAGTTCCGAAACGCAAGCGACCGTGCTGGACGTGCTGGTCAAGTCAGTCGTTCCCTACGCCGACTTGCGCCGGGATGCCGTCTTGATCGACATGGGACCTTATCAGGTTCCCATCGCATCGATCGATCATCTGATTGCAATGAAAACCAACTCAGGTCGAAGCAAGGATGCGATCGATATCGAAGAGTTGAAGAATCTGCGCGACGGGAAAACACCATGACCGGCGAACAGAATCTGTGCCTGATCCGCGAAATCGAGGCCAACCGCGAGTTCCTGCTAATGGCCTACCGGCAGAATCCCGCGCTACTGGCCCGCGCCGAACCGCGCATCAGGGAATTGCTTAAACCCGCCGCACCGGTGCAACCCACACCCGCTCCTCGCTGAAAGTCAGTCCGGGCGGGACGGCACCGGCGGCCCCGTAGAATGCCCCCATGCCCCTCATCAAACTCGACAATGGCTGTCTCGCCTACGGCCACGTGCCCCTGCTCGACGCGGCCGCCTTCCAGCTCGATCCCGGCGAGCGCGTCGCGCTGATCGGCCGCAACGGCACTGGCAAGTCCTCGCTGCTCGCCGCGCTGGCCGGCCAATCCCCGCTCGACGACGGCACGCTCTGGACGCAGCCCGGCCTCAAGCTCGGCTACGTGCCGCAGGAACCGCCCTTCGATCCCGACCTCACCGTCTTCCAGGCCGTGGTCGCCGGCATGGGCGAAACGTCCCGACTGCTCGCCGAGTACCATGACATCGCCCACCGCATGACCGCAGCGGACGCCGACCATGCGGATCTGCTCGCGCGCATGGACGCCCTGCAGCACGAGATGGAGGCCCTGGGCGTCTGGACCTTTGAAGCGAAGGCCGAACAGGTTATCGCGCGCTTCGCCCTCGACGCCGATGCCCGCGTCGGCACGCTCTCGGGCGGCCAGAAGAAGCGCCTCGCGCTGGCGCAGGCACTGGCCGTCGCGCCCGACGTGCTGCTGCTCGACGAGCCGACCAACCACCTCGACATCGCCGCGATCGAGTGGCTCGAGGATTTTCTGCTCGAAAGCGGCGTGACGCTGCTGTTCGTCACCCACGACCGGCGCTTCCTCGACCGGCTGGCGACGCGTGTCGTCGAACTGGATCGCGGCAAGCTGGCGAGCTATCCCGGCCGTTTCGCGGCGTATCAGGAGCGCAAGGCGCAGGAATTGGCCGACGAGGCCAAGGCCGCCGCACGGGCCGACAAGCTGCTCAAGGAAGAGGAAGTCTGGATCCGCCAGGGCGTCGAGGCCCGGCGCACGCGGGCCGTGTTCCGCGTACAACGGCTCGACAAGTTGCGCGCCGAACGCGCGGCCCGCCGCGAGCGGCTCGGCGATGTGAAGCTGCAACTCGATGCCGGCGAAAAGAGCGGGCAGGTGGTCGCCGAACTGCAGCATGTGACGAAGGCCTTCGGGGACAAAACCGTCGTGCGCGATTTCTCCTGCCGGCTGCTGCGCGGCGACCGCATCGGCATCATCGGGCCCAACGGCGCGGGCAAGACGACCCTGCTGCGGCTGATTCTCGGTGAACTGCAGCCGGATAGTGGCACGGTGAAGCGCGGCACCAAGCTCGAGGTTGCCTATTTCGACCAGTTCCGCACCCAACTCGATCCGGCGGCGACGCTGGCCGACGTGATCTCGCCGGGCTCGGACTACGTCGAGATCGCTGGCGCTCGAAAGCACATTGTCGGCTACCTCGGCGACTTCCTGTTCGCGCCGCAGCGCGCCCGCTCACCAGTCAGCTCGCTCTCCGGCGGTGAGCGGAATCGACTGTTATTGGCGCGGCTGTTCGCGCGGCCGGCCAACGTGCTGGTCCTCGACGAGCCGACCAACGACCTCGACATCGAGACGCTGGACCTGCTGGAAGACCTGCTGCAGGACTATGCGGGCACGGTCTTCCTCGTCAGCCACGACCGCGCCTTCCTCGACGCGATCGTCACCCAGACCATCGCCGCCGAAGGCGCTGGCGTGTGGCACGAATATGCCGGCGGCTACAGCGACTGGGCGGCCTGGCAGGCCGGCCGCAAGGCAACGGAACGCGCCGGGCAGACCGCGGCGCCGAAACCAAAGTCAGCCCCGGCAGGACGGCAAGCCGTCAAGAAAGACAAGCTGACATGGAAGGAACAGCGCGAACTGGAGGCGCTGCCCGAGCGCATCGCGGCGCTCGAGGACGAACAGAAGGCCCTGACGGCACGCCTCGAGGACCCGGCGCTGTATCAGGACAACGCGGCAGCGCAGGTCGTCGCCACCCGCCTGGCTGCCATCGAGAGCGAACTGCTCGATCTGCTGGAACGCTGGGAAAATCTCGAAACCCGTCTAAAGTCATAGGAAAGGTTTTTCGCATCCCCCACCCTGCGGCGGTTGAACGGCGATCGAGGTCAAGTCAACCCCCTCCAAGGCGTGGTTTTTGTCGCAACGCAACAATCCGGCCGGTTGCCGAATCGCCCGCAAGCACGTACAACAGACTGATTTTTTGCGCGCTTTTTTGATCGCAAAACCTACTAGATCTAGTGGTATAAATTTTGTCAGCCACTAGATAAATTGCTAAGTGTCTGTTTTTATTAAAAGCAAAAATTTTCTGCTTTTCAGGTGCTTGAGGTGCCGCTATTCTTCGACACCTTGAGTTTCAGATCACCCTCTCACTGACGAGCGACCACAATGACCGACCCGATCACGACCCAAGAAACACAACAACAAGAGGAGTACACCGGACAACTGGGCCTGCCGCTGCCGCAGGAGATTTCCGGCGAGGTGCTGCTGGAGAAATACGCCAAGGGCAACGAGCGCAATGTGCATGACGTGCGCGCCCGCGTCGCCCGCGCCTTGGCCGGCCATGAATCCGAAGAGAAGCGCGCCTATTGGGAAGCCCGCTTCCTCGAAGCCCAGGAAAATGGCTTCGTCCCCGCCGGACGCATCAACTCCGCCGCCGGCACCGACCTGTGCGCCACGCTGATCAACTGCTTCGTGCAGCCGGTCGGCGACTCGATCTCCGAGATCGTTGATGACCGCCCGGGCATCTACACCGCCCTGCTGCAGGCCGCCGAGACGATGCGGCGCGGCGGCGGCGTCGGCTATGACTTCTCGAGCATCCGCCCGGTCGGCGCCCATGTGAAAGGCACGCAATCGCGCGCCTCGGGCCCGGTCTCCTACATGCGCGTGTTCGACCGCTCGTGCGAAACCGTCGAATCCGCCGGCAGCCGCCGCGGTGCCCAGATGGGCGTCCTGCGCTGCGACCATCCGGACATCGAAGCCTTCATCCACGCCAAGGACAGCGGCGACCTGACCAACTTCAACATCTCGGTCGGCGTCACCGATACCTTCATGAAGGCGGTCGAGGCGAGCGGCGACATCGAACTCGTCCACCGCGCCGAGCCCTCCAATGACGTCAAGCAGGCTGGCGCCTACCAGCGCGACGACGGCATGTGGGTGTATCGCAAGATCCCCTCGCGCGAGCTGTGGGACCAGATCATGCGCTCGACCTACGACCACGCCGAGCCGGGCATCCTGTTCATCGACCGCATGAACAAGGACAACAACCTCAACTACTGCGAGACCATCGAGGCCACCAACCCCTGCGCCGAACAACCCCTGCCGCCCTATGGCTGCTGCTGCCTCGGCTCGATCAACCTGACCAAGTTCGTCCGCCAGTCCTTCGACGAAACCGCCGACTTCGACTACGCGGGTTTCGGCCAGGTTATCGACACCTCGATCCGCATGCTCGACAACGTGCTGGCCGCCACCCATTGGCCGCTGCCGCAGCAGAAGGCCGAAGCCGAAGCCAAGCGCCGGGTCGGCCTGGGCTTCACCGGCCTCGGCGATGCGCTGATCATGCTCGGCCTGCGCTACGACACCGACGAGGCGCGCAAGACCGCCGCCAAGATCTCCGAGTTCATGCGCGACCGTGCCTACCTCGCCTCGGTCGAACTGGCCAAGGAACGCGGCGCTTTCCCGCTGTTCAATGCCGACCTCTACCTCTCGGGCGGCAACTTCGCCTCGCGCCTGCCCCAGAACGTCAAGGACCAGATCCGCAAGCACGGCATCCGCAACTCGCACCTGCTGTCGATCGCGCCGACCGGCACCATCTCGCTGGCCTTCGCCGACAACGCCTCGAACGGCATCGAGCCGCCCTTCTCCTGGACCTACACGCGCAAGAAGCGCATGGTCGACGGCACGCACAAGGAATACGCGGTCGAGGACTATGCGTGGCGCCTGTTCAAGCACCTGGGCGGCGACACCGCCAAGCTGCCGGACTACTTCGTCACCGCGCTGGAAATCTCCGCGCAGGCGCATGAGCAGATGGTCGCCGCGGTCGCGCCCTACATCGACACCGCGATCTCCAAGACCGTCAACGTGCCGGAGGACTACCCCTACACCGAGTTCGAAGACCTCTACATGGTCGCCTGGAAATCCGGACTCAAGGGTCTCGCCACCTATCGGCCCAATGCCGTGCTGGGCAGCGTGCTCTCGGTCGAACCGCAGCAGACCACGCCGGCGCAAAGCCAGAACAACCAGAAGCAGCCGCAGGACGTGACCATCGATTGCGCCAACCGCCGCATGAAGATCGGCTCGCTGCCCGCGCCCGTGCTGGCCAGCCTGCGCTGGCCCGGCCGGCCGCGCCTCACCGATGGCAACGCCGCGTGGACCTACATGATCGAGACGCCGCACGGTGAGTTCGCCCTGTTCGTCGGCCAGATCGAAAATGAAAAGCGCCAGTCCGTGCCTTTCGAAATCTGGGTCAATGGCACCGAGCAGCCGCGCGGCCTCGGCGCCGTCGCCAAAACGCTGTCGATGGACATGCGCGCCAACGACCCGGCCTGGCTGAAGCTCAAACTCGACGTGCTCGCCGGCACGGTCGGCGAAGAGCCCTTCGAGATGTCGATGCCCCCGCATGGCGAACTCAAGATGATGCCCGGCTCGGTTTCGGCGATGGCGCAGGTGATCCGCTACCGTTGCGAGCAGCTCGGCGCGCTCGACACCGACGCCTGCACGCCGGTCCTCGACTGCATGTTCAGCCGCGACGAACCAAAGACCGGTACCGACGGCACGCTGTCCTGGACGGTCGATATCGTGAACCCGGCCTCGCGCGAAGACTTCGTGCTCGGCCTCAAGGAAATCACCCTGCCCGACGGCGTCACGCGGCCCTACTCCTGCTGGCTCTCCGGCAACTATCCCCGCGCGCTCGACGGCCTGACCAAGCTGCTCTCGCTCGACATGCGCGTGATGGACCCGGCGTGGATCGGCATGAAGCTGCGCAAGCTGCTCAACTACCCCGAGCCGCTCGGCGACTTCATGGCGCGCGTCCCCGGCTCCAACAAGCAGCAGAACTGGCCCTCGACCGTCGCCTACATCGCGCGGCTGATCATGCACCGCTACGCGATGCTCGGCATCCTCGACGAGCACGGCTTCCCGACCCGCGAGATGGGCATCCTCGAGCGGCCGAGCGAAAAGAAGGGCGATTTGAAGGTCACGCAGGGCTCCCTCTGCGCGGAATGCGGCAACATGACCGTCATTAAAAAGGACGGTTGCGACTTCTGCACCGCCTGCGGCGCGGTCGGCAGCTGCGGTTGAACCCACCTCGATCGGCCCGGTCCATAATTGGCGCCGGGCCGATGTTTTCTGGTAGGATTGCACGCGGTTTTGCGCATTTTTATCGATACACGTTGATCGGTTCTGATCCGCGCACCATGCCATCCAGAGGGTGGCAGCGAACCTGCAGGACAGGGACGCAACTCATTTTCAACTTTTTGATTGATCGGGAATCTCTTGGAGAACGAAGACCTTTCCTCTCCGGCTCCTGCGCCAGTCGCCGCACCTGAAGCGGCTCCTGCGCCGGCCACTCCACAGTTCGATCCGCGTCGTCGCATTCGCGAGTTGCTGTCCATTCCGGAACGCGATCGGACCGACGCCGAGTGGGACGAGCTGAACGAGCTGGAGATACAAACTGCACCGGGCAACCGTGCCGGCGGCAACCCGCAGGTGCCAGGGCAGCACTCTGCCGCCAAGCCGGGCTTCCATTCGAAGAACCGCATGAAGGGGAAGGGCAAGCCCGGTGGACCGGGCGGCGGACGCCCCCAAGGCAACCCGGGCAACAAGCCCCACAATCCCAACAAGCCACGGCCGGCCTGATTTCCACCCCGCGCCCTCGGGCCGAGGTTTGATAGCGACCGATGACGCAACTGGTTCTCGAACAAGCCCTGAACGGCCTGCAATTCGGGCTGATGCTGTTTCTGATCGCTTCGGGGCTGACGCTGGTGTTCGGCATCATGGACACCATCAACCTGTCGCACGGCTCGCTTTACATGGGGGGCGCCTACCTGGGCGCGGCGACTGCCGCGGCGACGGATTCCTTTCTGGTGGGCCTGGCGGGCGCGATGCTCGGCATGGCGGTGATCGGCCTGCTGCTCGAAATCCTGCTGCTCAGGAAACTCTACTTGCGCGACCACCTCGCACAGGTGCTCGCGACCTTCGCGCTGATCCTGATCGCCAACGATCTCGTGCGCATGCTCTGGGGCCCCCAGCCCCTGATGCTCAATCCGCCGGCCAGCCTGTCTGGCCCCGTCGATATCCTCGGATTCAGCTACCCGGCCTACCGCCTGCTCATCATCGGCGTCGGGCTGGCTGTCGCCCTCTTTCTCTACTGGCTGGTCAGCCACACGCGCACCGGTATGTGGGTGAGAGCCGGTGCCTCGAACCGTGCGATGGCCGAGGCCCTCGGCATCAACGTGCGCTGGCTGTTCACCGGCATCTTCGCGCTCGGCGCGTCATTCGCGGCCGCCGCCGGCACGCTGCTCGGTCCGCTGCTCGCCGTGCAGGTCGGCATGGGCGAGAGCATCCTGATCCTCGCCTTCGTCGTCATCGTCATCGGTGGCATCGGTTCGATCCGCGGTGCGCTCGTCGGCAGCCTGCTGGTCGGCTGCGTCGATACGCTCGGCCGTGCACTGCTGCCCAGCCTGCTGCGCGCGGTCGCCACGCCCGAGATCGCAGGACATCTGGGCCCGGCCCTCGCTTCGATCATGATCTACCTGCTGATGGCCGGAATCCTCTTCTGGCGTCCACAAGGCCTCTTCCCGGCGCGCGCATGAGCCCGACCAAACGCCGCATCCGCATCCTCGAGGTCGTGTTGCTGATCGCGGCGGCGCTGCTGCCGCTGGTCCTGCAAGCACTCGACGAAGCCTTCTACATCGGCTTCGCGACGCGTCTGCTGATCTACGCGCTGGCCGCGACGAGCCTCAACTTCATCGTCGGCTACGGCGGCATGGTGGCGTTCGGCCACGCGGCCTTTTTCGGCGGCGGCGCCTATGTCGTCGCTTTTCTGATGAGCGCCGGCATCCTCTCGGCCTGGGTCGCCTGGCCTGCCGCGATGGTCGTCACCGGACTCGCTGCAGCGGTCATCGGCGCGCTGTCCCTGCGCACCCGCGGGGTCTACTTCATCATGATCACGCTGGCCTTCGCGCAGATGATTTACTACTCGATCATCTCGCTGAAGAATGCGGGGGGAGACGATGGCCTGCCGCTCGACTCGCGTTCGTCGCTCGCCCCGTTCGACCTGTCCGGGGACATGGCGCTCTACTGGGTGGCCCTGCTGCTGCTCGCCCTGTGCCTGTATACCCTCGACCGGCTGACGCATTCCCGCTACGGTCGCGCGCTCGCGGGCCTGCGCCAAAACGAGGTGCGCATGGAAGCGCTGGGCTATCCGGTCGACCGGCTCAAGCTGGTCTGCTTCGTCATCGGCGCAGCGATCGCGGGCCTCGCCGGCGCGCTGCTGGCCAACCAGAACGGCCTGGCCAGCCCCAACCAGCTTTACTGGACGCAATCCGGCATGCTGCTGGTGATGGTGATCCTCGGCGGCGTGGGCCGGCGCTACGGGGGCGTGCTTGGCGCATTCGCCCTGCTCGGGCTGGAAGAGGCGCTGGGGCTGATGACCGAGTATGCGCACCTGGTCATCGGACTCGCCCTGCTCGGCGTAGTCCTGTTCGCGCCGCATGGGCTGGCGGGCCTGGCCGGACAATGGAGGCGGCGCGCATGACCCCGCTGCTCGAGATCGCCGGGCTGAAGCGTCATTTCGGGGGCCTCTGGGCCACCAACGGCGTCGACCTCCGAATCGCGACCGGCGAGATCCACGCGCTGATCGGCCCCAACGGCGCCGGCAAGACGACACTGATCCACCTGATCTCGGGTGCGCTGCGCCCCGATGCGGGATCCCTCGTCTTCGCAGGGTGCGACATCGCCCCGACCACCATGCACGAGCGCGTGGCCCTCGGCATCACGCGTTCGTACCAGATCACGCAAATCTTCCCGCACCTGTCCGTGCTTGAAAACCTGCGGCTGGCGGTGCAGGCGCGCCGCGGTGACTGGGGATCGAGCTTCCGCTTCTGGCGCCCGGCCAGTGCCGACATCCGCATGCTCGAGGAAGCCGAGGAATGGCTCGGCCGCGTCGGACTCGCCGAATCCGCCGGACAGCTTGCCGCCGACCTGTCGCACGGTGCGCAGCGCGCGCTCGAACTGGCGATGGCGCTCGCCACGAAGCCGCGCCTGCTGTTGCTCGACGAGCCGATGGCCGGCATGGGACCAGAGGAGTCGGACCACATGGCGACGCTGATCGCGACGCTCAAGGGTGAACAGACCGTGCTGCTGGTCGAGCACGACATGGACATCGTGTTCCGTCTGGCCGACCGCATCTCGGTGCTGGTAGACGGACGCGTGATCGTCAGCGATACGCCGGACGTCGTGCGCGGTCATCCGGACGTGCGACGCGCCTATCTGGGCGACGAGGTCACCGCATGACGCCACTGCTCGAAATTCGCCAGCTCGCCGCCGCCTACGGCGAAAGCCAGGTGCTGTTCGACATTGGCTGCACCATCCAGGAGGGTGAGGTCGCGACACTGCTGGGTCGTAACGGGATGGGCAAGACCTCGACGGTGCGCGCGATCTGCGGCATGCTGCCCCCGCGCGCCGGCAGCCTGCGCTTCGACGGCATCGAGCTTGCCGGGCTCGCCCCGGACCGCATCGCACGCCTCGGCATCGCGCTGGTGCCGGAAGGACGGCAGATCTTCGCCAACCTGACCGTGCGGGAACATCTGATCGCCTTCGCCGCCAACCGCTTCGGTACACGGGATCCCTGGACGGCCGACAAGGTCTTCGCATTCTTTCCCCAGCTCGCCGAGCGCAAGCATCATCTCGGCAACCGCCTGTCGGGCGGCGAGCAGCAGATGCTCGCCATCGGCCGGGCGCTGACGACGAACCCGCGCCTGCTGATCCTCGACGAGGCCACCGAGGGGCTAGCGCCGCTGATCCGCGAGGAGATCTGGACCTGCCTCGCCAGCCTGCGCACTGCCGGGCAGACCATCCTCGTCATCGACAAGTATGTCGAGCGCCTCATTGCGCTGGCCGACCACCACAGCATCATCGAGAAGGGCCGCGTGGTCTGGCAGGGCAGTTCGGCGGCCCTGGATGCCGACCACGGCATCTGGCATCGCTATCTCGGAGTCTGAATGCGTGCGCGTGCCGTCCCGTCAGGGCTGACTTTCGGCAACCTCTGGTGGTGGCTGCCCCGCCTCGCTTTCCTCATGTTCATTGCCGCGCTGATTGCGCTGTTCTGGTTCATCGAGCGCACCGAGCGCGAGGAACAGCGCGCCACGCTGATCAGCGACATGCTCTGGCTCGAGCAGAACCTGCGCTTCCTGCTCAACCATAACGAAGACCTGCTGGGACGCGTCGATCCCCGGCGCGTTGATCAGCCCGGGATGTTCGACGCCCATGCGCAGACGCTCATCGCCAGCAGCACGGGCATCGCGCAGGTGGTGTGGCTTGATGCGGCCGGGAAAGCCCGCCATGCCCTTCCGCCCCCGACCGATTCGACCATCGTCGGTGAAGGTCGCAGCCTGGCCCCGTCCCTGCAGCAACTCGCCGCTTCGCTGGGACACGCGGTTTATGGCCCGGCCTATCCCGTGGTAAAGGACGACTGGCAATTCGAAGTGCATGTGCCCGTGTTCCGCAACGGACAGCTGGCCGGCACCGCCGTCGGCATTTACTCGATCCGGCGTTTGCTCGAAGAAGCGGTGCCCTGGTGGCTCGTCGAGCGCTACCGCATCGCCATCGTCGACCAGACCAGCCGACAACTCGGCGCGCGCTCCAACGTCGGTACGATCAAGCCGGGCGATGACTACCAGATGCCCTTCGACCCGCCCGGCCATGGACTCCTGCTCAAGGCTTCGCCCTACCAGGTCTCGGCAACGTTGGCGAGCCGGCTGATCACGGCGGGGCTCGTGCTCCTTGCGGGACTGGTGCTATTCAGCCTCTGGGCCCTGCGCCGCCACGTGCAAGGCCGGCTGGTCGCCGAGACGGCGCTGCAGAACGAGGTCGCCTTCCGCAAGGCGATGGAGGATTCGGTGCAAACTGGCCTGCGCGCGCGCAACCTCGAAGGCCAGATCACTTATGTCAACCCGGCGTTCTGCCGCATGGTCGGCTGGTCGGCCGAAGAACTGGTTGGCCGCCTGCCGCCAATGCCCTATTGGGCGGAGGAATACCTCAACGAGACGCGCAGCCTGCATGCGATGGTCCTCGCCGGTAAGGCGCCCAGCGAAGGCTTCGAGATCAAGCTCAAGCGCCGCAACGGCGAGATTTTCGATGCCCTGATCCTTGAAGCACCCCTCATCGACAACCAGGGGCGACACACCGGCTGGATGGGCTCGGTGGTCGACATCACCGAGCGCAAGCGCGCCGAAGAACTCGCGCGACAGCAGGAAGAGCGCCTGCAGGCGAGCGCCCGCCTGATCACGATGGGCGAAATGGCTTCCAGCCTGGCGCATGAACTCAACCAGCCGCTGGCGGCGATCTCCGGCTACGCGACGGGCTGCCGCAACCTTATCGCTCAGGATGCCAATCGGGAAGAAATCGATGACGCCCTCGCCAAATGCGAGGCGCAGGCGCAGCGCGCCGGCAGGATCATTCGGCGCATCTACGATTTCGTGCGGCGCCACGAGCCGCGCACCGAACCTTGCGATCTCGATGCCCTGCTCGCCGATCTGCTGGTGCTGATCGAAGCCGATGCCCGCCGCCAGAAAGTGCATGTCGTGAGAGAGATCGCACCCGGCTTGCCGATCCTGCAAGCGGACCGGATCCTGCTCGGCCAGGCGATCCTGAACCTCATGAAGAACGGCATGGAATCAATGCGGCAGATCGATGCCGCGGCGCGCATCCTCACCGTCAAGGCCAGCGTGGACACCGACCGCGTGTTGATCAGCATCGGCGACCACGGCTGCGGCATCAGCCCGGAAGATGCGGCACAACTGTTCGAGCCGTTCTACACGACCAAGATCGAGGGCCTGGGTGTCGGTCTCAACATCTGCCGCTCGGTGGTCGAAGCCCATCACGGCCGGCTCTGGTTCGAAAACAATCCGGCCGGTGGTACCCTCTTCCACATTGCCCTGCCCCTGACCCCGCCATGACGACTGGCCTGGCTTATCTGGTGGATGACGATGCCGCGATCCGCGATGCGCTGGCATGGTTGCTGCGCACGCGCGGCGTCCGCTCCAAGGCCTGGGCGTCCGCCGAGGCCTTTCTCGTCGATTACCGCCCGGACATGCAGGGTTGCCTGATCCTCGACATTCGCATGGTCGGCATGACCGGCATCGAGTTGCATGACCACCTGCTGGCACTCGGTTGCACGCTGCCCGTCATCTTCCTGACCGGCCACGGTGACGTCCCGCTGGCGGTAAAGTCGCTCAAGCGCGGCGCCTTCGACTTCATCGAGAAGCCCTTCAACGACAACGAACTCGCCGATCGGGTGATCGAGGCCCTCAAACACGAGGAAAGTCAGCGCTGGCAGGACGGCGAGCGCGCGCAGATCGAGGCCCAACTGGGTACGCTCACGGAACGCGAACGCGAAGTGATGGCCTGCATCCTGGCGGGCAAACTCAACAAGGTGATTGCCGACGAATTGCAGATCGCCATGCGGACCGTCGAGGTGCATCGCGCCCACATTTTCGAAAAGATGGGCGTCCGTTCCGCGGTAGAACTGGCTCAGCGGTTGTCGTTACTGGGGTCGAACGGCTCGAGGTAGATTTTCCCGCGACGGCGCAGCAGACGGTGCCTGCCCAGCACCAGTGCAGGATGGCGGTCGGCAGCCGCCGTCAGCATCTGCCGCAAGGCTTCACGCAACCGCGCCTCGCTGGGGATGGACACTTCGTGCCGCGCCAGCAGATAACGCAGGACATTACGTGCTCGCGCTTCGTCGAGCCGCTGCAGGAGTTCGATAGCCAGCGGAAATTCGTCCTGCGCGCCCAAATCGGTCCGAGCCAAACCGTCAAGCAGGTCGAGCGCCTCGGCAAAGCGTGATGCTGCGGCCGCAAGATTGGCCTGCGCTGCCGGGAAGCGCTGCGTCAATGGCGCCAGTATCCGATGGCGCAGGAAATTGCGGGTATGGCGCGTGTCCTGATTGCTTTCGTCCTCGATCCATTCAAGGCCATGTTGTCGCGCGTAGCTTTCGATCTCGGCTCGACCTACGGACAGCAGGGGACGCAACAGTCGTCCATTGCGCTCGCGCATTGCAGCGGCACCGGCAAGGCCGGTGCCTCGCAACAGGTTGAACAACAGCGTCTCGGCCTGATCATCGCGATGATGCGCCAGCACGATCCAATCGGCCGTCGCCGCTGCAAAAACCGCATGCCGCATGCGACGCGCGGCCGCCTCCAGTCCGTCAGGCGTACCACGCTCGACAGTGACATGGGCGAGACTGAAAGGGACCCCAAGCTGCTGCGCCGTCTGCGCGCAAAAGGACGCCCAGTGGTCGGCATTCCTGCTGAGTCCGTGATGCACATGCAGGGCATTCAGATTTGTTGCATTTGTAGTAGCGAGCGCGTGCAAGAGGACGACGGAATCGATTCCGCCCGACAGGCCGACCAGAAGACGTTCCCCAGGCTGTACGTGGCGCTGCAAGGCGTCTGCCAGCGCCGTTGTCACGGCGAGGGAGCGCGCGTCGCTATGCAGCGAGTTCCTTGTACTTGCCATAACTCATCAAGCGCTCGTAACGACGCTCGACAAGTTCATCGACCGACAGGTTCTGAAGCTGCCGCAAGGTGTCCTGCAATGCCTTTTTCAGCGACTGGGCGGCAACACGCGGATCACGATGCGCTCCGCCAAGGGGTTCGCTGACGACGCGATCGACCAGACCGAGGGTTTTCAAACGCGCGGCGGTGATGCCGAGGGTTTCGGCCGCATCCGCGGCACGTTCAGCGCTTTTCCAGAGAATCGAAGCACAGCCTTCGGGCGAGATGACCGAATAGGTGGAGTACTGCATCATCAACACCGAATCACCCGCCGCGATCGCCAAAGCACCACCCGACCCACCCTCGCCGATGATGGTGCAGATCAGCGGAACCTTGAGTTCGGCCATTTCATACAGATTACGTCCGATCGCCTCGGATTGACCGCGTTCCTCCGCACCGATACCGGGGTAGGCACCCGGCGTATCGACAAAGGTGAACACCGGCATGCCGAACTTTTCCGCAAGGCGCATGAGGCGCAAGGCCTTGCGATAGCCCTCGGGGCGCGGCATGCCGAAGTTGCGCTGAATCTTTTCCTTGGTATCGCGGCCTTTCTGGTGGCCGATCACCATGCAGGACTGGCCGTTGAAGCGCGCCATGCCACCGACAATCGCATGGTCGTCGGCAAAGGCCCGGTCGCCATGCAATTCAACATAATCGGTAAACATCAGTTCGATGTAATCGAGAGAATACGGCCGCTGTGGGTGGCGGGCGACCTGCGCGATCTGCCAAGGGGTCAGCTTGGCATAGACATCCTTGACCAGTGCCGCACTCTTGCTTTCCAGACGGCCAATTTCGTCGGAGATGTCGACCGCGGAATCGTCCTGAACGAAGCGGAGCTTGTCGATCTTGGCTTCGAGCTCGGCGATCGGCTGCTCGAATTCGAGGAAGGTTGTTTTCATGGGCGCGAATTCTACCGGAGTTGTTACACAAGCCGGCGCCCCAATGCAAAACGCCCCATGATGTTTGGTCATGGGGCGTTTTTTGGTATGGGGGAGTCTGGTGTTGACCTACTTTCGCGGGCGAGCTGCCCACTATCATTGGCGCGGTCTCGTTTCACGGTCCTGTTCGGGATGGGAAGGGGTGGTTCCAAGACGCTATGGACACCAGACTGAAACTGGAGTGGGTTGAACGGGGTTCAACGCCACGGGATCGGAAGAAGTAAGGGGGTAGTGATTGTTGCGCGGTGTGCCTGGAGCCGTAGCTCAAGGTTATAGGGTCAAGCCGCACGGGCAATTAGTATCGGTTAGCTTAACGCATTACTGCGCTTCCACACCCGACCTATCAACGTCGTGGTCTTCGACGACCCTTCAGGGGGATCGAGTCCCCGGGATATCTTATCTTGAGGCGAGTTTC
>CAZTWA010000028.1:0-20273 GCA_964617225.1 uncultured Methyloversatilis sp.
GGCAATGCTTGAAAAACCACGGCCCTTTTTCATTCCGGGCGTAGGAAAATCATGATCGTTAAGCTTGCCTTTCAGGAGTAATGCCATGAAACTCGACTTCCGGACAACGATGATCATGTTTTTCACGATGCTGTTCGCGACAGGATGCAGCAGCGTCAATGTGTGGCCCTTCGGCGACAGCAAGTCAGCTCAAGTGACGCGCGGTCATGAAAATGCCACCGAATTCCGTTGCGAAGGAAGCAAAACCTTCCACGTCCGTTATTTGGACGCAGGCAAGTCGGCCTGGGTCATTCTTCCCGACCGTCAGGTGCGGCTTGACCAGGTCAAGTCCGATGCGGGGAGCCAATACACGAATGGCATCGCCGTATTGCGCATCAACGGTGCCGAAGCATCGCTGAACGATGGCCCGACGATTGTGTATTCCGGCTGCAAGGCCGCGACCACTGCGGGACGCTAGCAGCGCCGCCATGAAGATTCATCAGCTTCCCGAGGGCGCACGGTTCATTTACGAAGGCGAGGAGTACGTGAAGAGCGGCCCGATGTTCGCGACCGGCAAGCAGGGGCGCCGCCTGATCCCAAAGTATGCCGTCCTTCAACCGCTCGGCTCGATGGTCGCTGATGGCGCCGCGCTGAAAGCGGGGAGCGTCAAACGGACTCAGGTCATCGATGCCTTCGAACGGTTCTGGTCGTCCTGTCGGGATATCGTGCCGGAAGATCGCCGGCCGCAACTGGAAGCCGCGCGCGCACGCTTCCTCGATTCGCTCGGTTAGGGCGACCCCAACTTTTCTCGAAGCCCCTGTGCCCAGCCAAGTTGGGTGATGACACTCGCGAACTGATCGCCCACGGGGGCCTTCAGGTGCAGTGATTGTCCGGTTTCCGGATGCCGAAAATGGATATCGGTGCAGGCCAGCAGCAGCCGGTGGCAGCCGAACTGCGTCTGAAAAAACCGGTTGTGGACACCCTTGCCGTGCGTGGCGTCGCCGATGATCGGGTGGGCGATGTGCTTCATGTGGCGCCGCAACTGGTGGCGCCGACCGGTGTGCGGTTCCAGCGCCATGAGGGCGTAGCGCGCCGTCGGGTAGCGATCTACAGCGACAGGAAAGTCAGCGCTGGCGAGACGGCAATACTCGGTCAGGGCGGCTTGTGCCTCGCCCCGCGGGGCATCGCCATATTCGTCCCGCTCGGGCTTGAGCGGATGGTCGATGACGCCGTGTTCCGCAGGCCACCCGCGCACGACGGCGAGGTAGCGCTTGCGGACTTCGTTGTGCTCGAATTGCTGGCCGAGCACCCGCGCGGTGTCGGAATCCAAGGCGAACAGGAGGACGCCCGAGGTGCCCTTGTCGAGCCGATGGACAGGATGGACATGCCGGCCCAACTGGTCGCGCAGGGCCTGGACGAGGATACGGGTCTCATGGCGGTCGAGGTTGCTGCGATGAACCAGCCAGCCGCTCGGCTTGTCGATGGCGACCAGCCGGTCGTCACGATAGAGGACGGTCAGCATCGCTTACGAGGCGCAACCCAACATTCAGCATCAGCAGCCGCTGGCCGAGCATGACCACGCTGCCCGGCCGCCGGTTGTCGCCGGTATCGCTGTATTCGAAGCTGTAGGTCCGCTGCAGCAATAGTTGGCCATCTTCGTCACGTGCGGGTTTCAGGCGGGCGATCGACACCGTGTCGTCCAAAAACTGGAAGCCCTCGGCTTGGCAGGCTTGCTTCGCGGCGCGGACGGCAATTTCCCGCACCTTGACGCTGTCGAACCAGAGCCAGGCGAGGGCGGCCAGCAGGGCGATGCTGATGATCTCGAACCAGTGCATAACCTATTATGGCCGAAGCATCGCCGATGCGCCGCCATTGGCGTTACCATGACGGCCCCGTCCTTTCTCGCTTCCGGAAATCATGACCGCTCCCCATCTCTCCCGCATCGGTACGCCGCTCAGCCCTGCCGCGACCCGGGTCATGCTCCTCGGCGCCGGCGAACTCGGCAAGGAGGTCATCATCGCCTTGCAACGCCTCGGTGTCGAGGTGATCGCCGTCGACCGTTATCCAAACGCACCCGGCATGCAGGTTGCGCACCGTTCGCACGTCATCACGATGACCGATGCCGCCGCCCTGCGCGCGGTGATCGAGGCCGAACGGCCGCATCTGGTCGTGCCGGAAATCGAGGCGATCGCGACAGCCGTGCTGGCCGACATCGAACGCGAAGGCATCGCGGAAGTGATTCCCACGGCGCGCGCCGCGCAGCTGACAATGAACCGCGAGGGTATCCGTCGGCTGGCCGCCGAGGAGCTGGGTATCCCGACCTCACGCTATGCCTTCGCCAATTCTCTGTCGGAGTTGCAGGCGGCCATCGATGCCGGCATCGACTATCCCTGCGTGGTCAAACCGGTGATGTCGTCGTCCGGCAAGGGGCAATCGGTGCTGCGCAAACCGGCGGACGTGGAAAAGGCGTGGAACTACGCGCTCGAATCGGGTCGCGTCAAGGAAGCGCGCGTGATCGTCGAGGCCTTCGTCGACTTCGAGTATGAGATCACGCAGCTCACGGTGCGTGCCATCGGCGCTTCCGGACAGGTCGAGACCTTCTTCTGCGAGCCGATCGGCCATGTGCAGGTTGCCGGCGACTACGTCGAATCCTGGCAGCCGCAGGCGATGTCGCCGCGGGCGCTGCAGCGTTCCCGCGAGGTCGCTGAAAAAGTGACCGGCGCGCTGGGCGGACGCGGCATCTTCGGCGTTGAATTGTTCGTCAAGGGCGACGAGGTCTGGTTCTCCGAAGTCAGCCCGCGCCCCCACGATACCGGATTGGTGACGCTGGCTTCACAGCACTTGTCCGAATTCGAACTCCATGCGCGGGCGATTCTCGGGTTGCCGGTCGATACCTCATTGCGTCGGCCGGCCGCTTCGGCGGTCATCTACGGCGGCCTGGCGGAGCAGGGCATTGCCTTCGAAGGCATCGCAGAAGCACTGGCCGTTCCCGAGTCCGACCTGCGCCTGTTCGGCAAACCGGAAAGTTTCGTCAAGCGGCGCATGGGTGTCGCGGTGGCCAATGCGGACACGACCGAGGAAGCCCGCACGCGCGCCAAATTGGCTGCTTCTCGTGTCAAGCCCGTGAAGGGTTGATGAGGCAGGCATTGCATCGCTTTGCCGTGCTGGTGAGCGCGGCTGTAATGCTGGGCAGTTGCGCCACGACGGACTTCGGTCCGCAACTGCCCGCCGACCTGTCGCGTCGCCCGGATGGCTCAGTGGGCAAGCCTTGGCCGGCTGGGCTGGATGCCCCTGAAATCCGCACACGCATTGTCCGCCTGCTGCCCGACAGCGTGCGCGACAAGCCCGGCTGGGCGGCGGATCTGCAACAGGCCTACAGCCATCTGAACATACCTCACGCTTCGGAAACCTACTGCGCCACGCTGGCCATCGTCGAACAGGAATCGACTTATCAGGCCGACCCGGCTGTGCCGAACCTGCCCGCAATCGTGCGCAAGGAGATCGACCGCCGTGCCGAAAAATACGCCATCCCGCAGTTGATCGTGTCGGCAGCCCTGAAGAAGTCTTCGCCCGATGGCCGCAGCTACGACGAGCGCATCGCCGCCCTGAAAACCGAGAAACAGCTCAACGCGCTGTTCGAGGACATGATTGGCGAGCTGCCTTTCGGCAGGAAACTGCTGGCCGACCACAATCCCGTGCGCACGGCCGGACCGATGCAGGTCAGCATCGAATTCGCCGAGCGGCACGCGCAGGACAAGGCCTATCCTTATCCGGTCACGAAGCGGTTGCGTGACGAAGTCTTCACGCGCCGGGGCGGTCTGTATTTCGGCAGTGCGATCCTGCTCGACTACCCGGCGCCCTACGACGACGTGGTGTATCGCTTCGCCGATTTCAATGCCGGTCGCTATGCCAGCCGCAACGCGGCTTTTCAGGCTGCCCTGAATCGCTTGACAGGAAAATCTCTGGCGCTGGACGGCGACCTGCTGCGCTACGACGATGACGAAGCCAGCGACCAGCCGAGCCAAGTGGAAACGACGCTGGGCTCGTTGAACACAGCGCTGGACATGAGCGTCCGGGAAATCCGGCGCGACCTGTTGCAGGAGAAGACGGCCGACTTCGGGGGCACGCGGCTTTACGCGCGGGTCTTCGCACTGGCCGAGCGCAAGGTGGGCAAGTCCCTGCCGCGCCAGGCCATGCCGCGCATTGCCCTGAGCAGTCCGAAGATCATCCGCAAGCTGACCACCGAATGGTTCGCCACGCGCGTGGCGGAGCGCTACAAGCGATGCCTGGTGCGCGCGAACGGGTTGGCTTGAAGGGCGTGCCGTCCTGCCGGGGCTGACTTTCGCTCGTTAAGTCGAATTGAGCTTAATTGAGTTTCTTCGGCGTCTTGTGCAGCTTGAGGACGTGTGCCGACTTCGGTTCGTCGCTGAAGTGGGGGCGTTCCTTGGCGTTGAAGCCGGCTTCCTCGGCAAGTTCCTTCTCGCGTTCGGCGATCAGGCCGAAGAGGTCGCGAATGTCGTGGATCGTGCTTTCGGTCAGCGGATGTTGTTCGCCTTGACGTGGCGTGGTGTCCTTGACGATGTTGCCGAGCACCTTGCGCAGCACGCGCAGGATGCGTTGTTCTTTTGACAGGCCTTCAATGCCCATGATCTCTCTCCGTGGTTCGATGGCACCATCTTACATGGCCGGCGTTGTCAAAGCTGTGCGACCTTGAAGGTGTTGCACTGGTTCATGTCGCCGCTTTCCAGGCCGCGTTTGAACCAGCGCACGCGCTGCGCCGACGTGCCGTGCGTAAAGGCATCCGGCACCACGTGGCCGCGTGATTTCATCTGCAGGCGGTCGTCACCAATGGCGGTAGCGGCCGTCAGCGCTTCCTCGACATCGCCGGGCTCGAGGATCGGCCGCTGGGCGTCGGCACGCGCGGCCCAGACGCCCGAGAGGCAGTCGGCCTGCAACTCCAGCTTGACCATCAAGGCGTTCGCGGCGGCCTCGTTGCCAGCGGATTGCTGCGCCTGATGCACCTTCTCCGAGATGCCGAGGAGGTGCTGCACGTGGTGGCCGATTTCGTGGGCGATGACGTAGGCCTGGGCGAAATCACCCGGCGCGCCGAAGCGGGTCTTGAGGTCCTTGAAGAAATCGAGGTCGAGATAGACCTTGCTGTCGGCCGGGCAGTAGAACGGCCCCATCGCGGACTGGCCCATGCCGCAGGCCGATTGCGTGGCGCCGCTGTAGAGCACCAGGCGCGGCTCCTGATACTGGCGTCCGGCAGCGTTGAACTGCTGGTGCCAGACCTGCTCGGTCGAGCCAAGCACCTTGCCGACGAAGCGGGCGATCTCGTCGTCGGCCGGTGGCCGTCCGGCAGGGCCGCTTTGCGGCGCGGGCGCGCCCTGGAACTGCGAGGCGACGTTGATGACGGTGCCCGGATCGATACCGAAAAAATAGCTCGCGACCAGTGCCAGCACGATCGTGCCGATGCCGATCCCGCCGGCGCGGCCCGGCATGCGCATGCCGCGCCGATCCTCGATGTTGCTGCTTTCGTCCTGGTGGTCGAGACGCATCCTTGTCCTCCGTCAATCCAATGTGATCATCATAACGTCAAGCAGTCTCGAAGTGTTCCAGCACCAGTTGCACGTTCGCTTCGCCCTGCCATTCGTTGATGTCGAGGCGGAAGGCGGCGCGGATGCGTTCGGGGGCACCTTCGGCATGACCGAAGCGGATCGCGTCGAAGCGGACGCGGCCCTTTTTCAGGGTCAGCTTGAGGTGCTTGTCCTTGAGCAGGCGCTGCTGGACGACCTCGAATTCGTCGGCGAACAACGGTGCCGGAAAGGCCTGCCCCCACACGGCGTCCTGCAGCAGGCGCGCCGAGGTCAAGCCGTAATAGCCGGCCTCGAGCGGGCCGTCGGTCTCCAGTGTGCGGGTCAGCGCGGCGGGCGCCAGCAAGGCGCGGGCGACTTGCTCGAATACCGTTTCGAAGATGGCAAGGTTTTCTTCCATCAATGTCAGGCCGGCTGCGGCGGCATGACCACCGAAGCGCAGCAGCAGGTCGGGCTGCTGCTTGGCGACGAGGTCGAGCGCGTCGCGCAGGTGCAGGCCGGGGATCGAGCGCCCCGAGCCTTTCAGTTCGCCGCTATCGCCCCGCGCGAAGACAAAGGTGGGCCGGTGCAGTTTTTCCTTGACGCGCCCGGCGAGAATGCCGATGACGCCCTGATGCCAGGCGGGGTCGAACAAGGTCAGGCTGGCACGCTCGGTGGCGTCGATGCCTTCGAGCTGAATCGCCGCCGCTTCGCGCATGTCGGCCTCGATGGCGCGGCGCTCGTGGTTGATCGCGTCGAGCGCCTGCGCGATGTTGAGCGCGCGCCCCATGTCGTCGGTAGCGAGGCACTCGATGCCGAGGCTCATGTCGGCTAGCCGGCCCGCCGCGTTGAGGCGCGGCCCGACGGCGAAACCGAGGTCGAAGGTGCTGGCGCGCGTCGGGTCACGGCCCGCCACCTGCAGCAGTGCGGCGATGCCCGGCGCCATGCGCCGCTGGCGAATGCGCGCCAGACCCTGGGCGACGAGGATGCGGTTGTTGCGGTCGAGCGGCACCACGTCGGCCACCGTGCCGAGGGCGACGAGGTCGAGCAGCTCGGCAAGGTTGGGTTCCGTGGCCTTGAACCAGCCGCGCTGGCGCAGCTCGGCACGCAGGGCAAGCATTACATAGAACATCACGCCCACGCCGGCGATGCCCTTGCTGGCGAAGCGGCAACCGGGCTGGTTTGGATTGACGATGGCGTCGGCGGCGGGCAGTTCGTCGCCGGGCAGGTGGTGGTCGGTGACGATCACCGTCATGCCCAGCCGTTTCGCTTCCGCCACGCCGGTCACGCTGGCAATGCCATTGTCGACCGTGACGAGCATGTCTGGCTGTTTCGCCTGCGCAAGCCGAGCTACTTCGGGGGAAAGGCCGTAGCCGGTTTCGAAGCGGTTCGGCACCAGGTAATCCACCGTGGCGCCGAACATCCGCAGGGCGCGCAGGCCGACCGCGCACGCCGTCGCGCCGTCGCAGTCGTAGTCGGCGACGATGAGGATCCTCTTGCCCGCCACCACGGCGTCGGCCAGTAGCGCTGCGGCGGTATCGATGCCCTTCAACCCTTCGGGCGGCAACAAGGTCTTGAGCTGCGTGTCGAGTTCGTCCGCAGTCGCGATGCCGCGTGCGGCATAAAGTCGTGCCAGCAGCGGATGGACGCCGGACTGTTCGAGCATCAGCCGCGCGCGCTGCGGCACGGGTCGCTCGACGATGCGTGTCACTTCAGCTCCGTCAGCGGACGGGGTTTGCGCCAGAAGCGCAGCAGGTCGCTGCGCTTGATGTCGTAGGCTACCGTGTCCGGCGTCGTGCGGAGGCGAGTGCCGATCACGTGCAAGGATCGGCATTCGCCGCGCTTCAACGCCGTCAGCGCGGGCATCAGCCAGTCGCGCTCGAGGGTTTGTAGCGCATCGCGCCACGCCAGGGCGTCAAAGGTCCGCGCCGGCACGGCGAGCGACTCGAGCATGGCCAGCACGCGTCCCGTGGCGGGCGCATAGCGTGCGGGCGGAAGTCGACTGGGCAGGCCGGCATGCGCGCACAGTCCGGCGATCACCGGATCGTCGCTCCAGGCCATCTCGAAGCCGGGTTTGATTTTCTGCGGCAGCATGCCCGCGCCCCACGGCCAGAGGCTGTTCACCGTCGGCTTGCCTGCCATTTCGCGCTGGCGATTGACCGGATGGGCGTGCAGCACCGTCTGCGCCTCGGCCAACAGCAAGCGCCAGGCCGGGCCATCCGTGCCACCGGGCAGGCGCGGGTCGATGGCCTGCTGGATTGATGTCGGCAAGGGCAGGATCTCCAGTGCGAGCGGACGCTTTAACTGCAGTTCCCAGCGGCCGGGGGCCGAAGTCGAGAATTCACCCCAGTCGGCGAAGAGGGGAGCCACGGCCTCGATCAGCGCAGCAGCTTCCGCTGCGGTCAGTTCAAGCCTGGCCGGGTCATCGAGCGTTACGCCTTCGTGGCTGACCTGCCAGCGCACGGGGTCGAGGCAGAGCCATTCGCCTGGTGCCGTCCCGCCAGGACTGACTTTGCGCAGGGCAGCAGCCGGGAGATGGTCGAGGCCAAACGCGTCCGCCAGCCAGTCGGCGGGGAGGGGCTGCCGCACGCCACTGCCAAGGATCGACGACAGCGCTGGCGCGCGCAGGTCATGGACGGTGTTTTCAAGGATTTCGAGCGGCAGCAGCAGGCCGGGAACCAGCAAAGTGAGGTGCATAAACAATGTTAACATGCCGTCCCAATGGCATTCGAAACCCTCATCGGACTGCGCTACACGGCGGCGCGCAAGCCGGGCGGCGGCAACCGCTTCATCTCCTTCATCTCGCTGATTTCCATGCTGGGCCTGGCGCTCGGCGTGGCGGCGCTGATCGTCGTGCTGTCGGTGATGAACGGCTTCCAGAAGGAACTGCGCACGCGCATCCTCGGCGTGGCTTCGCACGCGCAGATATCCGGCGCCGAGGGCGAACTTGACAACTGGGAGGCGGCCGTCGCCAACGTGAGCAAGCATCCCCGCGTCGTCGCGGCGGCGCCGTACGTGCAGCAGCAGGGCATGCTCTCGCTGGCCGGGCAGGTCAAGGGGGTGCTGGTGCGTGGCATCCTGCCGGGCGAGGAAGAAAAGGTCGCCGACTTCGCGCGCCACATGAAGGTCGGCAAGCTCGAGCGCCTGCAGCCCGGCGAGTTCGGCATCGTGCTGGGCGCGGAGCTGGCCTATGCGCTGCGCGCCTTCGAGGGCGACAAGGTGACGCTGATCGCCCCGCAGGGCATGGTGACGCCGGCGGCAGTGCTGCCGCGCATGAAGCAATTCACCGTGGTGGGCATCTTCGAGGTCGGCATGTTCGAGTACGACAGCGGCCTCGCGCTGGTGCGCATGGAAGATGCGCAGCGGCTCTACCAGATGGATGCGAATGTCTCCGGCGTGCGCCTCAAGCTCGACGACCTGTTCGCCGCGCCGCAGGTGGTGCGCGAATTGGCCGCGAACCTGGGGTCCGACCTGCGGGTGTCCGACTGGACGCGCAGCCATGCCAACTTCTTCCGCGCCGTGGCGATCGAGAAGAACATGATGTTCCTGATCCTGCTGCTGATCGTCGCGGTGGCCGCTTTCAACATCGTCTCGACACTGGTGATGACGGTGCAGGACAAGCGTGCCGACATCGCCATCCTGCGCACACTGGGCGCCAGCCCGGGCAGCATCCTGCGCATCTTCGTCATCCAGGGCACGCTGATCGGCGTGATCGGCCTGGCCTTGGGCATCGCCGGCGGCGTGGCGCTGGCGCTGAATGTGGAAACGGTCGTGCCCTTCCTCGAACGCATCTTCGGCATCCAGTTCCTTGCCAAGGACGTCTATTACATCTCCGACCTGCCGTCCGACCTGCACTGGTCAGATGTCTGGATCATCGCGTCGACCTCGTTCGTGCTGACGGTGCTGGCGACGCTTTACCCGAGCTGGCGCGCGGCGCGCGTGAATCCGGCGGAGGCACTCAGGTATGAATGAGGGTATGAGTGACGTCGTGCTGCAGTGCGCGGGTCTTTCCAAGATATTTCGCCAGGGCGAGGTAGAGGTGCCGGTGCTCACGGGCGTTAACCTGAAAGTCAGCGCCGGCGAGACGGCAGCCATCGTCGGGGCGAGCGGTTCGGGCAAGAGCACACTGCTGCATCTGCTGGGCGGGCTCGACACACCGACATCCGGCACCGTGCATCTGCTCGGCAAGGATCTCTCCAAGGTATCGGAAGGGGAACGCGGCCGGCTGCGCAACGAAGCGCTTGGCTTTGTCTATCAATTCCACCACCTGCTGCCGGAATTCACCGCGCTGGAAAACGTCGCCATGCCGCTGCTGATCCGCCGCATGGACAAGGCGGCTGCGGAACGTCAGGCGGCGGCGATCCTCACTGAAGTCGGGCTGGGCGCGCGGCTCAAGCATCGGCCGGGCGAACTCTCCGGTGGCGAACGGCAGCGTGCCGCCTTGGCGCGGGCCCTGGTGACACAGCCCGCCTGCATCCTCGCCGACGAACCGACCGGCAACCTCGACCGCCACACGGCCGATGAAGTCTTCGCGCTGATGCTGCGCCTCAACGCCGCGCATGGCACCAGCCTCGTCATTGTCACGCACGACCTAGCGCTGGCTGGCGCGTGCCAGCGCCAGTTGTCGCTACGCGACGGGGTGCTTGCGCCGGCCTAGCTTGCGGTGGCGCCAGGCACGCACCAGCCAGATACGCCAGGCGAGACGCACGCCGAAATAACCGATGACGGCCAGCAGGCTGGCCAGCAGGATGAGCCCGAGCGCCAGCGGCGCGCCGAGCTGTACCATCCAGTCGACGAGCGCGGCGCTCCAGCCGAACAGGGTTTCGCTGCCGGGGTCGCCGTAATCCGGTGGTGCGATGAAGGCGCGGCGCGTGTGACCGAACAGCATGAGCGTCCCCTGGCCGAGCGCGAAGGCGACAAGGTACAGCGGCACGATGGTGAAGGGATTGGTGTAGAGCGTGGTGACCAGCGCAAGCGGCAGGTTGATGCGGAAGACGACGGCGCAGATCGCCGCGCCGAACATCTGGAACGGGCCGGGAATCAGCCCGCAGAACAGTCCCACCGCCACGGCCCCGGCGGCAGAGTGGCGGTTGAGGTGCCACAGGCGCGGGTGCAGCAGCGTATTGCGAAACGGTGCCAGCCAGCGGTTGTTGTGGACCGCGGCATGGTCGGGCGTGTAGCGGCGTAGGAACTTGCGCATGGAGTCATTGTAATCATGCCGTGGCGCGTGCTTGGTTTTGCGCTGGGGGTCTGGCTGTTGCAGCAGCGTGCCGTCCTGCCGGAGCTGACTGTGCTGGCCGTTCTGGCAGGATTGGGGATCGCCCTGTCGTTCGTGCGTTGGCGTGCTCTCGCCCTGATCGGGGCAGCGCTGCTCGGCTTCGTCTGGGCGGGGGGCTTTGCGCATTGGCGATTGCATGATGCGCTGCCGGCTGCCTGGGAAGGCCGCGACATCGAGGTGACCGGTGTCGTCGCCGAACTGCCGCAACGCTTGGGTGACCCGGTGCGCGGTGTGCGTTTCGTGTTCGAGCCGGATGCATCGAGTGCGCCGGTGCCGTCACGCATCGCCCTGAGCTGGTATCGCGCGGTTGAACCGGAAATCGAGGAGGAGGGCGACGAGGACGCCACGCCCGCCGGTATGCTGCCGTTGCCCCATGCCGGCGAGCGCTGGCGCTTCGTGGTGCGCCTCAAGCGGCCACAGGGCAACCTGAATCCGCACGGCTTCGACTATGAGGGCTGGCTGTTCGAGCGCGGCATCCGCGCGACCGGCTACGTGCGAAAGTCAGCCCTGACAGGACGGCAGGACGCGAGCGGTTTTTCCATCGGCCGCCTGCGCGAGGCCACGCGCAGCCGCATCGAACGCGCTCTGCCCGGCAAGCCCTACGCCGGCGTGCTGGCCGCGCTGGCAGTCGGCGACCAGCAGGCCATCGTCCCCGAACTGTGGCGACTCTTCGCCGCGACGGGCATCACCCATCTGATGTCGATCTCGGGGCTGCACGTGACGATGATCGGCGGGATGATGGCGTGGCTGGCCTTTGCCCTGTGGCGTCGCCATCCACGCCTGCCGCTGATCTTGCCCAGCCAGAAAGCCTCTGCCGTCGCGGGTTTCGCCGGTGCGTTCGCCTATGCGCTGCTGGCCGGTTTTGGCGTGCCGGCACAGCGTACGCTGTACATGCTCGGCGTGGTGGTGGTCGCCTTGCTGTCGGGACGCCAAGTTGCCACCGCCACCGTGTTGGGCGCGGCGCTGCTGCTGGTGCTGCTGCTCGATCCGTGGGCCGTGCTGGCGGCGGGCTTCTGGCTCTCGTTCGGCGCCGTGGCGCTGTTGTTCTATGTCGCCCAGGGACGGCTCGGCCAGCGGCATTGGCTGGCCGACTGGCTGCGTGCGCAATGGGCCATCACGCTGGGAATGATCCCGTTGCTGCTCGCGCTGTTCCAGCAGTTCTCGCTGGTCTCGCCGTTCGCCAATATGCTGGCGATTCCGCTGGTCAGCCTGTTCGTCACGCCGCTGGCCCTGCTCGGCAGCCTGCCGGGGTTTGCGTGGGCCCTCGATCTGGCGCATGCGCTGCTCGTGCCGCTGATGGAGTTCTTGCGCTGGCTGGCGGCATGGCCCGGCGCGCTCTGGCAGCAGCACGCGCCGCCGTCGTGGGCGGTGCCGCTGGCCCTGCTGGGTACCGCCTGGCTGCTGCTGCCACGCGGTTTTCCGGGACGGTGGGCAGGCGCTTTCCTGTTCCTGCCGCTGTTCCTGATCCCGCCGGCACGACCGTTGCCGGGCACGCTCGCATTGACCGTGCTCGATGTGGGGCAGGGGCAGGCCGTGCATGTGCAGACGGCGACGCACGACCTGATGTTCGATGCCGGACCGGCGTTCAATGCGCAAACCGATGCCGGCAGCCGCATCCTCGTGCCCTATCTGCGTGCGGCCGGTGTGCAGCGGCTCGACACGCTGATCGTCAGCCACGCGGATAAGGATCATGCCGGCGGCGTCGCGTCCCTCATCGCTGCCGTGCCCGTGACCGAACAAAAGTCAGCGCTGGCGGGACGGCCTTGTGTCGATGGCGAGGCGTGGGAATGGGATGGGGTGCGTTTCCGCATCCTGCATCCGTTGGCGACGGATTATGAAGTCCCGCGACCGAGCAACGCGCTGAGCTGCGTGTTGAGGATCGAAACCGCCTACGGCAACGTACTGATCCCCGGCGATCTCGAAGGCAAGGCGGAAGCCGAATTGCTGGCACGCCATGGCGCGGAGATTCGGTCTGATGTTCTCGTCGCGCCCCATCATGGCGGGAAAAAGACGGCATCGCCGGCCTTCGTCGCGGCGGTCGGTGCAAGCGAGGTGATCTTCCCGGTGGGCTACCGCAACCGCTTCGGCCATCCGCATCCCGACGTGCTGGCGCGCTTCGCACCCGCCCGCATCCACCGCACCGATACGCACGGCGCGGTGCGCATCGTGCGGGATGAAAACGGGTACAGGGCGGAACATGTGCGCGAGGAACGGCGCCGCTACTGGCAAAATACGACTTTCGAAACCCCGGAGTGACCGCAATGCGCCAACGATACGTTCGCTGCCTGAGCCCGGCCGGCTTCCACAGCATGGCCTATGTCGAGTGGGGCGACCCCGCGAACCCGCGCGTGCTGGTCTGCGTGCATGGTCTGACGCGCTGCGGGCGCGACTTCGATTTTCTCGCCCAGTCGCTGGCCGGCGAGTACCGCGTGGTCTGTCCGGACGTGGTCGGGCGTGGCATGAGCGACTGGTTGCGCGATCCGCAGCACTACGCGATCCCTCAATACGCGCAGGACATGGTGGCGTTGCTGGCGCGGTTGGATGTCGAGTCGATAGACTGGCTCGGCACCTCGATGGGCGGGATGATCGGCATGGCGCTTGCGGCCCAGCCGCAGTCCCCGATCCGCCGCCTGATTCTCAACGACGTCGGCCCGGTGATCGCGGCCGGCGCGCTGGCGCGCATCGGCGAGTATCTCGCCACGCCACCGGACTTCGCCTCGCCGGCGGAGGCGGAGGGCTACATCCGCCTCATCGCGGCACCCTTCGGCCAACTGACGGATGACCAGTGGCGGCACCTGACCGCGCATGTCATCAAGTCGGGTCCGGCCGGCCGTTACCAGCTGCGTTACGATCCCGGCATCGCTACGCCCTTCGCGCAGGCGGCCGCGTCGCAGGGCGACGGCAAGGATATCGAGCTCTGGCCGCTCTACGATGCGATTCACTGTCCGACGCTGGTGATCCGCGGCGAGCGTTCCGACCTGCTGTCGCGCGAGTCGGTTGCGCAGATGGAAGCGCGCGGACCGAAGGCGCGCAGCGTCGAGATTCCGGACGTCGGTCATGCGCCGATGTTTCTCGATGATGCGCAGGTCGGCGTGGTCCACGACTTCCTGCGCGCTGCCTGATTTCTGCGGATAATCCAATGCATCGACCGGCAGGGGCACGGCACTCATGAAGATCAGGCAAGGCGTGGTGAAGTCGCCCGACGCGCTGGAGGGCGTGCTGGCGTCACTTGCCGCGATCGAGCCCAACCTCGTGCTGGTGTTCGGCGCGATCGGTTATTTCGCCGATAAGCTTCTGGTGGAGCGCTTGCGGCAGCAGTTTCCCGCCGCGGTGCTGCTCGGTTGTTCGACCGCCGGCGAAGTCAGCAATGCCGGCGTGGAAGAAGGCAGCTGCGTGGTCACGGCGCTGCGCACGGACAAGATTCGCATTACGGCGACGAGCACCCGGTTGCAGGGCATGGAGGATTCGCTGAGTGCCGGAAAGCGCATCGGTACCGCGTTGGCCCATGCTGACCTGAAAGCCGTGCTGCTGTTCGCTCCCGGGGTCGGCATCAACGGCAGTGCGCTCGTGGCGGGGCTGGCGGGGCAGGTCGGCGCCGTGCCGATCACCGGCGGGCTGGCGGGGGATGGCGGGGCGTTCCGGCGCACCTTCACCCTCGGCCGGGACGGCAGCGCTGACGATGCCGTGGTGGCCATTGGACTGGGCGGGGCAGACCTGCGCATCGGACAGGGCTCCTTCGGTGGCTGGGAGACATTCGGCCTTGCCCGCAAGGTGACGCGGGCCGCAGGCAACGTGCTGTACGAACTGGACGGCGAACCGGCGCTGGAGATTTACAAGCGCTATCTGGGGCAACACGCGGCCAACCTGCCCGCGTCGGGCCTGCTGTTTCCCTTCGCCATGCTCGGCGAGGATCTGGACGCCTCCGGTCTGATCCGCACCATCCTCGGCGTGGATGAAGCCGCCGGCAGCCTGACATTGGCGGGCGCCATCGATCCGCAAGGCTATCTGAAGCTGATGCATGCCAGTACCGACCGGCTGGTGGAGGGTGCCGAAACGGCGGCCGGCACGGCGCTCGGCATGCTTTCGGCCGCGGGTCATGGGGAGGGTGAAGAGGGGGAGGCGCTGGCCGTCCTGGTGAGTTGCGTCGGCCGCAAGCTGGTCATGGGCGATCGCGTCGACGAGGAGGTCGAGGCGGTGGGCGACGTTCTCGGCCAGCACGTCACGCTGGCCGGCTTCTACTCCTATGGCGAAATCTGCCCGTCGGCGCCCGGCCTGGCCTGTCATCTCCACAACCAGACCATGACCATCACCGTGATCCGCGAGGCGTGATGCACAAGACGCTCGCGAGACAACTGCGCCGCGCACTGTCCGTTCAGGAGACGGACGACCTTGCCGCCTTGTTTGCCGCGGCCCGGCAGGCTGCCGTATTGCCGGGTCTCGACGGGAAAGTGGCTGCGTTGCTCGGCAATCTCGAGGATCTGGTGGCGCGCATCGACGGCACCTACGAACAATCCGATCGGGACCTCGAACTGCGTTCCCGCAGCCTGGACCTGAGTTCGCAGGAATTGAATGATTCGAATGCCCGCTTGCGTGCCGACCTGGAAATTCGCAACCGGGCGGTGGAGTCCCTCCGCGACGCGGTCAAGGGGTTGCTGGGCGCGGCGCATGATCCGGCGGTCGAGGCCAGTGAGGACCTGGCTGCCCTGTCACGCATCGTCGCGAACCTCGTGCATGAGCGCGAGGAACAGCGGACCCAGCTCGACAACCTCAAGTTCGCCCTCGATGAGCACGCCATCGTCAGCATCACCGACCTGGGCGGCCGGATTACCTATGCCAACGAGCGCTTCTGCCGGGTCAGCGGCTACGCGCGCGAGGAACTGCTGGGCCGGAATCACCGCATCCTCAAGTCGGGTCGACACGACCAAGTGTTCTTCAAGTCGATGTGGGAAACGATCGTTGCGGGGCGCGTCTGGCACGGCGAGATCTGCAATCGCGCCATGGACGGCCAGGAGTACTGGGTCGCGGCGACGATCGTACCTTCGCTCGATGCCCAGGGACGCCCCTACGAATACATCGCCATCCGCACGGACATCACGAACCGCAAGCAGGTCGAGCAGCAGCTGACCGAAGCGCGCAATGCCGCCGATGCGGCGAACCGCGCGAAGAGCGAGTTTCTCGCCAACATGAGCCACGAGATTCGCACGCCGATGAACGGCATCATCGGCATGACGGAACTGGCGCTGGAAACCCGGCTGGACAACGACCAGCGCGAATACCTCGAGGTCGTCCGCTCCTCGGCGAATGCGCTGCTGACCCTGATCAACGACATCCTCGACTTTTCCAAGATCGAGGCCGGCAAGCTGACGGTCGAGCAGATTCCCTTCGACCTGCGCGTCACCGTGGCGGAAACGCTCAAGTCGCTGACGCTGCGCGCCCATCAGAAGGGCCTGGAGGTCGCCTACGACATCGGCGCCGAAGTGCCGGCGCGCGTAATCGGCGATCCGGGCCGTTTGCGGCAGGTGCTGGTGAATCTGGTCGGTAATGCCATTAAGTTCACCGAGCGAGGCGAGGTCGTCGTCACGGTAGGACTCGAGTCAGGCGATACGCAGAACGTGAGCCTGCAGTTCGATGTGCGCGACAGCGGCATCGGCATCCCGGCCGACAAGCTGGAGCAGGTGTTCGAAGCCTTCACGCAGGAAGATGCCTCGACGACGCGCAAGTACGGCGGCACCGGCCTCGGGCTGGCCATCTCCAATCGCCTCGTCGAGCTGATGGACGGGCGCATGTGGGTCGAAAGCACGCCGGGCGCGGGAAGCCATTTCCACTTCACGGCCCGGTTCGGCATCGACCGGACGGAGCCACTGCCCGAGTCCGCACCCGCCGAGCTCAAGGGGCGCATGGCCCTGCTGGTGGACGATAGTGCAATCAACAGCGAGATCCTGGGCAAGCAACTGTCGCGCATGGGCATGCAACACGCGCGGGTCGCTTCGGCAGGCGATGCGCAAGCCTGGCTGGAGACGCAGCCGCGACCGGATGCGATCCTGCTGGATGCCCAGATGCCGGACCGGGATGGCTTCGAGCTTGCCGGCTGGGTCCGGGAGCAGCCGACGCTGGCACGCCTGCCCATGATCATGCTGACCTCGGGTGCGATGCGCGGCGATGCCCAGCGTTGCAGGGAAAATGGAATAGTCGCCTATTTTCCGAAGCCGGTCGCTGAAAATGAATTGCGCCGGGCGCTGGCTACCTTGCTCGGCGCCGGTTCGACGCAGGCAGTGGCGGGTGATGCGCTACCCCCGCTGCTGACGCGCCATGAACTGCGCCAGCAGGCGGCGACGCTGGACGTGCTGCTGGTCGAGGACAACCCGATCAACCAGAAGGTGGCGACCCACCTGCTCGGCAAGTGGGGCCATCGCGTCACCGTCGCGAACAACGGCCAGGAAGCGCTCGACCGCCTCGACGGTGCGCACTTCGATGTCGTACTGATGGACATGCAGATGCCCGTGATGGGCGGCGTCGAGGCGACGCAACGTATCCGCCGGCGGGAAACCGAGCAGAACCTGCCACGCCTGCGCATCGTCGCCATGACGGCAAATGCCCTCGAAGCTGACCGTACGGCCTGCCTCGCCGCCGGCATGGACGACTACCTCTCCAAACCCTTCAAGGCAGCGGAACTGGCAGCGAAACTCGTTGCCGCCAGTCCGACGCGCATCTGAACATGGCGGCGGGGGGCGCGCGATCCGCCCTCCTGCGCCCGGGCGTCGCCTGGCGCGAACTCTGGGCCTGGGCGATGTTCGATTTCGCCAACTCGGGCTACACGACCGTGGTAATCACGGCGATCTTCAATGCCTACTTCGTCGCCGTCGTCGCCGCCGGCGCTGTTTGGGCGACTTTCGCCTGGACGGCCGCGCTGGCGATTTCGTATGCGCTGATCCTGCTGACCGCACCGCTGATCGGCGCCCATGCCGACCTGCACGGCAAGAAGGGCTGGCTGTTGTTGGCAACGGCCGGTTGCGTTCTCGGGACGGCGGGGCTGGCACTGGCCGGCCCGGGCGATCTTGCGCTGGCCCTGGTGTTCCTGGTGCTCTCGAACCTGTGCTTCGGCAGCGGCGAGAACCTGATCGCCGCCTTCCTGCCGGAACTGGCGCGCCGGGAAAGCCTCGGCCGCGTATCCGGCTGGGGCTGGGGACTCGGCTATCTCGGCGGTCTGGCGATCCTGGCGGCCTGTCTTGCCTGGATCGACCATGCGCAGGCGCAGGGCCAGGGGGCCGCGGACTTCGTCCCCATTTGCCTGCTGATCACGGCCGGGCTGTTCGCCCTCGCGGCGGCGCCGACGTTCCTGTTCCTGCGCGACCGCGCCAAAGCATCCACACCGGCAGCCGGATTGTCCGCATGGCAGCGCGTGCGGGCTACCCTGCGACATGCCACCCATTTCCGCGACATGCGGCGTTTCATGCTCTGCATCCTCTTCTATCAGGCCGGCATCCAGACGGTGATCGCGCTGGCCGCCATCTACGCCCAGCAGGCGATGGGGTTCTCGACGCGCGAGACAATCGAACTGATCTTCGTCGTGAATGTCACCGCCGCGCTGGGCGCGCTGTTGTTCGGCCACCTGCAGGATCGCATCGGCCATATCCGTGCGCTCGCGCTTACGCTCGTCGGGTGGATCGCCATGACGCTGATTGCCTGGTCGGCGCAGAGCACGACCTACTTCTGGCTTGCGGCGAACCTCGCCGGCCTCTGCCTCGGGGCGAGCCAGTCGGCCGGGCGCGCGCTGATCGGCCTGCTCGCGCCCGAGAATCGCCATGGCGAGTTCTTCGGCCTCTGGGGCCTTGCCGTCAAGCTGTCGTCCATTCTCGGGCCGCTGACCTATGGCGTCGTCACGTGGATCACGGCGGGCGACCATCGGCTGGCGATCCTCGTCACGGGCCTGTACTTCGTGATCGGGCTGGTCATCCTCGCCGGCGTCGATGTCGAGCGCGGGTGCCGCGCTGCCAAATCGGCCAGCACTGACTTCCGGGAATGAGCTGTCACTTCTGCTAGACTTCGTCGTGGCGGGTCTCCCCGCATTGCGGGATGGTGAATCTGGTCAGGGCCGGAAGGCAGCAGCCACAGCTATTTACTGCAAGTGCCGGGGGTCAGGCTCGCCACCCTTTCCTCTCCCTTTGTACCCCGTTACGTTTTCACAATCGGTTACAAAGCCGACATCGCGCGCTTACAACTGCGGCGCCTAATCTCTCCTGCGAACACACCACTCACAAGGAGAGCACCATGAAACGCACACACAAGATTCTCGCCGGCCTGATTGTCGCGGTTGGCATCAGCGGACTCGCTTTCGCGCAAGCCGGCGCCCGTGGCTCTGGCGGCCCGGGCGGCTGGGGTTGCGACGGCATGGGGCCGATGGGTACCGGGCCGATGGCCGGGCAGGGCATGCAGGGCGGCAAGATGGGCCGCCATGCCGCGATGCGCTTCGATCCCGCCCAGCGCGCCGAACGCCATCTGGGCTTCCTCAAATCCGAACTCAAGCTGACGGCCGAGCAGGAACCGCTGTGGCAGGCTTTCGCCGAGAGGGCGCAAGCCGAGGCCGGCAAGGGTTTCAAGGCCATGCGCGACCAGGCCGCCGATGCGAACCTCACCGCGCCCGAACGCATGGCGAAGATGCAGGCGCTGATGCAGGACCGCGTGAATGCGATGGCGGGCGTGCATGAGAGCTTCAACCGCCTCTACGCTGGGCTGACGCCCGAGCAGAAGAAGGTCGCCGACCTGCATGCCGCGCAAATGGGCCGTGGTGGCATGGGGCCGATGGGTGGCAAGGGCGCAGGCCGCCCGGGACCCGGCCCGGGGCGCATGATGCCGCCGCCGGTTCAACCGGCGCCGCAGGCACCGCAAAGCTAAACCCAGAGTTGAGCCAATAAGTCCTTCAACAAACGGGCGTTTCCTTCGGGAGCGCCCGTTTGCGTTTGTTAGAATCGGCGCACTATGAGCTATCAGGTCCTGGCCCGCAAGTGGCGCCCCAAATCCTTCGATACGCTGGTCGGGCAGGAACACGTCGTGCGTGCCCTGACGCACGCGCTCGAACAGCAGCGCCTGCATCACGCCTACCTGTTTACCGGCACGCGCGGCGTCGGCAAGACGACCATCGCGCGCATCCTCGCCAAGGCACTGAACTGCGAACAGGGCATCACCGCCACGCCCTGCGGTGAATGCACCGCCTGCCGCGAAATCGATGCCGGGCGTTTCATCGACTACGTCGAGATGGATGCGGCCTCGAACCGCGGCGTCGAGGACATGGCGGCGCTGCTGGAAAAGGCGGCCTACGCGCCGAACAGCGGCCGCTACAAGGTGTACATGATTGACGAAGTGCACCAACTCTCCGGCCATGCCTTCAATGCCATGCTGAAGACGCTGGAGGAGCCGCCGGAGCACGTCAAGTTCATCCTCGCGAC
>CAZTWA010000029.1:0-19897 GCA_964617225.1 uncultured Methyloversatilis sp.
CCATCAGGCCGATGGCGAAGAAGAAGCCGAACGGCTCGTCGAGCAGCGGCATGGTCTTGAAGTTCATGCCGAAGATGCCTGAAATCAGCGTTGCCGGCATGAAGATGAGCGCGAAGACGGTCAGCGCGCGTACCTCCTGATTGACGCGGTTGCTGATCGAGGAGAGGTAGATGTCGAGCATGCCAGCGATGAGGTCGCGGATCGCTTCGAGCGATTCGATCAGGTGCACCGTGTGGTCGTAGATGTCGCGCAGGTAGAGCTGCGTTTCGGGGGTAAAGAAGCGGCTTTCGTTGCGGACCAGCGTATTGACGACCTCGCGCAACGGCCAGATGTTGCGGCGCATGATCAGGGTTTCGCGCTTGAGATGGTGGAGGGTCTGCAGCTGTGCGGCATTGGGGTTCGCCAGCAGTTCATCCTCGAGGTCTTCGGTGCGTTCGCCGATCTGCTCCAGCACGGTGAAATAACGGTCGATGATCAGGTCGAGCAGGGCGTACGCGAGGTAGTCAGTGCCTAGCTGGCGAATGCGTCCCTTGTCCGAATGCAGCCACTCGCGGACCGGATCGAAATTCCCGGTGGGGCGCTCCTGGAAGGTCAGCACGAAGTTGGCCCCAATCACGAAGCTGACCTGCTCGGTGGTGATGGTCAGCGCGGTGGCGTCGTAATTGAAGAACCGGGCGACAAGGAACAGGTAGTCGCCATAATCCTCGATCTTGGGCCGCTGGTTGGTGTTGAGAATGTCTTCCAGCACCAGCGGGTGGAGGTGAAAATGCTTGCCGATTTCCTGCATCACTTCCGGTTCATGCAGACCATGCACGTTGAGCCAGAGTTTGGGCAGCGTGGGCGTGCAGGCTTGGCAGGCGGCCAGGCTCTCGAAGCGTGTTTCCTTCAGGGTTGCGGCTTCGTATTCGATCAGCGTGATGGCGGCATGCGCGATCTTGCGTTCGCCCAGGTGCACCAGCGTGCCGGCCGGCAGTCCGGTCTTGCCGGAACGCTTGGGCGTGAAGGACTTGCGGCGGGTTTTGGTTTGATTGGGCATAATTGACTTGAATCTAGCACAGGCCGGACCCATCTGGGATCGGTTGAAATGACCTTGGAGCCGGCATGCAAGCACAGGATATTGAAGCAAAGAACGAACTCGAAAAGAAACTGCTGGCCGCCATCAATGGCGAATTGCCGGGCGAGGATTTCATGAACGAACTGCTGACGCAGCAGGTGTTCATCCCGATCAAGGACGACAAGGACAGCGGAATCCAGGGATTCCAGCACACGACCAAGGCGACCCCGCTGGTGGTCAATGATGAGGACGGCCGCAGCATCCTCGTGCTGTTCACCAGCCCGGAGCGGGCAAAGGCGTTCCTCGTCGATGTCCCGGGCTATAGCGGCGGCCTGCTGGCGGACTTTGCCTGGATCGTCGAGCGCATGGAATCCGGCTTCGCCATCGCGGTGAATCCCGGCCTCGAACTCGGCATGGACATCGAACCCAACGACGTCACCCATATGCTGGCGCTGCTCGCCGCGCGCCAGAAGACGAACTGATGAAACCCGGTTACGTCCGCCCGCTCGACCTGAAGCAGGGTTGCGTGGACATGACCCACGGCGCTGGCGGCCGGGCGATGGTGCAGCTGATTTCGGAGCTATTCGCCAAACATCTCGGCAACGAATACCTCGGCCAGGGCAATGATGGTGCCGTCCTGCCAGCGCTGACTTTCCCGGGAAAACTGGTCATGGCCACCGACAGCCATGTCGTCTCGCCGCTGTTCTTTCCCGGCGGCGACATCGGCTGCCTGTCGGTGCATGGCACGATCAACGACGTCGCCGTGATGGGCGCGACGCCGCTCTACCTCGCGGCAGGCTTCATCCTCGAGGAAGGCTTCCCGTTGGCCGACCTGGCGCGCATCGTCGCGTCGATGGCACAGGCGGCGAAGGAAGCCGGCGTGCCGGTGGTTACCGGCGACACCAAGGTGGTCGAGCGTGGCAAAGGCGACGGCATCTTCATCACGACGACCGGCGTCGGCGTGTTGCCGGAAGGTCGCGATATCGGCGGTGCAAAGGCGCGACCGGGCGATGCGATCCTCGTCTCCGGTAACCTCGGCGACCACGGCGTGGCGATCATGAGCCAGCGCGAAAACCTGAGTTTCGATGCGCCGATCGCCTCGGACACGGCGGCGCTGCATGGCCTGATCGCCGACGTGCTGGCGACGGGCGCGGACATCCGCGTGCTGCGTGACCCGACGCGCGGCGGACTGGCCGCGACGCTCAACGAGATTGCGACGCAGTCGGGCGTGGGCATGATGCTGCGCGAAAAGGATATCCCGATCCATCCCGTGGTCGATGCCGCCTGTGAGTTCCTCGGCCTCGATCCGCTCTACGTCGCCAACGAGGGAAAACTGGTCTGCGTCTGCGCTGCCGCCGATGCCGACCGTGTGCTGGCGGCGTTGCGCGCCCATCCGCTGGGTGCGAACGCGGCGCGTATCGGCGAGGTCATCGCCGATGACCACCATTTTGTGCAGCTGACGACGAGCCTCGGTGGCCGACGCATAGTCGATTGGCTGGCCGGGGACCAGCTTCCGCGCATTTGCTGAACGGAACCTGCGCCCCGAGAGGCCGCGCCCTGTCACAGCTTATCGTCGCCGGCACTTATTGCTGGCGGCGGTAGTAGGCAAGGAATTCTTCGGGTGGCAAAGGCCTCGAGAAATGGTATCCCTGGAACCGCTGGCAGTCGTGCCGGATCAGGAAGTCGAGCTGTTCGGGGGTTTCCACGCCCTCGGCCACGATCTTCAGCTTGAGCACGCTGGCCATGTCGAGGATGGTGGTGATCATCGCGCGTCCCTCTTCCTGATGGTCGAGGGCGGAGACGAAGGAGCGATCGATCTTGATCTCGTCGAGAGGCAGCCGGCTCAGGTAGCTGAGGGACGAATAGCCGGTGCCGAAATCATCCATCGAGAAGCGAATGCCCGACTGTCTCAGGCGGTTCATCACTTGAATGACGCGATTGATGTCCTCGGCGACGATCGATTCGGTGATCTCGAACACGAGTTTGCCCGACAGGCCGTTCTCGAGATAGCGCTGCGCGAGGGTGGCGACCTGGGCCTCGAAATCGTGATGGATGAACTGTCGCATGCTGATGTTGATGGAAAACTGGTCCAGCTCGATGCCTCTGTCGTGCCAATCGCGCAGCGTGCGGAATCCGCTTTCGAGTATGTGATTACCCAGTTCGACGATCAGGCCCGTCTGCTCGGCGATGGGTATGAATTGCACGGGAGAAACCGATCCGAGTGTCGCATTGTTCCAGCGGGCCAGCGCTTCGACACCAACGATGCGACCGCTGCGATCGTGTTGCGGCTGGTAGTGCAGGGTGATTTCGGCGTTCGCTAGGGCGACGTGCAGCAGGCGTTCGATCTCCAGCCGGCTCTCGACGCGACTGGACATTTCCTCGTTGAACATGAAGACGCCGTCGCGCCCCTTGGCCTTGACCTCGTACATCGCGATGTCGGCTTCCTTGATGAAGGTGCCGGCATTGGCTCCGCGACCGCTGATGATGCTCACGCCGATGCTGGCACTGATGTAGAGATGGTGCTTGTCGACGATGTAGGCTTCCTTCAGCCTGGCGATGAGACGTTCTGCCAGCGCCAGTGAAGAACGTTCGCAGGCTGCACGGTCGGCGAAATCCCCCCCGGTGATGATGAACTCGTCGCCGCCGAGTCGCGCTACGACGTCATTCTCGGACGTTTGCTGCAACAGGCGGGATACGACGTCCTGTAGCAGTCGATCGCCGACGTCGTGTCCCAGTGAGTCGTTGACGCTCTTGAAGTGATCCAGGTCAATCAGCAGCAGGTAGGAGCAGACACCGCTTTCGCCGAGCGAGTTCATCCGTTTTTGCAGGTGCTCGATGAAATATTGCCGGTTGTAGAGCGATGTCAGGCCATCGTGCGTCGCCTGGTGGCTGGCCTGCATCAGCAGATCGTGGCTGCTCGCCGCGGTGTAGAGCAGGACCCACGTTAGGATGCAGGCAAAGGCGGTCAGCACATAGCCATACCATTCGCCGATGAGAAAGAAGTAAGCGATCAGCGGTACCATCAGGATGAAGATGGTCGGCCGGTAGAGCTGGCGATCTGAAGCCAGCAGGGACGCGGCGACGACAGAGGCGCCGATCTCGGTGAAGATGGCGATGTAGTGCAGCTTGTAGGCGTCCTGACCGATGTAGAGCATGAAGATCAGTGCCCACAGCAGGAAGAAAGCGTAGAAGAACCAAGAACAGTGCCGATACCAGCGATCGCGCCGAATTTCACTCATCGCATCGAAGTCCATGCTGCGATAGAGCTGATACCCCCACACGGATGCCGCGATGACCAGCAGATACCAGAGGAAGGCAGGAACGAAAACGTTATTGAGCCAGCCGAGAATGAGATAGCCCAGCCCCGGGAAAACCGATAGGGCGATGAATACCGGTATCTGCCGGTGCAGGAACTCGTAGAAGCGTTTATCTCTCATGGCATTGGATTGGCACGCTGCCCCCCGTGGCAGTGCCGATGCCATATTAGCGCTGCTTGGGCTTCTGCAGTTGAGAAAGCGGTCATGGCAGGCGTACCCGGTTTTCAGGAAAAAAAGCCCCCTTTGCAGTGTGGCTGTGAAAAGTCAGGCCTGGCGGGACGGCACCTGCAAAGAAATACGCCCTGCCTTGTGGGCAGGGCGCCTGGGATCCCGGCGGTAAGCCGGGAACGCTGACCGGGGGATGTCAGGCGGTGACGGTGTCGGCGACTTCCTTGAATTCGGGAATCTGGTCGAAGTTCATGTAGCGGTAGAGAATTTTAGACAGGGGATAGGCCGACTGTGTTGAATGTCCGTGCTGTCTTGATCAGGTGTCTGGTGTCGCCTAAGAAGTTGAAGTTTCAGCCGACAGGAAGCGGCTGCTCAATGGTAGTCGTCTTCGCGCTGATGTCGCACGGCGAGAATCGTCACGGTCCTGGGGGCCTCAATCTCATACAGTGCCACGTATCCAGATCCTCCGAACGGGATTATCAGCTCGCGCAAAAAAGGGCTGCCGGTTCCATAAATGGCCTTGCGGCATGAGAACGGAAAAATTTCCAGCAACTCGACTGCCTTGGCTATTGCAGCCTCGGCGCGCGTGGCAGCGGCAATATCCTGCTCAAGAAGGAAGTCGAATAAACGCAGCAGGTCTTCCTCCGCTTCCGGAGTGAAACGAACCCGAAAGCGGTTCATGCAGCCAGATTTCGCTGCTTGCCGGCTTTTCCCAATCGCCGGGCAAGCTTGCCGAGTACGGCAGACGAGGAAACATACTTACCTGACTTTTTTGCCGCCTCGCCGGACGCGAGCCCTCGTTCAATGAACGCTTGCTGGGCTTGACGGAACTCGACATTGCGACGTACGGCATCCTCGACGAATCCGGATAAGGTTTCTCCGTTTTGGAGCAGATCCTCAGCAGCTCGGCGCAGAGCAGGGGAGACTCTCACGGCGGGAATGGCAGCAGTTTTCATATCTCTCTCTTTCCATTGCATTACATTTGTATTGTAATGCTGCATGATTCTCAGCAAAATGACAAGAGCGGCCGGATCCGTCAGAGCGGCCGGATCCGTCTCGATATTCCGGATGTCTAAAAAAGAAAACCCACATCGGCAGCGATGCGGGTTTTCGAGCATTCAACTACCCAAAACTTTTAGACACTACACCTGAACTTCCTTAGCAATATCAACGAAGTCAGGTATGGTATCGAACTGCATGTAGCGGTAGACGTCGGCTGACTTCGACTCGAGCGTCTTCACCTGCGCCATGTACTCGGCGACGGTGGGGATCTTGCCCATCAGCGCACAGACAGCCGCGAGTTCGGCGGACGATAGATACACACGGGTTTCGATACCGAGGCGGTTCGGGAAGTTGCGGGTCGAGGTCGATACCGCCGTGCTGCCCTTCTTGATCTGCGCCTGGTTGCCCATGCACAGCGAGCAGCCGGGCATCTCCATGCGCGCGCCCGACTTGCCGAGCACCGAGTAGTAGCCTTCCTCGTTGAGGATCATCGCGTCCATTTTGGTGGGCGGCGCGATCCACAGGCGGGTGGGGATGTCGCTCTTGCCGTCGAGGATCTTGCCGGCGGCGCGGAAGTGGCCGATGTTGGTCATGCAGCTACCGATGAAGACTTCGTCGATCTTGTCGCCGGCGACATCGGAGAGCGTTTTGACGTCGTCCGGGTCGTTCGGGCAGGCCAGCAGCGGCTCCTTGACCTCATTCATGTCGATTTCGATCACGGCGGCGTACTCGGCATCGGCATCCGGTTGCAGCAGGGTGCCGTTGGCGATCCAGTCTTCCATCGCCTTGATGCGGCGGGCGAGGGTGCGCTTGTCCTCGTAGCCCTCGGCGATCATCCACTTCATCAACGTGATGTTGGACTTGAGGTACTCGACGATCGGTTCCTTGTTGAGGCGCACCGAGCAACCGGCGGCGGAGCGCTCGGCCGAGGCGTCGGTCAGCTCGAAGGCCTGTTCGACCTTGAGGTCGGGCAGGCCCTCGATTTCGAGGATGCGGCCGGAGAAGATGTTCTTCTTGCCCTTCTTCTCGACGGTTAGCAGGCCGGCCTTGATCGCGTAGTAGGGAATCGCGTTGACCAGGTCGCGCAGCGTGATGCCGGGCTGCAGTTTGCCCTTGAAGCGTACGAGTACGGACTCGGGCATGTCGAGCGGCATGACGCCGGTGGCGGCGGCAAAGGCGACGAGGCCCGAGCCGGCCGGGAAGGAGATGCCGATCGGGAAGCGGGTGTGCGAGTCGCCGCCGGTGCCGACGGTATCGGGCAGCAGGAAACGGTTGAGCCAGCTGTGGATCACACCATCGCCCGGCTTGAGCGAGATGCCGCCGCGCGCGGTGATGAAGCTCGGCAGCGTGCGGTGGGTCTTGACGTCGACCAGCTTCGGATAGGCGGCGGTGTGGCAGAAGGACTGCATGACGAGGTCGGCAGAGAAGCCGAGACAGGCGAGGTCCTTGAGCTCGTCGCGCGTCATCGGGCCGGTAGTGTCCTGGCTGCCGACCGAGGTCATCTTCGGCTCGCAGTAGGTGCCGGGGCGCACGCCCTTGCCTTCTGGCAGGCCGCAGGCGCGGCCGACCATCTTTTGCGCCAGCGAAAAGCCCTTGCCGGAATCGGCCGGATTTTGCGGCAGGCGGAAGAGTGTCGAGACGGGCAGGCCGAGGAATTCCCGCGCCTTGGCGGTGAGGCCGCGGCCGATGATCAGGTTGATGCGGCCGCCGGCGCGCACTTCGTCGAGCAGCACTTCGGACTTGTAGGTGAAGGAGGAAACGACCTGGCCATTCTTTTCGACTTTCTTCTCGTAGGGATAGATGTCGATTACGTCGCCCATGTCGAGCTGGCCGACATCGCATTCGATCGGGAAGGCGCCAGCGTCTTCCTGCGTATTGAAGAAGATCGGCGCGATCTTGCCACCGAGGCAGTAGCCGCCGAAGCGCTTGTTTGGCACGAAGGGGATGTCATCGCCGGTCCACCAGAGCACGGAGTTGGTGGCCGACTTGCGCGAGGAGCCGGTGCCGACCACGTCGCCGACGTAGGCGACCGGGTGGCCTTTCTGCTTGAGTTCCTCGATCAGCTTGATCGGGCCGCGCTCGCCGGGCTTTTCCGGCGTGATGCCTTCGCGGGCGTTTTTCAGCATGGCGAGGCCGTGCAGCGGAATGTCGGGACGGCTCCATGCGTCGGGGGCGGGTGAGAGATCATCAGTGTTGGTCTCGCCGGTGACCTTGAAGACGGTGACCGTGATTTTCTTGGGTACTTCGGGGCGCGAGGTGAACCATTCGGCATCGGCCCAGCTCTGCATCACGGCCTTGGCGTTGGAGTTGCCGGCCTTGGCCTTGTCGGCGACGTCGTGGAAGGCGTCGAACATTAGCAGCGTGCCCTTGAGGCCCTGCGCGGCGACGGTGCCGACTTCCTTGTCGTCGAGCAGGTCGATCAGCGGCTTGACGTTGTAGCCGCCGAGCATGGTGCCGAGCAGTTCGGTCGCCTGGGTGCGCGAAATCACCGGGCATGCCGTCTCGCCAGCGCTGACTTTCGCGAGGAACTTCGCCTTGACTTCGGCCGCGTCATCCACGCCCGCTGGTACGCGGTAGGTGATCAGGTCGACGAGGAACTGCTCTTCCCCCTTGGGCGGGTTCTTGAGCAGTTCGACGAGTTCGGCAGTCTGCTGCTTGGTCAGCGGCAGGGGCGGAATGCCCAGCGCAGCGCGTTCGGCGACGTGGGCACGGTAGGCTTCGAGCATGTGTCTTCCTTTCAGTCGGGGATTACTTGCAGTCGCCAAGTCGGCGACCTTTTATGGTGGATAACATTTCGCCCATGCCCTGGTCGGGGATCATGCGCATTTTCTGGTCAAAGTTGAAAGCCGTGGCCGACATGCTGCCCTTGACCGAGCCGACCATCTTGGTGCCTTCGGCGGCGCAGGTCATGTCGTAGCTGATGTTGCCGCCGACATTCTTCATGTTGGCGATGCTGCATTTGCTCTTTTCGTCCATGCCGTACTGCTTGCCGGCGGCAAGGTCCTTGGCGGTGTAGCAGTGGGTGAATTTGTTCGGGGGCATGGCCATCCCCTGCATCTTCATCTCGGCGGTCAGCTCCCACAATCCGGGAGACATCTCCTGTGCGCTGGCGAGGCCGGCAGCGATGCCCAGGGTCAAGGCGGCGATCAATTGGGACTTCCGTTGGGTCTTCATGATGTTCCTCCTGCCGAATTAATGCGAAGGTTTGAAAAAGCGCCGGGCCGCCTGCGCGGGCAAGGGGAGCCCGGTCAGGTGGGCGCGCTGCAGCAATTCCCAATAATAGCGATAGGACGCGCGGTCATGCAGGCGTCCGTCAATCTGGATCGGCCCCCAGTCGGCATCCGCCGCCGCGCACAGCACGGCCTCGGCGTGCGCCGCCTCGTCGAAGCTTGGACGCATCGCGTCAATGATGGGTTCAATCTGGTTGGGGTGGATGCTCCACATGCGCAGGAAGCCGAAGTCCTGGCGCGCGCGGCGCGCATCTGCGGCGACCACGGTGGGGTCGCGAAACTCCGTGGTGACGTTGTGGCTGGGCACGACGCCATTGCCGAGTGCTGCCGCGGCGATTTCGCACTTGGCGCGCACGATGAGCGGATGGGTGAACTGGCCGGGCGAATGCATCGCGCTGGCCGGGATGGCACCATGGTGCGCGGAAACATAATCCATCAGCCCGAAGTCGAGCGTCTCGACGTTGGGCAGTGCAGCAATCTGCCACGCATCGCGCAGGGCGCCGGGCGTCTCGATCAGCACGTGCAAGGGAATCTCGCGTTCGATGCCATGGGCAAAGCTGATTTCGCCGAGCAGATCGGCCTGCGTGACAACATCCTCAAGGCTTTCGGCCTTGGGCAGCACGAGGTAGGCGAGCCGCTCGCCGGCCAGGGCCAGCAACATGCCGAGTTCTTCGCGCCAGGCGGGGTGGCGCACGTCGTGGATGCGCGCGCCGACGCGGCTGAAACGGTTGTCGTCGGAGGCGATGAGGCTGCCCAGCAGCGTGGCATGGGCCAGTTCGGCGCCGGCCGGGGCGCCGTCTTCGCAGTCGGCCGTGATGTCGAACAGCGGAATGCCGTCGGCCTGCAGCGCGGCTTGCAGATCCAGCGCCTTGCGGATCAGTTTTTCGCTGCCGGCGTAATGCTCGCAGGCGGCCAGCGCCGGAAAGGGCCGGCCGCCTGCATAGAGGACTTCGGCGGGATGGCGAGGGGTATTCATCCGCTGGCCCGCCGAGGTGGGGCTACTCAGGCGAACAGATCCTTGACGCCGTCGCGCTCTTCCTGGAGCTCCTTGAGCGTGAAGTCCATCTTCTCGCGCGAGAAGGCGTCGATCTCGAGGCCCTTGACGATTTCCCACTTGCCGTTCGTGCAGGTGCAGGGCATGCCGTAGATCATGCCTTCGGGGACGCCGTAGGAACCGTCGGAAACGACGCCCATGGTCACCCACTTGCCGTTGGTGCCGAGGTTCCAGTCGCGCATGTGGTCGATGGCGGCGTTGGCGGCGGAAGCGGCGGAGGAGAGGCCGCGCGCTTCGATGATCGCGGCGCCGCGCTTGCCGACCTTCGGGATGTACTCGTTCTTGTACCAGGCGTCGTCATTCACCAGCGCCGGCGCGGCCTTGCCGCCGACCGTGCAGAAGCGCAGGTCCGGGTACATCGTGGGCGAGTGGTTGCCCCACACGACCATCTTCTCGACGCTATCGACCGCCTGGCCGGTCTTGCCGGCGAGCATCGACATGGCGCGGTTGTGGTCGAGGCGCATCATCGAGGTGAAGGCGGTCTGCGGCAGGCTGGGCGCGGCATTCATGGCGATCAGCGCGTTGGTGTTGGCGGGGTTGCCGACGACGATCAACTTGAGGTCGCGGGCGGCAACGGCGTCCAGCGCCTTGCCCTGCTCGATGAAGATCTTGGCGTTTTCGAGCAGCAGGTCCTTGCGCTCCATGCCGGGGCCGCGCGGCTTGGCGCCGACGAGCAGCGCCTGCTGGGCGTCCTTGAAGGCGACCTTCGGGTCATCCGTGCCGATCATGCCGGCGAGTAGCGGGAAGGCGCAGTCCTCGAGTTCCATCATTACGCCCTTGAGCGCCTTCTGTGCCTTTTCGATCGGCAGTTCCAGCATCTGCAGGATCACGGGTTGATCCTTGCCGAGCATTTCGCCGCTGGCGATGCGGAACAGCAGTGCGTAACCGATTTGACCGGCGGCGCCGGTGACTGCGACACGGACAGGTGCTTTGGCCATGTGGGACTCCTTGGAGGTTGGATGGGATGGAAAAAGTGTCAAAGAAAGCGCAAACATGTTAAGGCGCATTGCTGCGCTGTGTCAATATCTAACATACAACATATATAAGACAAATGTTATTCTATGGACGTCGAAAAAAAATTATGGTTCAATACGTCGCCATGATGCAACCGACGACCGTGGAATCTCCCACTTTCAGTCCGCTGTACCGCCAGATCAAGGGCCTGATCCTTCAGGCCCTCGAGAACCGGGAATGGCGGCCGGGCGAGGTGATTCCCAGCGAGATCGAACTGGCGGCCCGCTTTAATGTCAGCCAGGGGACGGTGCGCAAGGCCATTGACGAAATGGCGGCCGAAAATCTGCTGGTGCGCCGCCAGGGCAAGGGCACCTACGTCGCCAGCCACAGCGACCCGCGCGCGTTCTACCGTTTCCTCCGCCTGGTGCCGACCTCCGGCGTGGAGGAACCCGCCAAGAGCGTGCCCCTCGAATGCTGGCGCGCCAAGGCCGGAACGGAGGCGGCGCGCGTGCTGCACATCAAGCCGGGCGATCCGATCATCATCGTGCGGCGCCTGCTCGAGTTTTCCGCCAAACCCGTGGTCGTCGACGAAATCTATTTGCCGGGCGAAATCTTCGCCGGGCTCTCGCTCGAAACCCTCAAGGAATCGCAGGTCTCGCTCTATAGCCTGTTCGAGGGCAAGTTCGGCGTCCGCATGATTCGCGCCGAGGAGCGCTTGCGTGCCGTGGCGGCGGATCGTTCCAGTGCCGAACTGTTGCGTGTGGCGGAGGGCAGCCCGCTGCTGTCCGTCGAGCGCATCAGTTTCACCTACGGTGACCGTCCCGTGGAGTGGCGTCGCGGCCTGTATTCGACCGAGACCCATTGTTATTTGAATGAATTGAGCTGAACGCTGCCGGTCGAATGCGAAAGCGGGCCGGCAGTTTGAGAAAACTATAAGAAACGTAATATATTGCAGTGCAATGTCTAGTGGAGAACGGACGATGGCAGAACTAGCGCGAAAGCGCCCCAAGTACTTAAATCTCTTCCAGATAAAGCTTCCCATTGCCGGCTTTGCGTCGATATTGCATCGCGTCAGCGGCTTTGGACTCTTTTTGATGCTGCCCTTGCTGATCTGGCTGCTCGACCTTTCGCTGCGCTCGCCGGACAGCTACCAGATGCTGCAGGCGGTCATCGGTCACCCGCTGGTGAAACTGCTGCTGATCGGCCTGCTCTGGGCCTTCCTGCACCACTTCTTCATGGGCATCCGCATCCTGCTGATCGACATCCATGTCGGCGTCGCCAAGGCGCAGGCGGGCGCCAGCGCCAAGGCCGTGCTTGCCGTGAGCCTCCTGCTGACCGTCATCCTCGGGGTGAAACTATGGTGAATCGCAAGATCGTCGGGGCGCATTACGGCCTCATGGACTGGCTGGCCCAGCGCATCACGGGTCTCGTGATGATCGTGTTCACCCTCGTCGTGGCCATCGCCTTGCTGCAAGGGGCAGGGGCGAGCTACGAAAGCTGGCGCGGCTTCATGTCGGCGGGACTGATGCGCTTCGTCACTTTCCTCTTCGTCATCAGCCTGTGCTGGCATGTCTGGGTCGGCGTGCGCGACATCTGGATGGACTACATCCAGCCGGCCGGCATCAAACTCGTGCTGCACGTGCTGACCCTGCTGGCGCTGATCGGTTATGCCGGTTGGGCGGCGCAAATCATCTGGAGGCTTTGACAGGAAAATGAGCGTGAAAGTCACCGTTCGCAAATTCGATGCGGTCATCGTCGGCGCCGGCGGCGCCGGCCTGCGTGCCGCGATTCAACTGTCCGAAGCCGGCCTCAAGACGGCCGTGCTCACCAAGGTGTTCCCGACACGGTCGCATACCGTGGCTGCGCAGGGTGGTGTTGCCGCCTCGTTGGGCAATTCGGAAGAAGATCACTGGCACTGGCACATGTACGACACCGTCAAGGGCTCCGACTGGCTCGGCGACCAGGACGCGATCGAATTCATGTGCCGCAAGGCCAACGAGTGCGTCATCGAACTTGAACACTACGGCATGCCCTTCGATCGCCTCGACAATGGCCGCATCTACCAGCGACCGTTCGGTGGCCACATGTCGAACTTCGGCGAAAAGCCGGTGCGCCGCTCCTGCGCCGCGGCCGACCGTACCGGCCACGCGATGCTGCACGCGATGTACCAGCGCAACGTCAAGGTCAATACGCAATTCTTCATCGAATGGATGGCGCTCGACCTGATTCGCGACGCCGAGGGCGAAGTGCTCGGCGTGACCGCGATGGAAATGGAAACCGGCGAGATCCATGCCTTCCATGCGAAAGCCACCATTTTTGCCACCGGCGGTGCGGGACGCATCTACTATAGTTCGACGAACGCCTTCATCAACACCGGCGACGGCGTCGGCATGGCGGCGCGCGCCGGCATTCCGCTCGAGGACATGGAGTTCTGGCAGTTCCACCCGACCGGCGTGGCCGGCGCGGGCGTGCTGATCACCGAAGGCGTGCGTGGCGAGGGCGGCATCCTGCGCAACAGCAACGGCGAGCGCTTCATGGAGCGCTACGCGCCGAACGCCAAGGATCTCGCCTCGCGCGACGTCGTCTCGCGGGCGATGGTCACCGAGATCAACGAAGGCCGCGGTTGCGGTCCGAACAAGGATTTCGTGCTGCTCGACATTACTCACCTGCCGCCCGAGACGATCATGAAGCGTCTGCCGGGCATCCACGAGATTGCCGTGCAGTTCGCCGGCGTCGATGCGCTGAAGGAACCGATTCCGGTCGTGCCAACCTGCCACTACCAGATGGGCGGCATCCCGACCAACTTCCATGGCCAGGTCGTCGTGCCGGGCAAGCGCAGCCAGAATGAAATCGTGCCGGGCTTCTACGCTGCGGGCGAGTGCGCCTGCGCCTCGGTGCACGGTGCGAACCGGCTCGGCACCAATTCGCTGCTCGATCTGCTGGTGTTCGGCAAGTCGGCCGGTGAATCGGCCGTCGAGGAACTGAAGAAGTCGCCCAAGTCCCACAAGCCGCTGCCGGAGGGGGCATTCGATGCCACGCTGGCGCGCCTGAGTCGCCTCGATACGCAGAAGGGCGGGGCGAATGTCCACGAGTCGCGGCTGGAGATGCAGCGCACGATGCAGAAGCATGCGGGCGTGTTCCGTTTCTCGGGCCTGCTCAAGGAAGGCGTCGAGAAAATCCTCGACGTGCAGAAGGACGTGCAGCGCACCGAAATCCAGGACAAGTCGAAGGTCTTCAATACCGCCCGCATCGAGGCGCTGGAACTCGACAACCTGATCGAGGTGGCCGTAGCGACGATGGTGTCCGCCGAGGCGCGCAAGGAAAGTCGCGGCGCCCATGTACGCGACGACGCACCGGATACGCCCGAGCACCCGAACGGCCGTGACGATACCCATTGGCTGAAACATACCCTCTGGTACAAGGACAGCAATCGCCTCGACTACAAATCGGTCACCCTGCGGCCGATGTCGGTCGAAACCATCGCGCTGAAGAAGCGTGCCTATTGATGAAAGCGCGACAATCATGACGACACGTACTCTCCAGTTCAAGATCTATCGCTACGATCCGGACAAGGACCAGAAGCCGTACATGCAGGACATCGCGGTCGAGGTCGACAGCACGGACCGCAAGCTGCTCGATGCGCTGGTCAAGCTCAAGGCCAAGGACGACGCGATCGCCTTCCGCCGTTCCTGCCGCGAAGGCGTCTGCGGTTCCGACGCGCTCAACATCAACGGCCGCAACGGGCTCGCCTGCCTGACCGACCTGACTTCGTTCCCCGATGGCAAGCCGATCGTGCTGCGGCCGCTGCCTGGACTGCCGGTGATCCGTGACCTGATCGTCGACATGACGCAGTTTTTCAAGCAGTACCACTCGATCAAGCCCTACCTGATCAACAACGATCCACCGCCGGAGCGCGAGCGCCTGCAGTCGCCCGAGGATCGCGATGAACTGAACGGCCTCTACGAGTGCATCCTGTGCGCCTGCTGTTCGACCTCCTGTCCGTCGTTTTGGTGGAATCCGGACAAGTTCGTCGGCCCGGCCGGCCTGCTGGCGGCCTACCGCTTCATCGCCGACACGCGTGACCAGGCCACCAACGAACGCCTCGACAACCTCGAGGATCCCTACCGCTTGTTCCGCTGCCACACCATCATGAACTGCGTCGATGTCTGTCCGAAGGGGCTCAACCCCACCAAGGCCATCGGCAAGATCAAGGACATGATGGTCAAGCGGGCGATCTAGGCAATGAACGAAGCGATAACCGAACAGAGGCGCGTCCGTACGGAAAGGCTGCGCTGGCATAGCCGGCGGGCGCTGCTCGAACTCGATCTGGTGCTGCAACGATTCTGGGCGCGGCAACCGGACAACCTGGGGGAAAGGCAGGCGGACGAACTCGAACGCCTGCTGGCAATGGAAGACCACGACTTATGGGAACTGCTTAGCGGGCGCAGCGATGACGCCGAACCCGACTTGCAGGGCATGGTCGCACTGCTCAGGCAGCCGGCCGGTAACTGATTTTGTACTAGCGATTGGAGACTTTCATGACGCAACGCACCGCAACACTCACTTACAACGGCAAGACGACTGAATTCCCCGTCTATGAAGGCAGCATCGGCCCGGATGTCATCGACATCACCAAGCTGTATGCACAGACTGGTGCGTTCACCTACGATCCGGGCTTCATGTCCACGGCGGCCTGCAAATCATCGATTACCTACATCGATGGCGACAAGGGCGAGTTGCTGTATCGTGGTTATCCGATCGAACAACTGGCGGAAAAGTGCAACTTCCTGGAAGTCTGCTACCTGCTCAAGGATGGCGAGCTTCCCAACAAGGCCCAGTACGACGAGTGGGTTGGCCGGGTGCGCAACCACACGATGGTACATGATCAACTGACCCGCTTCTACAACGGTTTCCGCCGCGATGCGCACCCGATGGCCGTGCTGGTCGGCGTGATCGGCGGATTGTCCGCCTTCTATCACGATTCGCTCGACATCAATGATCCGGAAAACCGCAAGGTTGCGGCGATTCGTCTGATCGCGAAGATGCCGACCATCACCGCGATGGCCTACCGCTATAACAGCGGCCTGCCGTTCATGTACCCGCAGAACGACTACGACTACGCGACGAACTTCCTGTACCAGATGTTCGCCACGCCGTGCGAGAAGTTCAAGCCGAATCCCGTGCTGTCGCGTGCGCTCGATCGCATCCTGATCCTGCATGCCGATCACGAGCAGAATGCTTCGACCTCGACGGTGCGCCTGGCCAGTTCTTCCGGCTCCAACCCGTACGCCTGCATCGCCGCCGGCATCGCCTGCCTCTGGGGCCCGGCCCACGGTGGCGCCAACGAGGCCTGCCTGAAGATGCTGGAAGAAATCGGTGATGTCTCGCGTGTCGGCGAGTACATCAAGCGCGCCAAGGACAAGAACGATTCGTTCCGCCTCATGGGCTTCGGCCACCGCGTATACAAGAACTTCGACCCGCGCGCCAAGCTGATGCGCGAAACCTGCCACGAAGTCCTCAACGAGCTGGGCCTGCACGACGACCCGCTGTTCAAGCTGGCCATCGAACTCGAGCGGATCGCACTCGAGGACGATTACTTCATCGAGAAGAAGCTCTACCCGAACGTCGACTTCTACTCCGGCATCGTCCAGCGCGCCCTCGGCATTCCGACCAAGCTGTTCACCGGCATCTTCGCCATGGCCCGCACCATCGGCTGGGTGGCCCAGTGGTCGGAAATGATCGCCGATCCCGAGCAGAAGATCGGTCGTCCGCGCCAGTTGTTCACCGGTTCGCCCGCGCGCAACGTGCCGGACATGGCGGCGCGCTGAGCGCTGTCCCTGCGCGGGAGGCCGTGCTTCCCGCGCTTCTCTCCAACCCCATCATCGAGGTGATGACATGATGAAACAGATGATGTCCAACTCCTACCTGTTCGGCGCGAACGCGCCCTATGTGGAGGAGCTGTACGAAAGCTACCTGGCGAATCCGTCTTCCATCGATCCGGCCTGGCGCGACTATTTCGACAAGTTGGCCAACCTGCCCGGGGTCGGAGCGTATAGCGGGCCGGATGTGGCACACACGCCGGTGATCAACGGTTTCGTGCAACGCGCGCGCGATGGCTGCCTGCGCATCGCCCAGCGTGCCGGCAACGCCGAAAAGCAGACCAAGGTGCTGCAGATCATCAACGCCTACCGTTTCCTCGGCAACCGCTGGGCGCAACTGGATCCGCTGAAGCGCCAGGCGCGTCCGGAAGTGGCGGAACTCGAACCCTCGTACTACGGCTTTACCGAGGCGGATCTGTCCTCGGCCTTCCGCACCGGCTCATTCGACATGGGGGTCGAGGAGGCGACGCTGCGCGAGATCCTCGAAGCCGTGCGGCTGCGCTATTGCGGCCATATCGGCGCGGAGTACATGTACATCTCCGACGTCACCCAGAAGCGCTGGATCCAGGCGCGCTACGAGCCACCACGGGTGCAGCCGCGCTACTCGTCCGAAGACAAGCGCCGCTTCCTGATGGCCGTCACGGCCGCCGAAACGCTGGAACGCTACCTGCATACGCGCTATGTCGGCCAGAAGCGTTTTTCTCTGGAAGGCGGCGAGACGATGATCCTCGCGATGGATCAGCTGATCCGCGTGGCCGGCACACTCGGCATCAAGGAAACCGTCATCGGCATGGCGCACCGCGGTCGCCTCAACGTGCTGGTGAATACGCTCGGCAAGCAGCCGGCGATGCTGTTCGACGAGTTCGAGGGCAAGAAGAAGAGCGACCTCATCGCCGGCGACGTCAAGTACCACATGGGCTATTCGTCCGATGTCGCCACGCCGGGCGGCCCGATGCACCTCACGCTGGCCTTCAATCCCTCGCACCTCGAGATCGTCAACCCCGTGGTCGAAGGCTCGGTCTACGCGCGCCAGATCCATCGCGGCGCAAATGGCAAGAACGAGGTCCTGCCGGTGCTGATCCACGGCGACGCCGCCGTTGCCGGCCAGGGCGTCAACCAGGAAATGCTGAACTTCTCGCAGACGCGCGGCTACGGCACGGGCGGCACCGTGCATATCGTCGTCAATAACCAGATCGGCTTCACCACGTCCGATCCGCGTGACCTGCGCTCGTCGCTTTACTGCACCGACATCTTCAAGATGGTCGAGGCGCCGATCTTCCACGTCAATGGCGATGATCCCGAGGCGGTGGCCTTCGTCACCCAGTTGGCCCTGGAGTTCCGGCAGGAATTCAAGAAGGACGTCGTCGTCGACATCGTCTGCTTCCGCAAGCTCGGGCACAACGAAGCCGACGAGCCGATGGTGACGCAGCCGCTGATGTACAAGAAAGTGGCCGCACATCCTGGCACGCGCAAGCTCTATGCCGAGCGTCTGGTCGGGCAGGGCGTCATCGAGGCGGGTGAAGACGACCAACTGATCAAGGATTACCGGGCGGCGCTCGACGCCGGCAAGCATCTCAAGGATCCGGTCATCACCGATTTCAAGAATCCCATGGCGGTCGCCTGGGCGCCTTATATCGGCATGCAGTACACCGAAAAGTGCGACACCACCGTGCCGCTCAATGAATTGCAACGGCTCGGACGCCGCCTGATCGAACTCCCCGAGAAGTTCGCCCTGCATCCGCGTGTACAGAAAGTCGTCGACGACCGCAAACTGATGATCGAAGGCAAGCTGCCGATCGACTGGGGCATGGCCGAGAACCTCGCCTACGCCACGCTGCTCGCCGCCGGTTACGGCGTGCGCATCTCCGGCGAGGACGTGGGCCGCGGGACCTTCTTCCATCGCCATGCGGCCTTCCACGACCAGAACCGCGAGAAGTGGGACGAAGGCACCTATTGGCCGCTGAAGAACCTGCAGGACTCGCAGGGCATGTTCCAGTGCTACGACTCGGTGCTGTCGGAAGAGGCAGTGCTGGGCTTCGAGTATGGCTACGCCACGGCGACGCCCAACGAACTCGTGGTCTGGGAAGGCCAGTTCGGCGACTTCGCCAACGGTGCGCAGGTCGTCATCGACCAGTTCCTCGCCTCCGGCGAATCCAAGTGGGGCCGCGCCTGCGGCCTCGTGCTGCTGCTGCCGCACGGCTACGAAGGCCAGGGTCCCGAGCACTCCTCGGCGCGCATCGAGCGCTACCTGCAGCTGTCGGCCGACTTCAACTGGGAAGTCTGCATGCCGACCACACCCAGCCAGATCTTCCACCTGCTGCGTCGCCAAATGCTGCGCAAGCAGCGCAAGCCGCTGGTGGTCTTTACGCCGAAGTCGCTGCTGCGCAGCAAGGATGCCACCTCGAGCCTCGAGGATTTGACCGAAGGAACCTTCCAGACCGTGTTCGGGGAAACGTACCCGCACGACCCGAAGAAGATCACTCGCGTCGTCCTGTGTACCGGCAAGGTCTACTACGACCTGCTCAAGGCGCGCAACGAACGCAAGCTCGAGCACATTGCCATCCTGCGCACGCCCCAGCTCTACCCGATGGACGATCGCCGTCTGGAGGAGGAGATCGCCCGCTACCCGAAGATGAAGGAGCTGGTGTGGTGTCAGGAGGAACCGGAAAACCAGGGTTCCTGGTATGCGAAGCATCACCGCCTCGTCCAGCTGGTCAAGAAGGGGCAGTCGCTGCACGTCGCCTCGCGCCCCGCGTCGGCCTCCCCGGCCGTGGGCAGCGCCGCGAAGCATGCCGAACAACAACTCGCCGTCGTCGAGGCTGCCCTCGGCGAAATCAAATAACCCCGTACGGAGCCTTCCATGCTGATCGAAGTCAAAGTCCCACAGTTGTCCGAATCCGTTGCCGAAGCGACGCTCGTCAGCTGGCACAAGAACGTGGGCGATGCGGTCGCCCGTGACGAAAACCTCATCGATATCGAAACCGACAAGGTGGTCCTCGAACTGCCGGCCCCCGATTCGGGCGTGCTCATCGAAGTGCTCAAAGGCAATGGCGACACCGTCGTATCCGGCGAGCTGATCGCGCGCATCGACACCGCCGCCAAGGCGGCGGCAAGCGCCCCGGCGGCGCCCGCAGCCCAGCCCGAAGCCAAGGCAGCCCCTGCCGCGGCCAGCAAGGCCGCTGCCACGCCGGGACCAGCAGCCCGCAAGGCCCTGGCCGAGAAGGGCATCGAAGCCGCTG
>CAZTWA010000030.1:0-8438 GCA_964617225.1 uncultured Methyloversatilis sp.
TACGCCTTCCGTGGCGCCGACGTCGGCAACATGCGCGACTTCGAGCGCGAGTTCAAGGTTGCGAACCTGATCCGCCTTGAACAGAATTACCGCTCGCACGGCAACATCCTCGATGCCGCCAACGCCATCATCCAGAACAACCCCTCGCGCCTCGGCAAGAACCTGTGGACCGAAGCCGGCGCCGGTGAGCCGATCCGCGTACATGAGTCCTACTCCGACGGCGACGAGGCGCGCTTCATCGTCGAGGAGGTCAAGGCGCTATCCAACGACGGCCATGCGCGCGCCGAAATTGCGCTGCTCTACCGCAGCAACGCGCAATCGCGAGCACTGGAGCATGCACTGTTCAACGCTGGCATTCCCTATCGTGTCTATGGCGGCTTGCGCTTCTTCGAGCGCGCCGAGATCAAGCACGCGCTCGCCTACCTGCGCCTGATTGCCAACCCGGATGACGACACGGCGTTCGCCCGCGTGGTGAACTTTCCGGCCCGGGGCATCGGGGCGCGTACGCTCGAACAGCTCGCCGACGCGGCACGGACGCGCGGCTCGAGCCTGCATGCGGCGATCGCCGATGTCCAGGGCGCGGGCGGCGCCAAGCTCGCTGCCTTCGCCAGCCTGCTCGTCAAGCTGCGCGAGGCAGGCCAGCTGCCGCTGCCCGAACTTGTCACGCATGTCCTTGACCTGTCGGCCCTGCGCACGCATTACCAGAACGAGAAGGAAGGCCAGGAACGGCTCGCCAACCTCGACGAACTCGTCAATGCGGCCATCAACTTCGTCACCGAAGCGGGCACCGTCAACACCGAGGGCGAGTTGTCCGCCGAACTGATCAGCTTTCTCGCCCATGCCGCGCTCGAAGCCGGCGAGCATCAGGCCGGCGAGGGCGACGATGCGCTGCAGTTGATGACCGTGCATTCGGCGAAGGGGCTCGAATTCAACGTCGTTTTCATCTGCGGGCTGGAGGAAGGCCTGTTCCCACACGAGAATAGCCTCCTCGAAGACAAGGGTCAGGAAGAGGAGCGCCGGCTGATGTACGTCGCCGTGACGCGCGCACGCCAGCGGCTCTACCTGTGTCATGCGCAAACGCGCATGCTGCATGGCCAGACGCGTTACAACCTGCCTTCGCGCTTCATCGACGAGATTCCTGCCGGGTTGCTCAAATTCCTGACGGCGCGGGCCGGCAAATCCTCCTATGGTGCCGTCTCGCCAGGACTGACTTTCGACCCCACGCCGCGCCGGCGTGACGGTGGGGGTTCAGGGTCCGGCTTTCGCATCGGCCAGACGGTGATGCACGCCAAGTTCGGCCTCGGCGTCATCGTCAATGCCGAAGGCGGCGGGGCCGATGCACGCGTGCAGATCAACTTCGGCAACGCCGGGATGAAGTGGCTGGCCTTGTCGGTCGCCAAGCTGGAACCGGCCTGAAGCGATGAGCGGGTTCGGCCTGCTGCTGGGCCTGATAGCGCTGTTGTGGGTGGCGCGCTGGTCGATTCGCCGCGGACTCGCCGCGCCGCGCGTAGTCGAGCAGCACGATCCCGGCAGCCTCGGCCTGCTTTTTCGCACGGTGGCCTTCCCGACGGCCAACGGCCGTACCCTGCGCGGCTGGTTCGTTCCGGCGCAGCAAGCGGTGGCGCCGGCGGTCGTGCTGCTGCATGGCTGGGGCGGCAACGCCGAGACAATGCTGCCCCTTGTCGGCCCGTTGCATCGGCAAGGCCATGCCATATTGCTGTTCGATACGCGCTGCCACGGCATGAGCGATGCCGACAGCTTCGCTTCGCTGCCGCGCTTCGCCGAAGACCTCGAGCATGCGCTCGACTGGCTGCGCGTGCAGCCTGGGATCGATCCGCAACGCATCGCAGTGATCGGCCATTCGGTCGGTGCGGGCGCCGCGCTGTTGGTGGCCTCGTGTTCGACGGTGATCGCTGCCGTAGTGAGCATTGCCGCCTTCGCGCATCCCGACGTGATGATGCGCCGCTGGCTCGCCGGCCGACACATTCCCTACTGGCCGGTGGGCTGGCTGATCCTCGAGTATGTGCAGCGGGTGATCGGCACCCGCTTCGAGCGCATCGCGCCCTGCAACACGATCCGGCGCATCAGTTGCCCGGTGTTGCTCGTGCATGGCACCGCGGACACCACCGTTCCCGTCGAGGAGGCGCGGCTGATTCATGCGCATCGCGCGCACGACGCGGTAGAGTTGCTGCTGATCGAAGGCAGCCACGACGAATACGCCGACATGGAAGCGGGCATCGATGCCGTGACGGGCTTTCTGGGACGCAGGCTGCAGCCGCAAGGAGACCATCATGAAAATCCAGGCCAACGGCATTGACATCCACTACGAGGTCGCGGGCAATGGCCCGTGGATCACGCTCGCCCACTCGCTCGCCACCGACCTGACACTCTGGGACGCGTTGGCGGCCGTACTCGCAAAGCGCTACACGGTGCTGCGCTACGACGCGCGCGGCCATGGCCAGAGCAGTGCGCCGGATGAACCCTACAGCTTCCCGCAACTGGTCGGCGACCTCGTCGGCCTGCTCGACGCGCTGAAGATCGAACGCACGCATTTCGTCGGACTGTCGATGGGTGGCATGCTCGGCCAGCATTTCGCGCTGGCCGCGCCGGAACGGCTCGACCGCCTGGCGATCGTCAGTTCGACGAGCCGGGTGCCGCCCGAAGGCCATCCGCTGTGGGACGAGCGCATCGCGGTCGCGCGCGCGCAGGGCATGCAGGCGCACGTGGAGAGCACGCTGGCGCGCTGGTTCACTACGCCGTACCGGCAGTCGCACCCGGAAGTGATGGCGCGCATCGGTGCGCTGATCGCGGCGACGCCGGTGGCGGGCTTCGCCGGCTGGGGCGCGGCGATCTGCACCCTCGATCTCACGGATAAACTATCTGCGGTGCGTGCGCCGACGCTGGTCGTCTGCGGCGCGGAGGACCCCGGCACGCCGCCGGCGGCCAACGCAGCGATTGCCGCCCAGATTCCTGGCGCGCGGCTGGAGATCATCCCGCATGCCTCGCATCAGCTCGTGATCGAGCAGTCGGAGACCTTCACCCGACTGCTGTTGGATTTCCTCGGCTAGGCGCGCTTCTTCTGGCGCACCGCTGCCTTGCGCTGGCCCTGCAGCGTGTCGAACAGACGCTCGAACTCGGTCGTGACCTTGTGGCGCGGGTCGAGGTGGATCATCGGTTTCGCCTGCTGGTGCGATTCCTTGATCTTCACCGAAGACGACAAGTACGGCTCGAGCACCGGCAGCTTTTCATCCTTGAGCTCCTGCACCACTTGCTGCGGCAGGGTGGCGCGCGACTGGAACTGGTTGACGACGATACCTTCGACTTCGAGGTCGGCATTGTGGTCGGCACGGATCTCGGCGACGTTGTCGAGCAGCGTGTAGAGCGCGCGGCGCGCGAATTCGTCGCAGTCGAAGGGGATCAGGCAGCGGTCGGCGGCGATCAAGGCCGAGCGGGTGTAGAAATGCAACGCCGGCGGCGTGTCGATCCAGATTTCGTCAAACTGGTCGGCGAGCGCATCGAGTGCCTCCTTGAGCTTGTAGATCTTGTAGCGCGACTCGAGCTTGGCCTGTAATTCCTCGAGCGCGGCGTCGGCCGGCATGATCGAGAGATTGGTGAAAGGCGTGGCGTGGATGAAGTCTTCGGTCGCCTTCGGCCGCAGCTTGAAGTTGAGCATCTGGTCGAAGAATTCCGTGACCGTGGTTTCGGGTTCGCCGCCACCGAGCAGGTAGCGGGTCGAATTGGCCTGCGGGTCGAGATCGACGACGAGCGTGCGCTTGCCACGCGCAGCCGCGATGGCGGCGAGGTTGCAGGCGATCGTGCTTTTGCCGACGCCGCCTTTCTGATTGAAAACAACACGTTTCATGATGGTTTGCTGATAAAGGGATGACCGATTTTCGCACACCCGCTGCAAGGCGATCGTCTGTGGCCGGAGTAAGATTGCGGCCTTCCAATGACAAAGCAAAGACCATGAGTGGAGAACATCATGAAGAGGGCAAGGACCTCACGGCCGCCGCCCTCGAGTACCACGCCTTCCCCACGCCGGGCAAGATTTCAGTCATTCCGACCAAGGGGCTGACCAACCAGCGCGACCTCGCGCTCGCCTATTCGCCAGGCGTGGCCGCCGCCTGCAACGCCATTGTCGCCGATGCGCGCGAGGCCTCCCGGCTCACCGCGCGCGGCAACCTCGTTGGTGTCGTCACCAATGGCACGGCCGTGCTGGGCCTGGGCAATATCGGCCCGCTGGCCGCCAAGCCGGTGATGGAAGGCAAGGGCGTGCTGTTCAAGAAATTCGCCGGCATCGACGTCTTTGACCTTGAACTGAGCGAGCCGGATCCCGAGAAGCTGATCGACATGATCGCCGCGATGGAGCCAACCTTCGGCGGCATCAACCTCGAGGATATCAAGGCGCCGGAGTGCTTCTACATCGAGGCCAAGCTGCGCGAGCGCATGAGCATCCCGGTGTTCCACGACGACCAGCACGGCACGGCGATTGTCGTTGGCGCGGCCGTGCTCAATGGCCTCAAGCTGGTCGGCAAGAAGATCGAGGACATCAAGCTCGTCACCTCCGGCGCGGGCGCGGCGGCGCTGGCGTGCCTCGACCTGCTGGTGAGCCTCGGCGTCCGCATCGAGAACATCTGGATCACCGACATCCATGGCGTTGTCTATGCAGGCCGCAAGGAAGAGATGGATCCGATCAAGGCGCGCTACGCCAAGCAGACGGATGCCCGCACGCTCGGCGAAGTGATCGACGGTGCCGATGTCTTCCTCGGCCTGTCGGCTGGCGGCGTGATGAAGAAGGAAATGGCCGCGAAGATGGCGCGGCAGCCGCTGATCCTGGCGCTGGCCAACCCGACGCCGGAAATATCTCCGGAAGAGGTCAAGGCGGTACGCGACGACGCGATCATCGCCACCGGCCGTTCCGACTACCCGAACCAGGTCAACAACGTGCTGTGCTTTCCCTTCATCTTCCGTGGCGCGCTCGATGCCGGCGCAACGACGATTACCGAGCAGATGAAGCTGGCCGCCGTGCGCGCCATCGCCGAATTGGCGCAGGTGGAGGCGTCGGACGTCGTGGCGATGGCCTATGGCGGCGAGGCGCTTGCCTTTGGCCCGGAGTACCTGATCCCCAAGCCCTTCGATCCGCGCTTGATCGTCAAGATCGCGCCTGCCGTGGCCCAGGCGGCCGCGGATTCGGGTGTGGCGATGCGGCCGATTCCCGACATGGCGGCCTACCGTGACCAGCTCAACAACTTCGTCTATCACTCTGGTTTTGTCATGAAGCCGGTGTTCGCTGCCGCCAAGCAGAGCCCGAAGCGGGTGGTCTATTGCGACGGCGAGGACGAACGCGTGCTGCGCGCGGTGCAGGCCGTGCGCGACGAGGGCCTCGCCCATCCGGTGCTGATCGGCCGGCCCGATGTCATCGAGATGCGCATCCACCGCGCGGGGCTGCGCATCCAGGCCGGCACCGATTTCGAAGTGATCAATCCGGACGCGGATGCACGCTATCGCGACCTGTGGATGGACTACCACAAGCTGATGGGCCGCAAGGGCGTGACGCAGGAGATGGCCAAGCAGCTGCTGCGGTCCGACAACACGCTGATCGGGGCGATGCTGCTGCGCCGCCGCGAGGTCGATGCGATGTTGTGCGGCATGGTCGGACGCCATGCCCAGCATCTGCACCATATCCGCGATGTCATCGGCCTCAAGCCGCGTGCCCACTGCTTCGCGGCGATGAACCTGCTGCTGCTGCCACGCCATACGCTGTTCATCTGCGACACCTATGTCAATGAAGACCCGAATGCCGGCCTGCTTGCCGACATCGCGCTGATGGCGGCCGAGGAAGTGCGGCGTTTCGGTGTCGCGCCCAAGGTGGCGCTGTTGTCCCATTCGAATTTCGGCAGTGTGCCTTCGGACGCCACGCGTAAGATGAGCCACGCGCTCGAGATCATCCAGGCGCGTGCGCCGGACCTCGAGGTCGATGGCGAAATGCACGGCGACGCGGCGCTCAACGAGGAGATCCGCAACCGCATCTACCCGGAAAGCCGCCTCACGGGCGAGGCGAACCTGCTGATCATGCCCAACGTGGATACCGCCAACATCGCGTTCAACCTGCTGAAGGAAACCAACGGCGAGGGCATCACCGTCGGACCGATCCTGCTTGGCGCGGCGCGACCCGTGCATATCCTCACCCCCACCGCCACGGTACGGCGGCTCGTGAACATGACCGCGCTCGTGGTGGTCGACGCGAACCATCTGCATGCCTAAAGGAGGAGCTTGATGACCCACGCAATTCGCATCCATGCCACCGGCGGTCCCGAAGTGATGCGCTGGGAAGAAGTCAGCGTTGGCGAGACGGCACCAAATGAAGCGCGTGTGCGCCACGCGGCTGTCGGCCTGAATTTCATTGACGTCTATTTCCGCAGCGGCCGCTATCCGCTGCAACTGCCGAGCGGCCTTGGCCTCGAAGGCGCCGGCGTGGTCGAGGCGGTAGGCAGCGCGGTGACGGATGTCCAGGTCGGTGATCGCGTCGCCTACGCCGGGGGTCCGCCCGGGGCGTATGCGGAAGTGCGCAACATCCCCGCAGACCGGCTGGTCAAACTGCCGGACAGCATCGACTTCAAGACCGCCGCCGCGATGATGCTGCAGGGCATGACTGCCCAATACCTGCTGCGCCGCACATATCGGGTACAAGCAGGTGACACGATCCTGATTCAGGCGGCCGCCGGCGGCGTTGGCCTGATCGTCTGTCAATGGGCGAAGGCGCTCGGCGCGACCGTCATCGGCACGGTCAGTTCCGATGCGAAGGCTGCGCTGGCGAAGGCGCATGGCTGCGACCATCCGATCATCTACACGCGCGAGGATTTCGTCGCGCGTGTCAAGGAAATTACCGGCGGTGAAGGCGTGCCGGTCGTTTACGACTCGGTCGGCGCCGACACGTTCGCCAAGTCGCTCGACTGCCTGCGGCCGCTCGGCATGATGGTGACCTTCGGCCAATCGGCTGGACCGGTGGCGCCCGTCGATACGCAGGAACTTTCGAAGCGCGGCTCGCTGTTCCTGACGCGCCCGACGCTGTTCACCTACATCGCCAAGCGCAGCGACCTGCTCGCCACGGCGCAGGAGCTTTTCGACGTCGTCACGTCCGGCAAGGTGAAGATCGAGGTCAACCAGACCTATGCACTCAAGGATGCGGCACAGGCGCACATCGACCTCGAAAGCCGCCGCACGACCGGCTCCACGATCCTGCTGCCCTAACGCCATGCGCACCTATCTCATCGCGAACCCCAAGGGGGGCGTCGGCAAGAGCACGCTGGCGACCAATCTGGCTGGCGGTTTGGCCCGGCAAGGCAAGCGCGTCATGCTGGGCGACATCGATCGCCAGCAATCGACCCGCGCCTGGCTGCAGTTGCGTCCGCCGATCCTGCCGCGCATCGCCTCGTGGGATATCCGGTCGGATGAGCCCGCACGGCCGCCCCAGGGCACCGAGCACGTCATCCTCGATACGCCGGCCGGCCTGCATGGCAAGAAGCTCGCGCACCTGCTCAAGATGGTCGATCGCGTCATCGTGCCGCTGGCGCCTTCCCTGTTCGACATCCTGGCGACGCGACGCTTTCTCGACGAGATGATCGAAGAAAAGGCGCTACGCAAGCACCCGGTCGAGATCGTCGTGGTCGGCATGCGCGTCGATGCGCGCACCCGCGCGGCGGCCGAGCTCGAGCGCTTCCTGCAGAACACGGGGCTGCCGGTGATCGCCCACCTGCGCGATACGCAGAATTACGTGCAGGCGGCGGCGCACGGCCTGACGATCTTCGACCTGTCGGCCTCGCGTGCCGCACAGGACTGGGAGCAATGGGCACCGATCCTGCGCTGGGTCGAAGCCGCGTAGAAGGATTTGATTGCTGGTGTCCGGCGCAACGGCTACTGCAACAGGCGGGCTACCAGAACAAGCCGTGCACCATCTTCGCGAGCAGCAGCAGGATGACGCCGGCAAAGATCTTCTTCAGCGTCGCAACCGGCAGGCTGTGCGCGGCCTTGGCACCGAGCGGGGCGGTGAGCATGCTCGCGACCACACAGGCAGCGAGCGCGGGCAGGTAGATATAGCCGAAGCTCCCGCTAGGTAGTTCGCTGGCACCCAGTCCGCCGACCAGATAGCCGACCGTACCGGCCACGGCGATGGGGAAACCGATCGCCGCGGAGGTGCCGATGGCATCGTGCATCTTGACGTTGCACCAGGTCATGAACGGGACCGACAGCGAGCCCCCACCGATGGCGACGAGCGCTGAGACAGCCCCGATCCCGCTGCCGACGACGAACATGCCGAACGATCCGGGCAGTTGGCGCGAGGGTTTTGGCTTGATGTTCGCCAGCATCTGGAAGGCGACATAGCTCATGAAGATGGTGAAGAAAATCGCGAGCGGTCGGGTGGGGATGAGGCTGGCCAG
>CAZTWA010000030.1:8538-19748 GCA_964617225.1 uncultured Methyloversatilis sp.
TCATGAAGATGGTGAAGAAAATCGCGAGCGGTCGGGTGGGGATGAGGCTGGCCAGTTGTGCGCCGAGAAAGGTACCGACGAGGATGCCTGGTGCGATGATCCGGACGATGGGCCAGCGTACGGCACCATGGCTGTGGTGCGCGCGCAGCGAGGAAATCGAGGTGAACACGATGGCGGCCATCGAGGTGCCAAGGGCGAGGTGCATCAGGTGCGTCTCGGGAAAGCCTTGCGCGGCAAACATCAGTGCCAGTACCGGCACCATGATGGCGCCGCCGCCGACGCCCAGCAGGCCGGCGAAAAAGCCCGCGACCGTGCCCAGCACGACATAGCCCAGCAGCCAGAGCGTCATTTCATCAACTTTCGGACAATGTAATCCCACTCCGCCGGATCGACCGGCGTGATCGACAGGCGGTTGCCGCGCTGGAGCGCGCGCATGTGGGCGAGCTCGGGATGGGCACGCAATTCGTCGAGGCCGACGAGCCGCGTCTTTTTGACGATGCGCACATCGACATTCACCCAGCGCGGATTCTCCGGCGTCGATTTCGGATCATGGTAGGGACTGGTCGGGTCGAACTGGGTGCGGTCGGGATAGGCCAGCGTGGCCACCTCGGCAAGGCCGGCGATGCCGGGCGCCGGGCAGGACGAGTGATAGAAAAACACGCCGTCGCCGAGCTTCATCTGGTCGCGCATGAAGTTGCGCGCCTGATAGTTGCGCACCCCCCACCAGTCGACGGTCCGGTTCGGCATGGCGAGGACGTCGTCGATACCGACGACGGAGGGCTCGCTTTTCATCAGCCAGTAACGCACGCATTGCTCCGAAAGAAAAACGCGGTCATTGGTATGACCGCGTGCATTGGATTCCCCGCGAGTGCCGTTTGGCCGGCATCCTGAACCGGGGTCCAGAATGGTCGCGTTCCTGCCACTTCAGGTGCGTTCGACGTGGAACGCTCACAACAGCGGCGTCTATGGGCGGCAACCGATGCCATACAGCATTGGTTCAAGGAATGTATGGCCTTGGCGAACACCGCAGGGAAAAACCGGAAACTCTTCGAATCCCGGCTGGCTTGCCGCAACCGCTAGAAGAGTTTTTCCTGCGGTGCGAGTGCTTCGTTCAGCCGTGCTTCGATGGCTTTGATTCTACGCCGCGACTCCTCGTCGTCAATGGCTTGATCCGCAGGTGTTCCCGTGGCATGCTGATGCGCTGAATTCAGTTCGTGGGCCAGGTTGAGCGCCGTCATGACGGCGAGACGTTCACCGGTGCTCTTGGTGGCTTTGGCAATTTCGCCCATGCGCGCGTCGAGCAATTCAGCGGCGGTCTGGAGCGATTCGACCTCCTCCTGCGCGCAAGCCACGCGATATTCGCGCCCCTGTATCTTGATATCCAGCGTGGTCGTCATGCTTCGGGCAACTTGTCCATCAGGCCTTCGAGGTGAACGCGCGCGGTCGTCATGCGCTCGGTGAGTGACAGCTTCTCGCCTTCGAGCGTACCGACGCGATCGCGCAGGCGATGGTTCTCGGCGCGCAGCGCATCGCAGAGCGCAATGACCTGCTCAACTTTCTGTTCGAGGCCGCCAAGTGGATCGTTCATGGGCGCGAAGTTTGTTTGAAAAACGTATTTAGGTCAAGAAGTTCGCTGTGATTCTGAAGGCTGTCCCGCAATAGCGTGGCGATAAAAGTCAGCCCTGGCGCGACGGCATGCCTATAATCCGCCTGCTTCGTCCGCGGTGCCTGTCCGGCCTTTCAGCCGGCAGGTGAAACGGGAAACAGGTGCGCACATCATGCAATGCCTGTACTGCCCCCGCAACGGTAAGGAAGTGCGGTTGCCTCATCCAGCCACTGGGATCACGCCCGGGAAGGCGAGGCAGCAAGACTTCCGAGTCCGGAGACCGGCCACGGACGATCCAGTTGAATGCGCTGCGGGGGGCAGTGCGTCGGCGGAGTCCCTGCCGCGCCTTCTTCCCTGTGCATTCGTATTTGATATCGGCCTGCGGGGACGCTGGCCGCACAGGGAGAGCTTCATGACCATCCGCCTTTCAAGCACGGCTGCAGCCGTTGCGCTTGCCATCGCTTTTCAACCCGCTTTTGCCGCAATCGATGACGACGCCGTTATTGTCGTCACGGCGAGTCGCTTTCTCGCGTCCGACCGTACGGTTCCCGCCCACGTGACTACACTGACCCGGGCGGAGATTGCCGCGACGCCGGCTTCCAGCCTGCCGGACTTGCTCGCCACGCGTGCCGGGATCGACGTACGTTCGCTCTACGGCAATCAGGCAGCCGATGCCTCCGTCGCATTGCGCGGTTTCGGCGAAAACGCCAGCCTGCGCACGCTGATTCTGGTGGACGGCCGCCGGTTTGACCAACTGGAATTCACGGCACCCAACTGGGCGAGCATTCCGCTCGACAGTATCGAAAAGATCGAAATCGTGCGTGGCAGCGGCAGTGTGTTGTATGGCGACCAGGCCGTGGCGGGCGTGATCAATATCGTGACACGGCGCGGTCACGAAAACGGCGCCGACGTTGCTTTGACGCTGGGCAGCTTCAACACGAAGGAATTGTCCGCCTCGCTCTCGCGCAATGCAGCGTCATTGCGCTATGCCCTGACCTTGCGGCATGTTGAGAGCGACGAGTACCGCCGCAACAATGCGCAACGCAATACGGCCGGGTCGGCACGCATCACGCGCGACCTGGCGGAGGGCGAGATCTATGCCGAAGTCGGTGCAAGCACCGTGCATTACGGCTTGCCGGGCGCCGTCACTGCGGCCCAGTACTTGAACGATCCACGCGCGGCCGAAACCACCGATAGCTGGTTCGACCGCGATAATGCCTACCTGCGCCCAGGGCTGCGCTGGCGTGTGGCACCCGATCTCGAATTTGCTGCCGAACTCAGTTTCGAGCAATCGAACAACCGCGCGTGGATTTCCAACTGGTTTTCCTATCGTGACGTCGATGTTCGGGCGATGAGTATCACGCCACGCCTGAATTGGGGGCACGGACTCGGCAGCCTGAAGAGCGTGACCGTATTCGGGTTCGACTGGTCGGATGCCCGCCTCGAACAGGATCAGTCTGCTGCGCCCAACGGCAGCGTGTCCAAGCGCGTCGGTCTGGATCGCACGGGGGGTGGTTTCTATGTCCACAACACGACGGAAGTCACCGACCGGCTTGCTCTCACCCTCGGCGCACGCCAGCAGCGGATGCATACCGAGGCAACGGACTCTACTGCCACCGGACGTGTCGATACCACGGCCGACATGACGGCGACCGAAATCGGTGCGGTCTGGCGTCCGGCCGCGACATGGAAGCTGTTCGCCAAGGCGAGCAAGACATTCCGCTACCCAGTCCTGGATGAACTGACTACCTGGGGTGGTTTCGCCGTTCCCGCACCGAAGCCGGAATCCGGGCGCGGGATGGATATCGGCGCGGAATGGCGTTCCGGCGGCCACAGCGTGCAGACGACACTCTACGACCTGAAGATGGAGGACGAGATTGCCTACAACGCCTTCACGGGGCAGAACGAAAACCTGCAGAAGACCCGCCATCGGGGCATCGAGATCGACAGCCGCTGGAAGCTGTCGATGAACTGGCGCTTCGATCTGTCCTGGACGGGACGGGAAGCGACGTTCCGCGAAGGTGCGAACGCTGAAAAGACAATCCCGCTTGTCCCGGAATCGCGCTGGACCGCGAAGCTGGCCTGGGATGGCGGACAGTGGGGTAGCCATGCGCTGCTGGCGAACCATGTCGGCACACGTTATTTCGGCGGCGATGAGGCGAACGCACTCGCGCGGTTGCCCGCCTACACCACGCTGGACTGGCAGTCGCGCTGGCTGGTGCGGCAGTGGGAGCTCGCCCTGCGCATCGCGAACCTGACGGATCGCAAGTACGCTCCCGTTGCCTTCGATTACGGATTCGGCGCGGGCTACTATCCGGCCAACCCGCGCGCGGCGTACGTGACCGCGCGTTATCGATTCTGATGTTCGACAAGACCGGGTTACGAAAGTCAGCGCTGGCAGTACGGCACTTGCGGCATGCCGTACTGCTCCTGTTGTTCGGGTTGGGGATCGCGACGGCTCGCGCTGAAATCAGCGTCACTGACGATGCAGGCCACCGTATCGTTTTATCTCGACCCGCCCAGCGCATCATTAGCCTCGCGCCGCATGTCACCGAACTGGTCTTTGCCGCCGGTGCGGGCGAGAAGCTGGTCGGTGTCGTGGAATATTCCGATTATCCGGAAGCGGCAAAGCGATTGCCGCATATCGGCAGCCATGCGGCCTTTGATCTGGAGCGCATCGCTGCGCTCCGGCCGGATCTCGCCATTGCCTGGGGAAGCGGCAATCCGCCTTCCCAACTGGCACAACTGCGGCGGTTGAAGATCCCCGTTTTTGTCAGCGAACCGAAACAGCTGGACGACATTGCGGCCACCCTGCGCAGCATCGGCCGCCTGGCCGGGACATCGGGAGAAACCGCGGCACGGGCATTCGAGACGCGCCTCGAGAACCTGCGCCAGCGTTATGCAGAACGAGCCTCAGTCAGTGTGTTCTACGAAATCTGGAACCAGCCTTTGATGACCATCGGCGGGACGCACATCATCAGCGACGCCCTGCAGGTTTGCGGTGGCCGCAACGTCTTCGCCGCCCTGAAGCAGCCCGCGGCCAGCGTGGATCTGGAGGCCGTGTTGCGGATGAATCCCGAGGCCATCATCGCCAGCGGCATGGATGCGGCGCGGCCCGAATGGCTGGATCATTGGCGGCGCTGGCCGCAGCTCGCCGCCGTGAAGCGCGGCAACCTGTTCTTCGTGCCGCCGGAGTTGCTGCAACGGCATACACCGCGGCTTCTGGATGGAGTCGAGCAGGTGTGCGCTGCGCTGGAAACGGCGCGCGAACGCGAAAATCAGCGTGGCAAGTAGGCGACGCCCTGTGCGGTGTCGACGGCAATGACCGGGTGGCGATAGAGTCGCGTCAGGACGTCGGCGGACAGCATGTCCCGTACCGTTCCGGCGCTCCATTGGCCCTCGCCAAACAACAGCAGCACATGCGTGCAATAGCGCGCCGCGATGTTGACGTCGTGCAGCGTCATCACCAGCGTGCGGCCATCCCAGCCGATCAGCAGGTCCATGAAAGCCATCTGCTGATGCAGGTCGAGATGCGAGTTCGGCTCGTCGAGCAGGCACAGCGGCACTTCCTGCGCTAGCAGCGCGGCGAGCGCCAGCCGCCGCCGTTCGCCACCGGAGAGCATGGTTGTGCGGCGATGCGCGATGTCATTCAGGCCGACGGCCGCCAGCGCGGTATGCGCGAGTTGCACGTCGTGGGCGCTCTCACCGCGCCACCACTCGAGATGCGGCAGGCGGCCGAGCAGCGCGACCTCGAGCGCGGTGGTTTCCGGGTCGCTGATGTGGAAGCTGTCTTCCTGCGTCATGAGCCCGAGCCGGCGGGCCCGTTCGCGCGGCGGCAGGCCGGCCAGTGCGATATCGTCAAGCAAGATCTCGCCGTCGTCCGGCGGGCGTAGGCCGGCGAGGGTGGTCAGCAGGGTGGTCTTGCCTACGCCATTCACGCCGAGGATCGCCCAGCGACTGCCCGCCACAATCGCCAGGTCAAGACCGCGGCAGACGTTCACGTCGCCGATGCTGACCGACAGGTTGCGCGTCGTCAGTTTCATCGGTTGCTCCGGGCAAGGAGCCAAAGGAATACCGGTGCACCGAGTGCCGCGGTGACCGCGCCGACCGGCAGTTGCAGTGGTGCGACGACGCTGCGCGAGGCCAGGTCGGCCAGCAGCAGCAGCGTGCCACCGCCGAGCAGGCAGCCCGGCAAGAGCACGCGGTGCCGGCGCAGTCCGGCCAGGCGCAGCAGGTGAGGCGTCACGAGACCGACGAAGCCGATGCTGCCGGCGACCAGTACGACCAGTGTCGTGATGGTAGCGGCGATGCCCAACGCGACAACCCGCAGCCGATCGACCGGCACGCCCAGTGCGCGGGCGGAAAGCTCGCCTTGGGCGAGCGCATCGAAGCCGCGCGCCAGCGGCCAGGCCACCAGCAAGGCCAGCAGCGCACCGACGAGGGGCAGCAGGGCCGTGTCGGGCTCGACACCGGACAGGTCACCCATCAGCCAGAACACCATGCCACGCAGCGGCGCATCCGGCGCGAGCGCCAGCAGTAGCGTGACGACCGCACCCCAGGCCGAGGAAAGGATCACGCCGGCGAGCAGCAGGCGTTGCGGCCGCAGTCCTCCGCGCCAGGCCAGCAGCAACAAGACGCCGAGCGAGAGGCTGGCGCCGGACAGTCCGGCGATGCCAAGGGCGATGCCTCCCAGTCCGAGCAGCATCGCCAGCAGCACCCCGGTACCCGCGCCGCCCGAAATGCCGAGCACGAACGGATCGGCCAGCGGGTTGCGCAGGAGCGCCTGCAACAGTGCCCCGGCCAGTGCGAGCAGCGCGCCGCAACCGAACGCCGCCAGCGCCCGCGGCAGCCGCAGCGCGAGGATTACCTCGCGCTCGATGCCCTCTGCACCCATCACTGCCTGCCAGGCTTGCCCCGGCGCGAATCCCTGTGTGCCCGTGCCCAGCGCAATGCCGAAGGCACCCAGCGCGACGAAGAGCAGGATGAACAGTTGTGACGGGATGCGCACGACGATCAGCGCAAGGTGACGCTTTGACCGGGTTCCGGTGCCTCGGCGGCCCAGCCCAGCGTCTCCTGCAGGGTCGCGGCAAAGCCGACGGCGGTTTCCGTTTCGCCATGCACGACGAAGGTCCGCTTCGGTGCCGCATGGAACTTGCCGAGCCAACTCAGTAGAGCGTCACGATCGGCATGGGCGGAGAGTCCGCCGAGCGTGTAGATGTCGGCCCGGACGGGAATTTCCTCGCCCCGGATGCGTACGCGCCGGGCGCCATCGACCAGGCGGCGTCCCAGCGTGCCTGCAGCCTGGAAACCGGTGATGAGAATGGTCGACTCGGGCCGCGACAGGTTGGCGCGCAGGTGGAACTTGATGCGGCCGGCTTCGCACATGCCGCTGGCCGAGATGATGACCGCGCCGCCCTTGATGCGATCAAGCGCCTGCGATTCCTCGACATCCTCGACGAAGGCAAGCTTGCGGAAATGCGCGGCGCCGCCGTGCCGTCCCATCACCTGATGGGTCTCCTCATCCAGCAGGGCCATATGCCGCGCGGTGACCTCGGTGGCCGCCGTCGCCATCGGCGAATCGACATACACATCGAGCTTGGGAATGCGCCCGCGCCGGGTCAGGTCGGCGAGCAGGAACAGCATGTCCTGGGTGCGACCGACCGCGAAGGCTGGCACGATCAGGTTGCCACCCTTGCGCTCGAGGGTGTCGTTGACCGCATGCACGAGTTCTTCCTCGGTTTCCGCCATGCGCTTGTGCAGCCGGTTGCCATAGGTCGACTCCACCACCAGCCAGTCGGCCTGGCTGATCGGTGTCGGATCGCGCACCAGCGGCCGTGCTGGCTGGCCGAGGTCGCCGGAGAACACGATCTTGCGCGTGTGCGCGCCCTCCTTCACGGCGACCTCGATGATGGCCGAGCCGAGGATGTGGCCCGCATCGCGGAAGCTGCACCGCACGCTCGGATGCGGCGCGATCTCGGCATCGTAATCCACCGCCTGCAGCCGCTTCAGGCACTGGCGTGCCTGCGTTACCGTGTAGAGCGGGGCTGCTTCGCTGTGCAAGCCCTGCTTCGAACGGAAGCGCCGCTTGTTCTCGTATTCCGCCTCCTTCTCCTGGATGTGGGCGGCGTCGGGCAGCATCACGGCCAGCAGGTCGCAGGTGGCGCGCGTCGCGTAGATCGGCCCTTTGTAACCCAGAGCCACCAGCCGTGGCAACAGGCCGGAGTGGTCGATATGGGCGTGGGTGAGCAGGACAAAGTCGAGGTTACGGAGATCGAAGCCAAAGGCCTCGCGATTCTTGCCGCGCGCTTCGCGGCCGCCCTGGAACAGGCCGCAATCCACCAGAAAGCGCGTCGCCTCGGTTTCCACTCGGTAGCAGGAGCCGGTGACTTCGCGTGCGGCCCCGAAAAAACTCAGTTGCATGGCGGTTGTCCGGTTGGCCGCGGGGAGGAAGCGCCCGCGGGATTAAAGAAGGAACAGCGTCGCGAGCCCAAGAAAGATGAAGAAGCCGCCTGAATCGGTGACGGCGGTGACCATCACCGAGCCGCCGACCGCCGGGTCGCGACCCAACTTTTGCAGCGTCATCGGGATGCCGACACCGACGGCGGCGGCCAGCCCGAGGTTGAGGGTCATCGCCGTGGTCATGACGACGCCGAGCCGCCAGTCGCCATAGAGCCACCAGGCGATGATGCCGAGCAGCCCGCCCCAGACGACACCGTTGATGAGTGCGACCTTGAGTTCCTTGCGCAGCAGGCGGCGTTCGGATTCCTGGCCGATCTGGCCGAGGGCGATGGCACGCACGATCATCGTGATGGTCTGGTTGCCCGAGTTGCCGCCGATGCCGGCGACGATCGGCATCAGCGCGGCGAGCGCGACGAGCTTTTCGATCGAACCCTCGAAGGCGCCGATGACGCGCGAGGCGATGAAGGCCGTGACGAGGTTGATCGCCAGCCAGGCCCAGCGGTTTTTCACCGAGTCCATCACCGGCGCGAAGATGTCTTCCTCTTCCTTCAGGCCGGCCTGCGCGAGCTGATCGGCTTCCGCCTCCTCGCGGATGTAGTCGAGCACGGCATCCACCGTCACGCGGCCGATGAGCTTGTCCTCGCTGCTGACGACCGGCGCGGAAACGAGGTCGTAACGCTCGAAGGCGTGCGCCGCGGTTTCGGCGTTGTCCTCGGGGCGCAGCGTCAGCGCATCCTTGCGCATCACCGCGGCCACGGAGGTTTCCGGGTCGTTGATCAGGATCGCGTTCACCGGCAGCACGCCCTGCAGGTGATCCTCGCGGTCGATGACGAAGAGTTGGTCGGTCTGGTCAGGCAGGTCGTCAAAGAGGCGCAGGTAGCGCAGCACGACCTCGAGTGTGACGTCCGCGCGCACCGTCACCATGTCGAAATCCATCAGCGCGCCGACGGCGTCCTCGTCGTAGGACATCGCCGCGCGCAACTGCTCGCGTTCCTCGGTGTCGAGGTTGCGGAAGACGTCCTCCATGACCTCGGTCGGCAGGTCGGGCGCGAGGTCGGCCAGTTCGTCGGCATCGAGTTGCTCGGCGGCGGCCTTGAGTTCGTGCGGCGCCATCGTCTCGATGAGGGACTCGCGCACCGCATCCGAGACCTCGATGAGGATCTCGCCGTCGCGCTCGGCCTTGACGAGATCCCAGACCATGAGGCGCTCGTCGAGCGGCAGTGCCTCGAGGATGTAGGCGATGTCGGCCGCGTGGAGCTGTTCGAGCTTCTGCGCCAGCTTGGCGAGGTTTTCCTTATGGACGATCTGTTCGACGAGTTCGTGGCGCGGCATCTCTTGCCGATGCACGAGATCCTCAACACGCTTCTGGCGGGCGAACAGCTCCCGGATATCACGCAGATGCTGCGCGAAATCCTCCTGACGGGTGTCTTCCCGCGGCTCGGTGGGAAGGTCGGTGGGGAGTTTGTCCTGTTCGTCCATACGCCGCAATTCTAGGCGCTAGAAGTCGGGAGGGGAGGCTAGGGAATGACGGAATACTGCATGCGTCCCAGAATCAGCTGGGTGCGGCGGTCGAGGTAGGCTGAATTCGGGTTCTTTTCGAACTTGCGCGGCGCGGGCAGCATCACGGCCAGTCGGGCCGCCTGCACGGCATTCAGCTGGCCGGCACTGGTGTCGAAATAGCGGCGGGCGGCCGCCTCGGCCCCGAACACACCTTCGCCCCATTCGACGACGTTGAGATAAACCTCGAGGATGCGACGCTTGTCCCACAGCAGTTCGAGCCAGACGGTGATGATTGCTTCCTGCGCCTTGCGCCAGGGTGTCTTGGCCGAAGACAGGAACAGGTTCTTGGCGAGCTGCTGGCTGATCGTCGAGCCGCCGGCGACGACCTTGCCCTTCTTCTGGTTCTTTTCGATGGCCTTCTGGATGCCTTCCCAGTCAAAGCCCTCGTGATCGATGAACTTGTCGTCCTCGGCGGCGATCACCGCGCGCTTGAGCTGCACCGAGATGCGAGCGTAGGGCACCCAGTTGTGACGCAGCTGCGCGTTCGGGCTTTTCTCGTGCAGCTCGTCCAGCCGTTGGGCCATGAAGCGCGTCTGGCCCGGATCGACATAGCGCCACCAGACCACCCAGCCGAGATACCAGCCCTGCCAGAGCAGCAAGCCCAGCCCGGCATAGACCAGCAGTTTCAGCAGCCAGGATGGGGCAGGCCTCATGCCGGGGTGTGATCAGGCATCGGCCGGCGGGGTTTTCTTGGTGCGCGTCGTGCGGGAGGCCGGACGGGTCGTGCGGGGCTTGCGTGCAGGCTTGACGGCTGCCTTTGCCGGTTTTTTTGGCGCGGGCGTTTCCGTTGCGGTGGGTTCGGCGACCGGCAGTTCCGGTGCGGCCGGGGTGAGTTCCGCAGGCGCGGCCTCTTTGGCCGCGACCTTGGGTTTGCGGTCGCGCAAGCGGCGGCGGGATGGTTTGGCCGCGGATTCGGCGGCCGGTGTTTCGCTGGGTACTCCGGCGGGGACCTGCTCCAAAGTCAGCGCTGGCGGGACGGCATGGTCTTCCGCAACGGGGACCGGGGTGGGGGCCACGGCCTCCACCGGGAGGGGCAACGTCCCGGGCGCACGCCGCTTGACGAAGGCGCTGTTGTTCTCGCGGCCGAATTCGAGCAGGCCGCGCTTGTGGGCGTCCTCGAGCATGGCGCCGAGCGTGCGGTAGCCATGGTAGGTTTCGTTGAAGCCGGGGTGGCGGCGCTTGATCGCCTCCTTGAGCACCGAGGCCCAGACGCGCTCGTCCTCGGCGCGATCTTCGAGCATGGCTTCCAGCGTCGAGACCGCCATCTCCAGCCCTTTGACGCGACGGATTTCCAATTCCTGCGGGTCGATCGGTTCGGTTGACTTGCGGTTCTGCCGATCATCGCGCTGGCGCTTGCGCACCAAGTCGTCGATGTAGATGAATTCGTCGCAGTTGGCGATCAGCAGATCGGAGGTCGATTGCTTGACGCCGACGCCGATGACGCGCTTGGCGTTCTCGCGCAGCTTGGAGACCAGCGGCGAGAAGTCCGAGTCGCCGCTGATGATGACGAAGGTGTTGACGTGCGTCTTGGTGTAGCAGAGGTCGAGCGCGTCGACGACCATGCGGATGTCGGCGGAGTTCTTGC
>CAZTWA010000031.1:0-17025 GCA_964617225.1 uncultured Methyloversatilis sp.
TTGGTGGTGATGGGTGGACTTGAACCACCGACCCCCGGATTATGAATCCGATGCTCTAACCGACTGAGCTACATCACCCTGTGAAGGGGCCGAATTATCCCGGCGCGGCGCCGGCCTTGTCAAGTTTGACCGCGGACGCGACAATGCGCACATGGATTACGACCTGATCATCGTCGGCGGCGGCCTCGCCGGTCTGGCACTCGCCGTGGCACTGCGCCGAACCCGCCTGAAGGTGGCCGTCATCGAGACGCGCGCCCCCGTGCAGCCCGCCGGCTGGGATGCGCGCATCTATGCCGTCAGCCCCAGCAATGCGCGGTTCCTCAACGAAATCGGCATCTGGCAGCACCTCGACCTCGACCGCTGCATGCCCGTGCGGAAGATGACGGTGCATGGCGACCGCGGCGGCGATCTCGAGTTTTCGGCCTACGCCAGCGGCGTCGGCGAACTGGCGTGGATCATGGAATCCTCCCTGCTGCAGCGCGAACTGTGGGAAACCGCCCGGCGGCAGGGCAACGTCGACCTCATCTGCCCGGCCGTGCCAGCGCAGCTCGACATCGGCGACCGCGAGGCGGTGCTCGAACTCGCCGACCGGCGCACGCTGACGGCGAAGCTGATCGTCGCTGCCGACGGCGCCGATTCCTGGACGCGCACCACGGCGGGCATCGATGTCGACTTCCTGCCCTACGACCAGATGGGCGTGGTGGCCAACTTCTCAACCGGCCAGCCGCACCACGAAACGGCCTGGCAATGGTTCCGCGCCGACGGCATCCTCGCCTACCTGCCGCTGCCCGGCGAGCAGATCTCGATCGTCTGGTCGACCCCGACCGATCACGCGCAGGAGTTGCTGGCCCTCGACCCGGCCGAATTCTGCGAGCGCGTTGCGGCCGCCGGCAATTACCAGCTCGGCGGCCTCGGCCTCGTCACCCCGCCGGCCGGCTTCCCGCTGCGCCTGATGCGCGCGCCGAACACCGTCGCCCACCGCCTCGCATTGATCGGCGACGCCGCGCACACGATCCATCCGCTGTCCGGCCACGGCATCAACCTCGGCTTCCAGGACGCGAAAAGCCTGGCGGCCGTGCTCGCCGCCTGCCCGGCGCATATCGACTGCGGCGACCTGCAGTGGCTGCGCCGCCACGAGCGGGCGCGGCGCGAGGAGGTCGTGGCGCTACAATCCGTCACCCATGGCCTGCAGCGCCTGTTCGGCGCCCCGCAGACGCAGAATGTACCCTTGGCCGCCCTGCGCAATTTCGGGATGAACCTCTTTGACCGTCTGCCGGTCATAAAGGACGCGCTCACCCGCTATGCGATGGGTTGAACGCATCGCAGCCCCAACCCTTACTGGAGACTCCATGAAAATCAAAGCTGTCATCAGCGGCCTTGCCGCCCTGTTCATCGCCCACGCGGCCTTCGCCGGCGAGGCCGAAGTCAAGAAGGCCGTTGATCCCGTGCTCGCCGATATGTTCGGCCCCGGCATCAAGGCCGACGCCGTGCGCAAGGTCGGCAACTTCAATCTCTACGAAATCCAGATCGGCGGCGACCTGCTCTACACCGACGAGAAGGTCAGCTACCTGATGAACGGCGACGTCCTCGACGTCAAGGCGAAGAAGAACCTCACCGAAGAGCGCAAGCAGAAGCTCTCGCAGGTCAAGTTCTCCGACCTGCCGCTCGACCTCGCTGTCAAGCAGGTCAAGGGCAACGGCAAGCGTGTGCTGGTCACCTTCGAGGATCCGAACTGTTCCTACTGCCGCAAGCTGGCGAAGGAACTGCAAAGCATCAATGACGTTACGGTCTATACCTTCCTGTACCCGATCCTTTCACCGGACTCCACCGAGAAGTCGAAGAACATCTGGTGCGCGCCCGACCGCGTCAAGGCCTGGAACGACCTGATGATCGACGGCAAGCAGCCGGCCCCGGCCAATGCCAACTGCAATCACCCCACCGAGAAGGTCACCGCGCTGGGCCGCAAGCTCAACATCCGCGGCACGCCGGCGATGATCTTCGCCGATGGCTCGCGCGTGCCGGGTTACATGCCGGCGGCGATGCTGGAAAAGTCGCTCGACAAGGGCAGCGCCAGCCCCAACTGAACTCAGCCGGATGGCACGACAGTACAGGTGGTGCCGTCTCGCCAAAGCTGACTTTCGGTTACCTGACGGATCACCACCCGGCAGTGGCCGGGTTTTTTCGTTGCGGTGTAATAAATCGACCCTGTCCGCGACTACTCTACTTCGGATCCATAAAAGAATGACCTCATGCGCGACACATTTCCCCTGCTGGCGAAAACCGATTTCCCGTCGATCCGGCGCGGGCGTCTAGAAATCCTCCAGGCCAATCTCGGCTACCGCTGCAACCAGTCCTGCCTCCACTGCCATGTCGCCGCGAGCCCGAAACGGACGGAAGCAATGTCGTGGGAAACCATGGCGTTGCTGTTGCGTTTCGCCGAGCGCCATGGGATCACCACGCTTGATCTGACCGGTGGCGCGCCGGAACTGAATCCACATTTTCGCCGGCTGCTGGCGGCGGCACAAGGTCAGGGACTGAAGGTCATTGACCGCTGCAACCTGACCATTCTCAACGAGCCGGGGCAGGAAGATCTGGCCGAATTCCTCGCCGTCCACGAGACCGAGATCGTCGCCTCTCTGCCCTGCTATCTCGAAGAAAACGTCGACGGACAGCGCGGCAACGGGGTCTTCCAGTCGAGCCTGGCCGGTCTGCGCCAACTCAATGCCCATGGATATGGCCTGCCGGATAGCGGTCGCCTCCTGAACCTGGTCTACAACCCGACCGGACCCAGCCTGCCCCCGGACCAGGTCCAGCTCGAAGCCGCCTACAAGGAGCAACTGGCGATGCGCCACGGCATCGTCTTCAACCGACTGTTCGCGCTGGCCAACATGCCGATCAACCGCTTCGGCAGCACGCTCGTCACGCGCCACGAATTCCACGACTACATGCGCTTGCTGAAAGGTGCGCACCGCGCCGACAACCTGCCGGGCGTGATGTGCCGCACGCTGATTTCCGTGGACTGGCAGGGCCACGTCCACGACTGCGATTTCAACCAGATGCTCGGCATGCCGCTGGGGGCGCATGTCGGCCCCGTGCATCTGGCGGAACTGCTCGATGACACATTCGTGGACCGGCCAATCCACGTCGCCGACCACTGCTACGGTTGTACTGCCGGCCAAGGCAGCAGTTGCGGCGGCGCGCTGGATGCCGATTCCTCCAGGGAGAAGACATGCACGAACTCGTGAAGGACTACTACGGCAAGCAGCTTGCCGGCACCACCGACCTGAAGACGACGGCCTGTTGCGATGCCTCCAGCGTGCCGGCCTGGCTCAAGCCCCTGTTGGCGCGCATCCATCCGGAAGTACTGGAACGCTACTACGGCTGCGGGCTGGTCGCGCCGCCGCTACTGGAAGGCTGCCGCGTGCTCGATCTTGGCAGCGGCTCCGGCCGCGATGTCTATGCCCTCGCGCAACTGACCGGCCCGACCGGGGCTGTCGTCGGCGTGGACATGACCGACGAGCAGCTCACCATTGCCGAGCGTCACCGTGCCCATCATGCCGCGGCTTTCGGCTTCGACAATGTGCGCTTCCTGCGCGGCTACATCGAGCGCCTCGACGAACTCGACCTGGCGCCGAACAGTTTCGACGTCATCGTTTCCAACTGCGTGGTGAATCTCTCGCCCGACAAGGACGCGGTGCTGCGCGGCGTGCAGCGCCTGCTCAAGCCCGGCGGCGAGTTCTATTTCTCCGATGTCTATGCCGACCGGCGCGTGCCGGAATCGGTGAAGAGCGACCCGGTGCTCTACGGCGAGTGCCTCGGTGGCGCGTTGTACTGGAATGATTTTCTAGCCATCGCGCGCCGCGCCGGGTTCAATGATGCACGCCTGGTGGAAGACCGACCGCTGCTGATCACCGATCCTGAACTCGCCCCGCGCACCGGCAACCTGCGCTTCTTCTCCGCGACCTACCGCCTGTTCAAGCTCGACGGGCTGGACTCCGACTGCGAAGACTACGGGCAGGCGGTCGTCTATCGCGGCAGCATCTCCGAACACGCACATGCCTTCGTTCTCGACAAACATCACCGCATCGAGGCCGGCCGTGTCTTCCCGGTCTGCGGCAACACCTGGCGCATGCTGAAGGAAAGCCGGCTGGCGCCGCACTTTGATTTCATCGGCGATTTCTCGCGCCACTACGGCATTTTTGCCGGTTGCGGCAACGCAATTCCCTTCACCGACGCAGTCGCGTCGTCAGACACCGGTTGCTGCTGAGCCATATTGTGCGATAGCAGTGCGCAGGCGAGCGCGCCTGCATAGGGCAGCGTCTGCATGCCCAGCACGACCAGCCAGGCATCGAGCGCGGTGTTCCCGGGTTCGCGGTGCAAGGCCACGGCCGCGATGCAGGCCAGCAAACCCAGCAGCAGTGCCGCTTCCTCCTTGACCGTGCTCAGCGTGGCACGCAGACCCCGCGGCCGTGAAGCCATCGAGCTTGCATCGCTGCGACGCGTCACCTGAAACACGGCCCGGCGTCCAGCCAGCCCGGCGATGATGCCGCGGGCAATGCTGTGCGACAGACCCATCCCGGCAAGTGCCGCACCGACGATATCCGCGGGTGGGCAGGCCACGCGACGCCAGTACAGCAACGGTCCCAGGATCAGCCGGATGACGAAGAACACGGTCAGCGGCACCACGAACAACAGGGGCGGCACGCCGAACACCTGCGGTGCCGCCAGCAGCCCGATCGTCCAGGCCAGCGCGGCAAGGCTGAAGAGCAAATGCAGGGCGTCGCCCATCCAGGGCAGCCAGCCCGCGACGAAGTGATAACGCTGTCCCGCGCGCAGTGGCGAGCGGCCGAACAACGCACCGGCGTGGCGGCGCAGGATTTGCATCGCCCCCTGCGCCCAGCGGCGCCGCTGGCGTCGATAGGCGCCAAAGTCGGCTGGCACCAGACCGGTGCCCAGCACGCTGTCCACATAGACCGCCCGCAACCCGTGCTGCAACACGCGCAGGCCCAGCTCGGTATCCTCGCACACGCACGCACCCTCCCAGCCGCCGGCTGCATGCAGGGCACTGGCGCGGATCAGGGTCATCGTGCCGTGCTGGACGATGGCATCACGCTCGTGCCGGTGGTGCATGCCGATGCGGAAGAAGCCTTCATATTCCCAATTCATCATGCGGCGCAGGCGATGGTCGCCCCAGTTGCGATGCGCCTGGGGTGCCTGCACGATCCCGACGTCAGGTTCAGCAAAGTAGCCGGCCAGCACGCGCAACCAGTCAGGTCGCACCAGATAGTCGGCATCGACCACGCCGATCCACTCAGCCCGCGGATCGGTCTTGGCGAGCGCGAAGTTCAGCGCGCCCGCCTTGAACCCCGGCCATGCGGGCAGATGGAAGAAACGCAGCACCGGGCCGGCGATGCCGGCATCCGCATTGGCCATACGCTCCCGCTGGCGACGCCTGACGTACCGTTGCACCGGCCGCCAGCGCGCCGGGTCGGCGGTATTGTTATCGACGACGAGAATCTCCAGATTTGGCCAGTCCAAGGCCAACAGGCTGTCGATCGTGGCGATCACCAGATCGGGCGGTTCGTTGCAGCAGGCCAGGTGAATACTGACGCGGGGGGACGGCTTGCCGTCCGCAAGGGGTCGCACGGGTGCCCGGCGGCGCAGGCTGCCTGCCCAGAACATTTCCGCAAACTCGAAGACCTGCGCCAGCAGGATCGTCGCCATGAAAGCCAGTGCCGGAACCAGCAGCGCCAGCACAATGGCATCCACCGGACGCAGGTAATGATCCAGCGGCAAGGTGGCCAGCAGTACCGCAAACGAGGCGACCGCCTGCGCACTGACGGCGAACGTGATGCGGCCGGCCAACCGCATGCGGGCGAAGGCGAGCAGGAAAGGCAGCATGGCGGCGATTCCGAGCAGCGAGGAGACCGCCGCCTTGGCGTGCCAATAGGGCTCGGCATGAACTGGGCCGGTCAGGGCGAACTTCGGCTGGCGGCCGGCATCCAGCAGCCCCCAGTAGGCGCCGACCGCGCCTTCGGTCGCCTGCTTCCAGGGCTGATCGACCGCTTCCATCAGGTAATAGTCGAGCTTCAAGGCGGTCGCGCGCGCCACGAACGCGCGCACGAAAATGGCCTGCGCGGCCGGTGTGGGCTGGGCCTCGCCGACCGGATCGCCATCACTCGGCCAGCCGATTTCCCCAATTACGACGCGTGTGTGCGGAAAACGGGCACGTACCTCGGCGTAACGCCGCATTGCCTCGTCCAGTGCGACGTCGACCGGCACGCCCTCCCAGTAGGGCAGCAGATGTACCGTGATGAAATCGACATGCCTGGCGAGCTCGGGTTGACTCAGCCAGACATGCCAGGGTTCGGCCGTTGACACCGGCACCGTCAGGGCACTGCGCAAGCGGTCCAGATAGGCGTACAGCTCCTGCGGGCCAAGCTTGCGGTGCAGTTGCGTTTCGTTGCCGGCGATCACGCTGTCGATGTTGCGATGGTGTCCCGCGGCAGCGAGGGCCGCGCCGACCTCTCGTTCGTTGTTGTCGAAACGGCGGTCGAGCCAGACGCCCAGCGCCAGTTTCAGGCCGGCTGCCTGTGCCAGCGCGGGCAAGTCGGGCAACTCGGCGGCGCTGTAGGTGCGCAGTCGCCCCGTGAGGAGCGCCAGTCGCCGCAGGTCGTTGGCCAGTTCGGTACGGGTTGGAAAGTGCTGTGTCAGCGGGCTTTCCCAACGTTGGAAGGCGTTGTAGGCCAGTCCGTGGACCAGTCCCGGTGCTTCCGGCGCGGCCAGTGGCGGATTGAATCCCCGCCAGGCCGCCAGATTCGCCAGCACCACCAGTGCGGCGATCGCCAACGCACCCAGCCAGCGTGTCATGGGGGATACTGTTCCCTGAGCATCGCCACGCGCGATGTCCCAATTCATTTTCATTGACGACCTCCAGCGAGCAGGCCATGACGCAGACTGAATACCGGCCGGCAGTCAAAGGCGCGAGCAACGCGCGGCGGACTGCCGTGCTGATCCTGCTGGCCGTCGTGCTGTGTGCCGTTCTGGCAGAGGCCGTGTGGAACGGGCGCCCGGTGGCGTTGCCCGACAGCGGGGGCGTGAATCTGCCGCGCGTTCCCTGTGTTTCGTATGCGCCCTTCCGGCGAGCGGGCGAAACACCTTTCGATCCGGACCTGCGCATTTCTCCCGCGGCCATCGAGGCCGATCTGCGGCGGCTGGCGACCCTCACCGGCTGCGTCCGCACCTATGGCCTCGACCATGGCCTGGATGCGGTGCCCGACGTGGCGCGACGCGTTGGCCTGCGCGTGGTGCTGGGGGCTTGGATCGGGCGCGATACCGCTGCCAACGCAACGCAGCTGCACAAAGCGCTGGAGCTGGCCCGTGATTATCCCGACGTGGTGCAGATGCTGGTGGTAGGCAACGAGGTACTGCTGCGGCGCGAATTGTCGCCGCAGGCGCTGGCGGAGCTGCTGGCGCGTGCGCGGCGCGAGTCGCCGGTACCGGTGGCTTATGCGGATGTCTGGGAATTCTGGTTGCACCATGCCCCGGTGCTGCACGCGCACGTCGATGTCGTCGCAGTCCATATCCTGCCGTACTGGGAAGACCAGCCAGTAGGTATCGAGCAGGCGGTCGAGCATGTGTATGCGATTGCCGCACGGATGCGTCAGGCCTTCGGCACGACGCCGGTATGGGTGGCCGAAACCGGCTGGCCGGCGGTCGGCCGCCAGCGGGGGGCAGCGCGGCCCGGCCGGCTCGAGCAGGCGCGCTTCGTGCGCGAACTGCTGGCGCGGCAGCCGGGCGAGCCCCTGCCTTTCAACCTGGTCGAAGGCTTCGATCAACCCTGGAAACGGGATCTCGAGGGAGCGATGGGGGGGAGCTGGGGCCTGTTCGACACCGACGGCGAACTGCGGGTGCCGCTGAGCGGGCCGGTAGTCCCCGAGCCGCGCTGGATCTGGCTGCCATGGCTCGCGGCGCTCGGTGGCGCTCTCGGGTGGGCAACCTGGGGGCGCCGGCAACTTGTGCGCGGCTGTCAGCCGCAATTGGCCATGGCACTGTCGGGTGCGCTGATCAGCGTGTTTGCCCTGCTGCAGGCAATGGCCTTGCCGGAGTGGAGCCGTGACACCTGGGAGTGGGTGGTCGGACTTGCCAAGCTGGGTCTGTCGATGCTGTGCGGTGTCATGATCGCCTGGCGCCTGGCGCAGGTACTGCGCGGCGAGGCACTGCAAGCGCGTGCCGGGCTGGTGGCCGGGTTCTCCCGGCCGCCAGCAGTCGGCGGGCGCCCGGCGGCCTTGGCCCTGGTTCTGGCGATGGTCCTGTTCATCGCGGCGGTCGATGCGCTGGCACTGGTATTCGACGCGCGCTATCGTCCATTCCCGTGGCCTGGCCTTGCAGCGCCGGCTTTGCTGCTGTCCGCCCTGGCCTGGCTGGGCGACCGGCTGCCTGCCTCCGCTCGTGAAGAACGGCTGCTGGCGGGCGTGTGTGCCGGCTGTGCCATGCTGTTGGCGGGGCTGGAAGGGATGGCCAACACGCAGGCTCTGCTGTATGCAGCGTTGCTGCTGATGCTGGCGATGACCACGCTGTGGCCTCATCGTGCGCTTCCCGGGGGAAGCAGTGCCAGGGCCGCCAGCAGCACGGCTGGTGCCGCCCAGTCGGTTGAGTAAAGCACCAGGCCCGCGCTGGCAGTCGCCAGGGCGAGAAGCTTGATGCCGCGCCAGCCGGTGAGCAGGCCCAGCAGGGCGCAAGCCAGCGCTGCAATCCCGATCCGCTGGCCGGAGAAGGCCTGCACGGCAAGGCTGCGTAGCAGGCAGGCCGGGCTGTCCCACGGCGTGGCGGCACAGAGTGCGGTCAGTTCGGCAGGCTCGACCAGCCGGTAGCGCACGAGACTGGCCAGGGCCAGCATGCCCAGCACCACGACTGACGGTGCGAGCCACGACGGCCCGTGCAACGGGCTTTCGCGTGAGGCGTTCATTGGTGCTCCCTGCTGGCCAGCAGGGATACGGGTTGAGCGAAAGCGCGCAGCAGCATCGCGGTCAGGTCATGCAATCCGCCCAGCGGCTGGCGCGGCGGGTTGAGCCCGGGATGGAAACCTTGCTCGACGAAGCGCTTCAGCAGTGCGGGGTCGCGCGACACGATGTGGACCGGGACGTCCCAAGGCGCCCCCTCGCCGCTGATATTGGCGGTCGGCTGGTGATCGCCGAGCAGGATGAATACCGTCTCGCGCGGCTCCGGCTGGCGCAGAAAACCGCCAAGCCAACGGTAGGTGTACTCGATCATGCGCACGTAATCGGGAAACATGTCGAGCCAATGAGTCGGTTCGGCCATGGCACGCGCCACATCGTCCGCCTCGAACGGTTCGTCGCTCAACACGCGTTGCCAGTCCGGCTGATAGGGTGGCACCGGGCTGAATGGAAAATGACAGGTAATGGTCGAGAAGAACAAGAACCGTGGCGGCGTCACCAAGGTGCGGGGATGCTGTTGTTCGAAGCGGGCCATGGTGTACTGATCCGGTACCGACCAATAGCCGAGCGAGGGGCCGCGATAGCCAAGGGTGCGCCTTTCCTTGAGTTCGTCAAAACCGTAGAAGGCATGTTCCGGCCACTCCCACGCCAGGCCCGGATAGAGACCGAAAGTCTGATAGCCCTGCGCATGGAACAGGGTGGTGAGCGTGGGCCGGGTGGTCGTCAGCAGCAAGTCGTGGCGTAGCGGATCGGAGAGTTCGATGCCGGACAGCAGACTCAAATGCGCCAGATCGGAGGCGCCGCCATAGGTCGGCGAGCGCAGGAAGGCCGAGACCACCTGCCGCCCGCCGGCAGCGATGTCAGCCGCGAAGCGCTGCCGCGCCACATCGAGCGCGGCAACGGCTAGCGGATTGTCGTAGGTCACTGCGCCATAGGATTCCATGAAGATCAGGTAGACATCGCGGCCGCGCAGCCCGGCCAGCGCGTGGGGAGCGGCGTCATTCAACGCGACCTGCAGCAGCGTGGACGGGGGCAGCGCCTGCTCCAGTCGGCGGGGGGACAATGCCGTGACCAGAATCTGCGCCTGCCGCCAGTAGGTAGGAATGACCGGCTTGGAGATGAACGGCCAGGTCGCCTGGACACCGGCATGGTTGGCCATGACGAGTACGACGGCGATTGCGGTCAACAGCCACGTCCAGCGTGTGCGCAACGCATAAGGCACCGCCAGCGTGCTGGTCGTTGCCATGGCCCAGCGCAGCAGGCGGTAGAGTCCCCACAGGAACAACAGCGCGGCGGTCACGGCGCCGATACTGATCCACCCGGGCAATTCCTGTGCCGTGACCCAGAGGAAGCGGGGAATCTGTGCGCCATCCCAGTACAGATTGACTTCGCGCCCGAACAGGCTGGGCGCGGTGACATCGAGATAACGCCCCAGCACCAGCGCCAGGTAGCCCAGGGCCAGCAGGGTCAGCATGCGGCCCGACAGAGCGCCGCGCAGATGAACGACCGCGAGGAGTATCAGCCACAGCCAGACGAACTCCGGGGCCAGCCGGCGATCCGGCACGATCCCCGGCGTGGGCCACCAGGTGCTGAAGCTGAGCAGTCCGTTGAGCAGCAGCAACGCCGACAGGGCCAGGGCGATCCGCTGCCATCGTTGCGCGGGTGCGCTGTCATCCGGGGAGGGCAGGGCAGGCGTCACCATGGGCCACTCAGACTTTCACCGCCCCTGGCGCGGCAACGCGGCCGACGCCGATATAGCCCATGCCGAATTGGGTGGGCGTCATCCGCCAGTCGTCCAGAAACGGCGCAATGCGATCCCATGGCGAACCCAGTTCGCCAGGCGCGCCGTTGTAGCCGTAGTTTTTGAAGTAGACCCACGGGTTCAGGGGCGTCAACCATCCCGAAAAGTACTTGATTCCGGCGATGGCAACGCGTGCCCGCGGGCGGGCGCAGGCCAGCAGCCGGGATACTGCCGCGGGGGATCGCAACACGTCATGCGTGTAGTGGAACAGCAGAGCATCGATCGGTTCCGGCAGGTTGATGTGCTGGGCGGCGTCTTCCAGCAGTCGGACATTGCCCCAGCCTTCCGCGTCCACCCGCCGCCGAGCGAAGGCGAGCATGTCGGGACTCTGGTCGATGCCGTAGATCCTGCCGGTCGCGCCCACGCCAGCGAATAACAGCGGCAGGCTGAGCCCCGTGCCACAGCCGACATCGAGCACCCGCTGGCCCGGTTGCAACTGCAAGGCGGCAATCGTGCGTTCGCGGATCGACCAGGTGGGGCCACAGGTCGCATCGTATCCGGCGGCATGCTTGCGGTACTTCTGCAGCGACTTCACGGCAACCGGATCAGCGGGCGCCGTCATCGGTTCGCCAGGTGTTCCGTCATGCCCCATTTGCAGCGGGGCCGGCGGGAGGCAGTCAGTTTGGCTACTTGGCACCCCACAACTCCTTCAGCCGTGCATCACGACCGCAGCCTTGCCGATAGAAGTTGTAACGGATCGGATTTTTCTTGTAATAGTCCTGATGGTATTCCTCCGCGGGATAGAAGGTTGTCGCTGGCACGATTTCAGTATGGATCTGCGCGAACTGGTCTCTCTTGCGCAGGGCATCGCGGCTCTGCTCGGCGGCCTGCCGCTCGGCCTCGGTCTGCCAGTAGATGCCGCTGCGGTACTGGTTGCCGACATCGCAGAACTGCCGGTCCTTGGCGGTCGGATCGACATTACGCCAGAAGTGGTCGAGCAACTGGCGGTACGTGATGCGCGCCGGATCGTAGGTCACGCGCACCGCCTCGGTGTGACCGGTGCCGCCCGCGCTGACCTGCGCGTAGCTCGGGTTGGCGACTTGGCCGGCGGTGTAACCGGACTCGGCGCCGATCACGCCGGGCAACTTCTCGAAATCGGACTCAGTGCACCAGAAACAGCCTCCAGCGAAGATCGCCGTGGCCGTGCGCGGCGCCGGTTCGGCGGCGAGAGCGCCGGCCGCGAAGAGCGCGAGGAAGAGGGCGACTGGCGCTTTCATGTCCGCAGCGCCGGCAGCTTGTCGCCGCGCGGCACGAATTGCAGCGCGACGCCGTTGTTGCAATAACGCTTGCCGGTCGGCTTCGGCCCGTCATCGAAGACATGGCCCTGATGGCCGCCGCAGCGGCTGCAGTGATATTCGGTGCGCGGCAGGAGCAGCTTGTAGTCGGTGCGCGTGCCCAGCGCGCCGGGCAGCGCTTGCCAGAAGCTCGGCCAGCCGGTGCCGCTCTCGTACTTGGTGCTGCTGTCGAACAGCGGCTGGAAGCAGGCAGCGCAGACGAAAGTACCGGCGCGTTTCTCGTTATTCAGCGGACTGCTGCCGGCCCGCTCGGTGCCCTCCTCGAACAGCACCGCGTAAGCAGCGGGCGATAACAGGCGTGCCCACTCGGCCTTCGGCTTGGCCAGCGCCGGTGGCGCTTCCTTGGCATGATTCAAGCGGCTGCCGAGCGCAAACAGTGAAATACCGAAAATCGTCAGCAGGGATTTGCGTCGGTTCATGATTTCTCCATTCAACGGCCAGCCACGGCCTCCAATGTGAATTGGTGGCGATTGCCGCCAATAAGTTCAACAGTCTGACGATACCGGGCGGCAGCTTGACATGAGTCGTCCAGGCAAGCAATTTCCTTACAGTACCGTCTCGCGGAAGCTGACTTTCGGTTGCCGCCCTGCCCGTTGCGCGGGCCGGCAGGCAGTTCGGGTGTAAGAAATCCGGGCGGTACCGCGACCAATGCGCAAACCCCTTGGAGCCTCGCATGAACATGACAATGACTACGATATGATGATGACAATGCTGGACGGCAAGCAGGAGGCCGCCGCGACAATCGATCTACCAACAAGAATTCACTGAACCTCATCGCCCCGATGGACGCGACCGATTCGACGCCTTACCGCCCGTCCCTGTCCCGCACAGGCTGGGGCATTCTGGCCGCGCTGGCGCTGCTGGCGGCTTGGGGGCTGGCCTGGGGCTTGTCCGCCGGGACCGGCCTGGGTGACTGGCTGCTGGCGGTCTGGCGCGACCACCGTGCCGGGTTCCTGGCTGATGTCAGCCGCTATCCGGTCACTATCGCCCTGACAATCCTGCTGGTGCATGCGCTGCTGGCGATGCTGGCCCTGCCCGGTGCCTCCGTGCTGATGCTGGTCACCGGCGCGGCCTACGGGCCGTGGACCGGAACGCTGCTCTGCCTGACCGGTTGCACCGCGGGCGCCAGCGCCTGCATGCTGGCGGCACGTTATTTCCTGCGGCCGCTGGCACGGCGCAAGCTCGGCGCACGGCTGGCGGAAATCGATGGCCGCATCGCGACCGACGGCGCCGCCTACCTGTTCAGCCTGCGCCTGGTGCCCATCGTGCCGTTCGCGCTGGCCAACGTCGCCGCCGGACTCAGCAGCATGAGGTTCTGGACCTTCACCTGGATCAGCTTCATCGGCATGCTGGCCGGCACCTTCGTGTACGTGAATGCCGGTACCGAGATCGCCCGCGTCGAGGCATTCGCCGATCTCTATTCACCCCGCGTACTGCTGTCGCTTGCCGCCCTGGCCTTGCTGCCGTGGCTGCTCAAACTCGCATGGCAGGCCTGGCAACACGGCGCGGCGGGTCGCGCATGAAACCGGCCCGCAGCCTCCTGCTGTTCAACTACGATTGGGACCTGGCGGGCTTTGCACGCTGGGCACGCGAGTTTCCTGGCGACAGCGTCGGCTTCGACCTGTTCAGTTTCCCGAGCAACGCGCACCTCATCCATTTCGACCTGCGGCGCTTGGTTGAGCGCCTGGCCAGGCAGGCGAAACGCAAGGGTTGGCAAGCAGTCACCTCGAACCATGAACAGTTCGGCGCGCTAGCCGCCGCGCTACTCGCCGAACGCATGGGCTGGCCGGGCACGCCGGTGGCCGCGGTACTGGCCTGTCAGCACAAACTGCATGCGCGGCAGGTGCTGCAGCGCATCGCGCCCGAAGCCAACATCGGCTTCGACCTGCTCGCATCGCACTATGGCGAACCGGTGCCGCACGACATCGCCTACCCGGTGTTCGTCAAGCCGGTGAAGGCCGCCTTCTCGGTGCTGGCGCGCAACGTGCGTAATCGCGACGAACTGGCGGCGCTGGTGCGCTTCAGCGCGTGGGAACTGTGGGTGATCCGCCATCTCGTCGAACCCTTCGAGCGCATCGCCCGTGACCGCCTGCCCGCAGCCGGCAGCGCACATCGCATGCTGCTCGAACAGCCGGTCCATGCCCTGCAGTACAACCTCGACGGCTATGTCTTCAATGGCGGGCTGCGTCCACTCGGCATCGTCGAGGCGGTGATGTACCCCGGCACCCAGGCCTTCATGCGCTTCGACTACCCCTGCGCCATACCCGACGCCGGCCGGGCGCGGGCACTGGATGTGGCGCGCCGCTTCCTGGCGGAAGTCGGCTTCACGCACGGCCTGTTCAACATGGAGTTCTTCTACGATGCCAACCATGACCGCCTGACCGTCATCGAGTTCAACCCGCGCATGGCGGCGCAATTCTCCGACCTCTACCTGCGCGTCGATGGCATCGACCTGCATCGCATCGCGCTGGAACTGGCGCACGGCCGCGATCCGGCACCGCTGCCGCGCACGCAGCCGACCGCCGGCGCGGCGGCCAGCTTCGTCTATCGCAGCTTCGACCCCGCCGCACAACCGGCCATGCCATCCGCCGGGCGCCAACGCCAGCTCATGCAGCGCTTTGCCGACGCCCTGTTGTTCAGCTTTCCCAAGTCGCCAGGGCAAATTGCCCGCGACTTCAAGTGGCTGGACAGTTATCGCTACGGCATCCTGCATCTCGGCGGCAAGGACGTGCACGATCTGCGGGCGCGCTGCGAGGAGGCCAGCAGTATCCTTGGCTGGCCCGCGCCGTATGCGCATCACGAAACGGGAGCAATGCACATCGCACCGGCGCCAAGACCGGCACTTTCCCTGGAGACATCCCCATGACTTTTCGTTCCTTTCTAACGGTTCTGCTGATGGCCTTGGCACTGGGCGGCTGCGGCGCCATGCAGGCGCAGAACCCGTCCGGCAAATTCACCCCCGTCAATGCCGTGGCCGATGGCGGCGACGCGCGCGTGCTGCTCAAGGGCGCCGATGTCGTCGCCTATTTCGTCGAGGGCCAATACCGGCAGGGCAGCACCCAGTTCAGCAGCCAGTACGAAGGCGTGACTTTCCGCTTCGCCAGTGCCGAGCACAAGGCCCTGTTCGACCGCGAACCGGCGAAATACCTGCCGCAGTACGGCGGCTACTGCGCCAACGGCATCGCCTACGGCATCCCCTGGGGCGGCGATGCCGATACCTGGAAGATGATCGATGGCAAGCTCTACATCTTCGGCGGCCAGGGCTCGAAGGACGCCTTCGAACTCGATGAGAAAGCGAACCTGGCGCTGGCCGAGAAATACTGGCGCGAGGAAGTCGCGGGCCACAACAGCTTCCTGCAACGGGCCAAGCGACTGGTGTTCCGCGTGCCCCACTACCGCAGCGGCGAAGAACTCGCGCAGGCGGTCGCCAAGGCCAAGGCGGCTGGCGCTTCGGGAACGCCCAAGTGAAGACACCGCGCCTCATCCAGATCGCGCACGACGATCCGGCGGCGATCCGCGCGGAATTGCTCGCCGGGCTGACTGCGCCGACGGCGACCGTCTCGCCCAAGTATCTCTACGACGCGCTCGGCTCGCGGCTGTTCGCCGCGATCACCGAGCTGCCCGAGTACTACCCGACGCGCACCGAGGCGGCCATCTTCACGCAAGACATGGCGGCGATGGCGGCGGCGCTTGGACCGGTGGCGACGCTGGTCGACCTCGGCGCCGGCAATTGCGAAAAGGCCGCGCGTCTGTTCGAGGCCTTCCAGGTGCAACGCTACGTGGCGGTGGACATCTCAGTCAACTACCTGCGCGAATCGCTGGAAAACCTGCAACGCCAGCATCCGGCGATGGACATGCTCGGCATCGGCCTCGATTTCTCCGCAACGCTGCGCCTGCCCGGCGAGGTCGGCAACGGGCCGCTGACGCTGTTCTATCCAGGCTCGAGCATCGGCAACTTCACGCCCGATGAGGCACTGGCCTTCCTGCGTCAGGCGCATGCCGCCTGCAAGGGCGGCGCGCTGCTGATCGGTGTCGACCTGCTCAAGCCCGTCGAAGTGCTGGAGCCGGCCTACGACGATCCGCTCGGCGTCACCGCCGCCTTCAACCGTAACATGTTGCTGCACCTGTGCCGTCTCGCGGGCGCTGACTTTTCACTGGCGGACTGGCGGCATGTCGCCTTCTTCAATCGCGCGGCCTCGCGCATCGAAATGCATCTCGAAGCGTTGCGCGACGTGACGGTGAGCTGGCCGGGCGGCACCCGGCGCTTCGCGGCCGGCGCGCGCATGCATACGGAGAATTCGTACAAGTGGCGGGCCGACGACTTCGCCGCGCTGCTGCAGCGCGCGGGTTTCTCACGCCTGCAACGCTGGACCGACGCCGCCGGCTGGTTCGCGGTGTTCGTCGCCTTTGCCTGACATGGCCTGCTTACACGGCGCAACTGCGGAAGCCGGTATGGATGTCGTTGCGCTCGACGGTGAAGTAGTTGCGATAGCGCGGATGGGCCATGCGCGGCGACGTCGCGCGGCTGGCGCCCTTGAGCACGTAGCGATGTTCCTCGAAGCCGAAGCGCGAATAGTCGCGGTAGGGGTGGGCGACAAAACCTTCAAAGGGCGCAAAGCGGCTGGCCGTCCACTCCCACGCATCGCCCCAGTCGAAGCCTGGCTGGGTCAGCGCGGCGCATTCCCATTCCGCCTCGGTCGGCAGCCGGCGTCCGGCCCAGGCGCACCAGGCCTGTGCCTCGTCCCAGGTCAGGTGCAGGGCGGCGGCATCGAGGTTCAACGCTTCCCAGGCGCCGTAACGCAACGCCTGCCAGGCGCCGTTTTCCTGGCGCAGGTAGCGCGGCAGCGTGACCGCGCCGGCCTCGATGGCGGGCAGGAAACGCCGCCAGCTCACCGCCACGTTGTCGATGGCAAAGTCGTCGAGCTTCACGTCATGGGCAATCAGTTCGTTGTCGAAGGCGAAGCCCGGTTCG
>CAZTWA010000031.1:17125-19618 GCA_964617225.1 uncultured Methyloversatilis sp.
GTGCTTGACCAGGCTGGAGTTGTAGAGCGCATCGGCGCCGGGCAGGCGGCCGGCGGGCCGGGCGCAATCGGGATCGGCCGCGAGGCCCAGGTGGCGCTGCGGATTGCGTGCGAGCCAGATGTCGTAAAACCACGCGACATGCCCCACTTCCCACAACGGCGGATTGAGCTGCGTCGAGTAGGGAAGGCGCAGCGTCTCGCCGAGGCGGGCGACGTAGGCATCGAGCAACTTGAGCGTGCGCTGGCGGGTGTCCTGCAGGGCGGCGGCAAGCGCGCCGCGGTCGCCGCGGCGGCAACGCCGGGCAATGGAATAATCGGTGGCCATGAAACGAATCTCTGCGAATGACAGTGGGCAACGGGTGGTGATTATCACCCCGGCGCTGCGTGCCGACAACAACGGCAACTGGCAGACAGCCCGGCGCTGGCAGCGCTTTCTCGCGCCGCTCCATCCGACCCGGCTGGTCAGAGACTGGCCGGATGCGCAAGCCGATGGCGACACGGTGATGATCGCGCTGCATGCCCGCCGTTCGGCGGACCCGGTGGCCGCCTGGCACGCCCGGCACGGTGGCGCGCGCCTGGCCGTGGTGCTGACCGGCACCGACCTGTATCGCGACATCGAGGGCGACGCCGCCGCGCAGCGTTCGCTGGCGCTGGCCCGCGCGCTGGTGGTCCTGCAGGAACGTGGTCCGCTCGCGCTACCCGACTCCATGCATGGCAAGGCCCGCGTCATCTTCCAGTCCACCACCACCCGACAGACATTGCCCAAGTCGCCGCGCCACCTGCGCGCCGTGATGGTCGGCCACCTGCGCGAAGAAAAGTCGCCCGACACCCTGTTTGCCGCCGCGCGCCTGCTGGCCGACCGGCACGACATCTTCATCGATCACATCGGCGCCGCGCTCGACCCCGCGCTGGCGCGGCAGGCCACGGCAACGATGGTCGAATTCCCGAACTACCGCTGGCTGGGCGGCCGACCGCACGAGGAAGTGCGGCGCCGCATCCAGCGCGCCCACCTGCTGATCCACGCCAGCCGCATCGAGGGCGGCGCGCACGTGGTGATGGAGGCGGTGGCCAGCGGTACCCCCGTGCTTGCCTCGCACATCGACGGCAACATCGGCATGCTCGGCGACGACTACGCCGGCTACTTCCCGTGGAACAACGAGGCAGCGCTGGCGGCGCTGCTCGTCGTCTGCCGCGAAAGTCAGCCCTTGCGAGACGGCACCGACCAGCTGCTGGGCCGGCTCGCCGCGCAATGCGCGCGCCGCGCGCCGCTGTTCGCACCGGCCACCGAGCAGGCCGCAGTGCGGCAACTCGTTCACAACCTCCTGGGAGCCCATTGAATGCAAGCCGCCACCACGCCGGTACTGCGCGACATCGTCCTGATCGGTGGCGGCCACAGCCACGTCGGCGTGCTGCGCATGTTCGCCATGCAGCCGCTGCCCGGCGTGCGCCTGACGGTGATCTGCACCGACACCGACACGCCCTACTCCGGCATGCTGCCCGGCTACATCGCCGGCCACTACAGTTTCGACGACGTGCACATCGACCTGCGCCGCCTGGCTGAATTCGCCGGCGCGCGCTATGTCCGCGCCGAGGTGACCGGCATCGACCGCGCGGCGCGCACAGTGCTGTGCCGCCAGCGGCCGCCCGTGCCCTACGACGCACTGTCGATCAACATCGGCTCGACGCCACGGCTCGATACCGTGGCCGGCGCGGCCGCGCACGTCGTGCCGGTAAAGCCGATCCGCCGCTTCAACGAACGCTGGCTGGCGCTGCTCGAACGTGTGCGCCGCCATGCCGGCACCACCACCCTCGCCGTGGTCGGCGCCGGCGCCGGTGGCGTCGAGACGATGCTGGCCATGCAATACCGGCTGCGCAATGAACTCGTCGCCCTCGGCCGCGACCCGGATGAATTGCGCTGCCATCTGTTCTCCGCCGAGGCGCAGATCCTGCCCACCCACAATGCCGCCGTGCGCCGCGCCTTCGAGACGACGCTCGCCGCGCGTGGGGTAGTCGTGCATCGATCGTCCGAAGTGACGCAGGTGGCGGCCGGGCGCCTGCAGACGCGCAGCGGCGCAACCATCGATGCCGACGAGATCGTCTGGGTTACGCAGGCGGGCGGTGCGGCGTGGCTGCGCGACACCGGGCTGGCGCTCGACGACGCGGGCTTTATCCGCGTGCGCGACACCCTGCAGACCGAAACCGATCCACTCGTCTTCGCCGCCGGCGACTGCGCCGCCCTGATCGACACCCCGCTGGAAAAGGCCGGCGTCTTCGCCGTGCGCATGGGCAAGCCGCTGGCCGAGAACCTGCGGCGCTCGCTCACGCGCCAGCCTTTGGTCCACTACCGGCCGCAGCGCCGCTGGCTGGCGCTGATCAGCACCGGCGACCGGCACGCCATCGCCTCGCGCGGCTGGCTGTACGCGCGCGGCGATCTGATCTGGATTTGGAAGGACTGGATCGATCGCCGCTTCATGCGCAAGTTCACCGAGCTCGC
>CAZTWA010000032.1:0-18656 GCA_964617225.1 uncultured Methyloversatilis sp.
GCATCGATGCTGTCCAGCGCCGATTCGGTCATGCGGTCATGGAGCCGCGCAGTTAATTGCCGTATTGCCAGGACTGACTTTTGTCCGTCCTGCACGTGGTAGGCAATGCCGCGCTCGATCCGCTTGATCTTGTCAAACCCGCAATTACGGGCGATGTCGGTCGCTTTCGAGGCCCACGGCGAAATCGTGCCGAGGCGCGGTGTCACCAGCAGCAGCGTTCCCGTCGCTTCCGCCGGCAAGCTGGCCGGGATGCCGAGCAGTTCCTTGAGGCGGGCCACCTCGTCATCGTCAAGCGCGTTGGCCAGTTCGACGAAGTACCAGTGCTCCGCGGTAAGCGAATGGCTGATCTGGGTCTGCAGGCGGGACAGGCGGGAGGCAGAAAAGGCGGCGGCGCCGCGCAGTTTGAGGATGTTCGACATGGCGAAGGGCAAGGGATAACTGCCAAGCTTGGCAACCTTCGAATTATACCTTTGCCCTCCCCGTCACCGCTGCATTCTGCAGCGGCTGGACACCCCTTCAGTGTGTCGGCATGATGAAGCTGGCGGTGCTTTCCTTGTCCTGCGGCCAGCGGCCGGTCGCCGTTTTCAGGCGGGTGTAGAAATGCACGCCGTCGGGGCCATGGACCGCATGGTCGCCGAACAGCGAGCGCTTCCAGCCACCGAAGCTGTGGAAAGCCATCGGCACGGGAATCGGCACGTTCACGCCCACCATGCCGACCTGGATGCGCCGCACGAATTCGCGGGCGGTATTGCCGCTGCGCGTGAAGATGGCCGTGCCATTGCCGAACTCATGCGTATCGACAAGCTTCACGGCAGACTCGAAATCCGGCACGCGGACCACACAGAGCACCGGGCCGAAGATCTCTTCCTGGTAGATGCGCATCGCCGGGGTCACGCGGTCGAACAGGCAGCCGCCGAGGAAATAGCCGGATTCATGGCCCGCCACCTGCAGGTCACGTCCATCGACCACCAGTTCGGCACCTTCCGTCACACCGAGATCGACATAGCCACGCACCTTTTCGTAATGCTGTTGCGTCACCAGCGGCCCCATTTCCATGCCGGCATCGGTGCCGGGCCCTACCTTGAGCGTGCGCGTCCGCTTGGCCAGTGCGGCGACGAGCGCATCGCCGACGTCGCCAACCGCGACCGCCACGGAGATCGCCATGCAGCGTTCGCCGGCCGAGCCGTAGGCCGCGCCAATCAAGGCGTCGACCGCCTGATCGAGATCGGCATCCGGCATCACCACCATGTGGTTCTTCGCGCCCCCCAGCGCCTGAACACGTTTGCCGTGGGCGCTGCCAGTGGCGTAGATATATTCGGCGATCGGGGTCGAGCCGACAAAGCTGATCGCGGCCACGCGCGGATCGGTCAGCAGGACATCGACGGCTTCCTTGTCGCCGTGGATTACGTTGAAGACGCCCTTCGGCAGATTGGCCTGCGCCAGCAATTCGGCGATGAACAGGCTGGCGGACGGATCGCGCTCGGACGGTTTGAGGACGAAGGTGTTGCCGCAGGCCAGCGCGACGGGGAACATCCACATCGGCACCATCACCGGGAAATTGAACGGCGTGATGCCGGCGCAGACGCCGACCGGCTGGCGCAGCGACCAGCTGTCGACGCCACCGCCGATCTGGTCGGAGTATTCCCCCTTCAGCAGGTGCGGGATGCCGCAGGCAAACTCGACGACCTCCATGCCGCGGATGATCTCGCCCTTGGCATCCGCCAGCACCTTGCCGTGCTCGGAAGTGATGATCGCGGCCAGGTCGTCAATATGGCGCTCGAGCAGTTCGCGGAACTTGAACAGGACGCGCGCCCGGCGCAAGGGTGAGGTGTCGGCCCATTCCGGCAATGCCGCGGCGGCCGCGGCAATGGCCTGCGCGGTTTCGTCCGCTTGCGCCAGCGGCACGCGACCGCTCAATTTACCCGTGGCCGGATTGTGGATTTCACCCCAGCGAGAACCGGTACCATGGACCAGGCGGCCGTTGATGAAGTGGTCGAGCTGTTTGAGTGTGTTCATATACGTGAACGTTGTGCTTTATTTTGAACTTGATCTATCATAGGTCGGCACCTTCAAGCGTGTCAATCAAACCATGACCGCATCCATGCGGCGACGAGGAGAACCACAGAGTGCAATCGGCAGTGCAGGACTTGCCCAAGGCAGTCGTTCCATCGGTGCTCAAGGCGGCACGCCTGCTTGACGTCGTCGCCGCCTCGCGCGAAGCGCTGTCGCTCGGCGAACTCGCCACCCGCCTCGCCCTGCCGAAGAGTTCCACGCTCAGCCTGTGCACCAGCCTGACCCTGGCGGGTCTGCTGACACGCTTCGATGACGGCACCTATCACCTCGGTACGCACCTGGTCGACCTCGCGCATGCCTACCTCTCGCGCACCGATCTCACCAAGGAATTCGAACAAGCCCTCGACAGCCTCAAGGTGTTTACCGAGGACGGTGCCGTGTTGGCGGTCCGCGACGGGACCGACGTAGTGTATGTCGCCTGCCGCAACGGCAACCAGCCCGTCGGCGTCACCTACCGCATCGGCATGCGCCTGCCGGTGAGTTGCACCGCCACCGGCAAGGCCCTGATCAGCACGCTGAGCGATCCGGAAGTCCGCCAGTTGTACCGTGGCCAGCGCATGCCGCGACTGACCCCCAAGAGTTGCCGGAGTATGGCCGCCCTGCTCGAGGACCTGCACGATGTCCGCCGGCGCGGCTACGCGATGGACACCGAGGAGACGCGCAACGGCATGTGCTGCCTCGGCGTGCCAATCATCGATCCATCGACAGGCCATGCCATGGCCGCCGTCGCAGTCAGCATGCTCAAGGGCAGCAGCAATCCGCGCAAGCGCGAGCAGGTGGTCGATACCCTGAAAACCTTGTCCCAGCGCTTGCTGAATCGGCTGAAGCTATTGCATTAGGAACGCTATCGAACCAAGATCAAGCGCCCTTCCCGCAGATCCTGGCAGGGCATTTGAAGCCTGTAGTACCCATCTATAACAGGAGGAGATACACCATGGAGACTGTAAAACCAACCGCCCCGCTCGACGCCGGCAAGCAGGCCACGCGCCGTCGGTTCCTCAAGACCGCCGCCACCGGCGCCGCAGGCGCAACGATTGCCGGGTTCCCGATGATCTCTGTCGCCCAATCGCCCATCGTGCTGAAGATGCAGGGTGCCTGGGGCGCCAAGGACGTCTTCAACGAAATGGCCGAAGAGTACGTCCATCGCGTCAATGAAATGGCGGGTGGCCGCCTCCGCATCGACTACCTGGTTGCAGGTTCGGTGGTCAAACCCTTCGAGGTCATGGACGCGACGTCCAAGGGTGTCATCGACGCCGGCCACCAGGTGGCGGTGTACTGGTATGGCAAGAGCAAGGTCGCTTCGCTGTTCGGCTCCGGCCCGGTGAGCGGCTGCGACGCGGCGCAGAACCTGGCGTGGATCCACAAGGAAGGCCAGGTGTTCTATGACGAGCTGATGAAGAAGCTCAACCTCAACGTCGTCGGCTTCTTCGCCATGCCGATGCCGACCCAGCCGCTGGGCTGGTTCAAGAAGCCCGTCAAGTCGGCCGCCGAACTGAAGGGCTTCAAGTACCGTACCGTGGGTCTGGCCGCCGACCTGATGAACGAACTGGGCATGAAGGTCACGCAGTTGCCCGGCGGCGAAATCGTGCCGGCGATGGAGCGCGGCGTGATCGATGCCTTCGAGTTCAACAACCCGACCTCCGATCGCCGCTTCGGCGCCCAGGACGTCGCCAAGAACTACATGATGGGCAGCTACCATCAGTCGATGGAGTTCTTCGAGATCGTCTTCAACCGGAAGAAGTACGAGTCCCTGCCGAAGGACCTGCAGGCCGTGCTGCGTTACGCAGCCGAGGCGGCCTCGACGGCGAACTACGCGCTGGCCATGGACAACTACTCCCGCGACCTGCAGGAATTGAAGAGCAAGGACAAGGTCAACATCATCCGCACGCCGCAGGATATCTTCGACGCGCAGATCAAGGCCTGGGATACCATCGTCAAGCGCCTGACCGACGAGGATCCCTTCTTCAAGAAGGTCTGGGATTCCCAGAAGGCATGGGCGCAACGCGTCGGCTACTATCACTTCTTCAACAACGCCGACTACAAGGCCGCCTACGAGCACGTCTTCGGCAAACTGGGCTTCTGATCGTCAATCAATCGGCATCGAACCACGTCAGGGAACTGGAGTTCCCTGACGTGGCTTCCGGAGCGGCATACATGTCCATTCAATCCCTGCTGCATGGCATCGACCAACTGTCCAAGTCGGTTGGCCATGCCTTCGCCTGGTGCATCGTCATCCTGACGCTGGGCACGTCCTACGAGGTGTTTGTCCGCTACGTGCTGGATGACCCGACGAGTTGGGCCTTCGACATGAGCTACATCCTCTATGGGGGACTGTTTCTAATGTCGGGCGCGTATGCCCTATCGCGCGGCGCCCACGTCCGCGGCGACATTTTCTACCGGTTGATGCCCCCCCGCGTGCAGGGCAGCATCGAACTGGTGCTGTACATCATCTTTTTCTACCCGGGCGTGATCGCCCTGGCGTATTCCGGCTGGTTCTATGGGATCGAATCGTTGCGCATCAATGAAGTCAGCGTCAACAGCCCGGTGGGCGTGCCCATCTGGCAGCTCAAGATGATCATCCCGGCCGCCGGAGCCTTGCTGATGTTGCAAGGCTTTGCGGAGGTCCTGCGCTGCATCATCTGCATTCGCACCGGCGCCTGGCCGGACCGTCTGCATGACGTTGAGGAACTGGAAACCGCGGTACTGCACCAGGTCCAGGACGAACAGCGCATGGGCTACGAGGCCGACGTACCGACTGAAAGACATTCCTACCGTCCCACCACCGATACTTCAGGAGACGGCAAATGACCGATCCCCAAGTCGCGATCCTGATGCTGGGGTCCTTCATCTTCGTCATCCTGCTCGGCTTTCCGATCGCCTTCACCCTGATGGCCATGGGCGTCGGCTTCGGCTACTACGCGTACTTCCAACCCGACCAGGCCTTTTTCGACAACCGCGTGTTCTACCTGCTGACGCAGAACACCTTCAGCGTCATGAACAACGACGTGCTGGTGTCGATTCCCCTGTTCCTCTTCATGGGCTATATCGTCGAACGGGCGAACATCCTCGACCGCCTGTTTCATAGCCTGCAGCTCGCCTTCCGCGCGGTACCCGGTGCCATGGCCGTGGCAGCGCTGATCACCTGCGCCTTGTTCGCCACCGCCACCGGCATCGTTGGCGCCGTGGTGACGCTGATGGGCCTGCTCGCCTTGCCGGCCATGCTCAAGGCCGGCTATGACCAGAAGCTCTCCACTGGGGTCATCGCGGCCGGTGGCACGCTCGGCATCCTGATCCCACCCTCGATCATGCTCATCGTCTATGGCGCGACCTCGGCGATCTCGGTGGTCAAGCTGTATGCGGCGGCCCTTGTTCCCGGCCTGCTGCTGGCCAGCCTTTACATGGTCTATGTGATCGTCCGCGTGTTGATAAATCCCTCGCTGGCCCCCAAGCTGCCCCGCGAACAGGTCGAAGGCGTGTCGTGGCTTGAGGTATTCATCCTGCTGTTCAAGGCCTTCGTACCGCTCGCGGTCCTGATCTTGTCGGTGCTCGGGGCCATCCTGTTCGGCCTGGCCACCCCCAGCGAAGCGGCGGCGATCGGTGCGCTGGGGGGAACCCTCCTCGCGGCGGCCTACCGGGCGCTGACCTGGGACCGCCTCAAGGAAGCCGTGTTCCTGACGGCGCGCACCACGGCCATGGTCTGCTGGTTGTTCGTCGGCTCCTGGACCTTCTCCTCGGTGTTTTCCTACCTCGGCGGGGAAGGCCTGATCAAGGATTTCGTACTGAGCATGGACCTCAATACGATCACCTTCCTGTTGCTTTCGCAGCTGATCATTTTCATTCTCGGCTGGCCGCTGGAATGGAGCGAGATCATCATCATCTTCGTGCCGATCTTCCTCCCGTTGTTGCCTCACTTCAACGTTGATCCGATGTTCTTCGGCATCCTGATCGCGCTGAACCTGCAGACGTCGTTCCTGACACCCCCGATGGCCATGTCGGCCTATTACCTGAAAGGCGTGGCGCCCAAGCACGTGCAACTGGTGACCATCTTCAAGGGCTGCCTGCCCTTCCTGAGCATGGTGTTCGTGGCGATGGCACTGGTCTATATCTTCCCGCAACTGGTTTACTGGCTGCCGGACCTGTTCTACGGCAACTGATGGAGACGCAATCGAAATGGATGGACTGAACTGGCTCGGCGCCCGCGCGGCGGCACAGGGTATTCGGGATGGTGCATTCAGCGCCACCGATCTCGTCCAGGCCTGCCTGGCGCAAGTCGAGGCCCGCGAATCCGAAGTGCAGGCCTGGGCATTCATCGACCCGCAGCATGCCCTGGAGCAGGCTAAGCAGGCCGATGAGTGGCGCGCAGCCGGCAAGCCGCTCGGCCCGCTGCACGGCGTACCGGTCGGCATCAAGGACATCATCGACACGCGCGACATGCCAACCGAGGATGGCACCCCGCTGCATGCGGGACGCAATCCCTGGCACGATGCCAAGGTCGTCGACCTGCTGCGGACCGCCGGCGCCATCATCCTGGGCAAGACGGTTACCGCCGAGCTGGCCACCTACAGCCCGGGCAAGACACGCAATCCGCATAATCCCGCGCATACGCCGGGCGGCTCATCGAGTGGCTCGGCAGCAGCAGTCGCCGCCGGCATGGTGCCGCTCGCAGTCGGCACCCAGACGAATGGCTCGACCATCCGGCCGGCCGCCTTCTGCGGCGTGTTCGGCTTCAAGCCCAGTCGCGGCCTGATCTCCTGCCGGGGCATCCTGCGCCAGTCCGAACGACTCGACCAGCCGGGCGTGTTCGCCCGCAGCGTCGAGGACCTGGCCCTGATTGCGGAAGTGCTGGCCGCCTACGATGCGGAGGAGGAAGGCATGGCGCCGCGCGCCACCCCGCCGCTCCTGAGCACTTGCGAGACGGAACCGCCGTTCACGCCCAAGCTGGCTTTCATCAAGACGCCCTGGTGGTCGCAGCTTGATGCCGACACGCAAGACGGATTCGGCGAACTGGTCGAGCACCTCGGCGCGCAGGTCGGCGAGTTCGTGTTGCCCGAATCGGCAGGCAAGGTGCTCGACTGGCACAAGACGGTCATGGAGGCCGATATCGCCGCCAACTTCGCAGCCGACTACGAACAAGGCGCCGCGCAGATGTCGACGTCCCTGCGCGAGCAGATCGCGCGCGGCCGCGCGATCACGGCCGTCGATTACCTGCAGGCCACCGCACGCATCCCCGTCATCACCGATGCGATCGACGAGGTCTTCGACCGCTTCGATGCCATCCTGACGCCGGCCGTACTCGGTCCCGCTCCCATGGGCCTGGAGTCGACCGGCAATCCGCTGTTCTGCACCCTCTGGACCTTCTGCGGCATGCCGGCCATCAACCTCCCCCTGCTCCAGGCGGAGAATGGTTTGCCTGTCGGGGTTCAACTGGTCGGCCGGCGCGGTGACGACGCCCGCCTGCTGCGCACCGCCCGCTGGCTGGTCGGTGCCCTTTCCTGACAACAACGCAATAGAGAAGCGAGGCGCCCATGAATTTCAAATTGTTCGCAGGTCTGATTGGATTGCTGCTGTTGCTCGCTTTCCTGCTGCCGCCCATCATCAAGCTGAAGAAGATCGCCCTGGTCATCATCGTGCTGATCGGCATCGCCATGGCGCTGTACGAATACTATGAAAACTTGCGCAGCAAGGACGACTGACACCAGGACCCCGCAATGAAACCGAAAATTCTCGTCACCCGCGCCATTTTCCCCGAGACCATCGAGCGCCTCTCCCAGCACTGCGAAATCGATTACAACGACCGGGATGCCGCACTGCCCGCCGATCAACTGGCCGCGCGACTGTCTGACAAGGTGGGCGCAATCACCCTGCTGTCCGACCGCATCGATGCCGCTGCGCTGGCCGGCGCATCCAGCCTCAAGGCGGTCTGCAATGTCGCGGTCGGCTACAACAATTTCGACCTCGCCGCGATCACGCAGGCCGGGGTCATGGCCACCAACACGCCGGGCGTGCTCAACGACACCACGGCGGACACGGCCTGGGCCCTGCTGCTGGCTACCGCACGCCGTATCGTCAGCGCCGACAAATGGGTGCGCGCCGGCCAGTGGCAAGGCTGGAAATTCCACGACGACTGGTTCGGCAACGACGTCCATCATGCGACGCTGGGCATCCTCGGCATGGGCCGCATCGGTCAGGCGGTGGCGCGCCGTGCGGCCGGTTTCGACATGCGCGTGATCTACCACAACCGTAGCCCGTTGCCCGCGGACATCGAGCAGGCCTGCAAGGCCACGCGGGTCGACAAGGAGGCGCTGCTGCGTGAATCCGACTTTCTCGTCCTGCTGTTGCCCTACTCGCCGGCCGCGCACCACACGATCGGCGCCGCGGAACTGACGCAAATGAAACCGTCCGCCCACCTCATCAACATCGCCCGCGGCGGCATTGTGGACGACAGCGCGCTGATCGAAGCGCTGCGGCAGAAGCGCATCGCCGGCGCCGGGCTGGACGTGTTCGAGAACGAGCCCGCGCTCGACCCGCGCTATTTCGCGCTCGACAATGTCGTGCTGACGCCCCACATCGGCTCATCGACCCGCGCCACCCGACTGGCCATGGCCATGCTGGCCGCCGACAACCTGATCGCGGCACTGGCGGGGAAACGCCCGCCGAACCTGCTGAATCCGGACGTCCTGCCCGCCTGATTACATCAAACTCCAGGAGAACGCCACTATGAACATCGGTTTCATCGGATTGGGCCTCATGGGCCGCCCCATGGCCCTGCACCTTGCCAAGGCCGGCCACACGCTGCATCTCTGGGCCCGCCGCCCAGCCGCGCTCGAGCCCTTCAAGGAAGTCGCCGCAACGGTCCATGGCTCTGCCGCCGAGGTAGCGAAGCATGCCGAGATCGTTTTCACGATGGTTGCCGACGCGCCCGATGTGCAAGCCGTGACGCTTGGCGCGAACGGCATTGCGAGCGGTGCGAAACCGGGTTTGATCGTCGTCGACATGAGCACGATCAATCCCAATGCCGCGCGTCAGATCGGTGCCGCGCTCGCGGAAAAAGGCATCGCGTTCGTCGACGCCCCCGTCTCGGGCGGAGAAGTCGGCGCGATCAATGCCGCGCTGACCATCATGGCGGGCGGCCAACCGGAAATCTTCGAGAAGGTGAAGCCGCTGTTCGAAAAGATGGGCAAGTCGGTGACCCTGGTCGGCGACATCGGCGCCGGACAGGTTGCCAAGGCCTGCAACCAGATCCTCACCGGCGTCGGCGTGCTGGCGGTCGCCGAGGCCTTCAACTTCGCCGCGAAGAACGACGTCGATGTCGCCAAGGTGCGCGAAGCGCTGCTCGGCGGCTTCGCCTATTCGCGCATCCTCGAGAATCATGGCCAGCGCATGCTCGACCGCAACTTCAAGCCGGGCTTCAAGGCGTGGATGCACCAGAAGGACCTGCGCATCGTCATGGAGGAAGCCCACCGCCTCGGCTTGATGCTTCCCGCCGCGGCCGCGACCGCACAACTCTTCAACGCCATCGTCGGCAGCGGCATGGGCGAAGAGGATTCGATCTCCGCGCTCAAACTGCTCGAAAAGCTCAGCAGCGCAGACTGACCCCGCGATTCTTTAAAATGCCGGGAATGCCCTTAGTTCATCAGGGCATCCGGCATTTTTCATTTGCTTCATAGGAAACCCCATGTCCCAACACGCCATCGACGTCAGCAGTGCCGACTTCGACGAAAAGGTCATCGCCGCTTCGCAGCGCGTCCCGGTCATCGTCGATTTCTGGGCGCCCTGGTGCCAGCCCTGCCGCATCCTCAAGCCGATCCTTGAGAAGCTTGCCAACGAGTTCGGCGGCCGCTTCCTCCTGGCCAAGGTTAACTCCGATGAAAATCAGGACCTCGCCGCGCGTTTCGGCGTGCGTGGCATCCCGGCCGTCAAGGCCTTCGTCGGCGGGCAGCCGGTGGATGAATTCACCGGCGCGCTGCCCGAGGCCCAGGTGCGCGAATTCATCGAGCGCCTGATCCCGTCGCCGGCCGAGCCGTTGCGCATGGAAGCACTGGCACTCGCGGCGGGCGGCAACCTCGACGCCGCGCGCAAGAAGCTCGTCGAGGCGATCAACCTCGATCCCCGCAACGACACGTCCTACCTCGACTACATCGCGTTGAGCATCGAAGACGGTTCAGAGGCGGCACTGGCCGAGGCCGGCGAACTGCTCAACGTCGTCGCCGACCGGGCGCGCGATCGCAGCCGCGTCGAATCGCTGCAGGCGCGCCTGCGCATGGCCAGCGCTGCGCCACAAGCAGATACCGCCGCCCTGCAGGCGCAGGTCACTGCCCATCCGGACGACCACGCTGTACGACAGCAACTCGCCAACGCGCTGGCGCTGGCGCACGACTATCGCGGCGCGCTGGAGAACCTGCTGGAGATCGTGCGCCGCGAACGGCAGTGGAACGAGGACGCCGCGCGCAAGGGCATGCTCGATCTGTTCGCCCTGCTGGCGCCCCAGCCGCAATACGAGGACCTCGTGCGCGAATTCCGCGTCGCGCTGGCCCGCACCCTGAACTAGTGCCGTCCCGCCAGCGCTGACTTTCGGGCCCGACCTTAACTGCCGGAGAGGCGAATCTTGAGCGCGAGGTCGGTCTTGGAGTCGGCATGGTTCAGGGCCTCCTCCTGCGAAATGCGCCGCGCCTTGTAGAGATCGAGCAGACAATCGTCGAAAATCTGCATGCCGACGTTCGTGCCTTTCTTGATGGCATCCTTGAGCTGGTCGATTTCGCCCTTCTGGATCAGCGACGACGAGTAGGCCGACTGCAGCAGCACCTCGGTGGCCAGCGCCAGGCCGCCTTGCAGCGACGGCAGCAGGCGCTGCGAGATCACGCCCTTCAGGTTCAACGACAGGTCGAGCAGCACCTGCCGGTGGGCTTCCTCGGGAAAGAAATTCACGATGCGGTCGATGGCCTGGTTCGCATTGTTCGAATGCAGCGTCGAGATGCACAGGGCGCCGGCTTCCGCGTACATGATCGCGCTCTTGGCGGTTTCGCGGTCGCGAATCTCGCCGATGACAATCACGTCGGGCGCCTGGCGCAGCACGTTCTTGAGCGCCTCGCCGAAACTGAGCGTGTCGATGCCGACCTCGCGCTGCTCGACCACCGAGCGCCCATGCGGCAGCAGGTATTCGATCGGGTCTTCGACGGTCAGGATGTGGCCGTCGCGCAGTTGCGCGCGGTAGGCCATCATCGACGCCATCGTGGTGCTCTTGCCCGTGCCGGCGGCACCCACCATGAGCACCAGCCCGCGCTTGAGCAGCGCCAGATGCGCGGCCTGCGGCGGCAGCCCGAGTTCTTCGAAGCTCGGGATCTTCGTCTTGATCAGGCGGATCACCATCGACACTTCGCCGCGCTGGAAGTAGACATTGACGCGGTAGCGCCCCCCCTGCTGCGTCGCGAGGGCGAAATTGCATTCCTTGTACTGCTCGAAATCCGCGCGCTGCTGCTCGGTCATCAGCGCATGGGCAAACTTCTTCGATTCGCCCGGCTTGAGGGCCGGCCAGTCGGTTTTCTCGCCATTGGCACTGATGCGCTCGACCGGCCGGGTGACGCCGTTGATCTTGATGTGGGGCGGAATCTCGGCCGACACGAACAGGTCGGAGGCCCCGCGTTCGAGCATCAGGTGCAGCAGTTCTTCGATTTCGATCATCGTGATATTCCTGTAATTGCAACTTTTGCCTATGGCGCCATGTTATACAAACATCATGGCTGGCGAAAGTAGAATCCCCGCTGTACACATTCCCGTCCAAGCCATGGAAATCCTCGTCAGCGAATCCTCCGGCGTCCGCTACCTGCACTTCGGCTCCCACTGGATCCAGGGCGCCATGCGCGTCGCCCGGCCCTGGGCGCTGGAACTCGACTACACGCGTGAGATGATGGCGGCGCTGCTGTTGCGGCCCGACACCGATTGGCCGCGCGCCGTCCTGCTGATCGGCCTCGGCGCCGGTTCGCTGACCAAGTTCCTCCATCGCCATCGCCCCACGGCGCAACTGACGGTGGTCGAGATCGATGCCGAGGTCGTCGATGTCGCACGCCAGCATTTCAAGCTGCCGGCGGAGGACGAACGCTTGGAGATCATCATCGACGACGGCGCCTCGTGGCTGGCCGGCCCGCAGGCCGGCAAACGACGCTTCGACCTGATCCTCGTCGACGGTTTCGATGAGAACGCCCGCACCGGCCTGCTCGACAGCCTGCCCTTCTACCTCAACTGCAAGGCGCGGTTGTCATCCGCAGGCTTGCTGGTCACCAACCTGCTGTCGAAACGCAAGGGCGTGAAAAAGTCTCTTGAACGCATCGAGGAAGCTTTCGACGGACGCGCCCTCGCCTTCCCTTCCTGCGACAGCGGCAATGTGGTGGCCTTCGCTGCCACGGGCGCGCCGGTCGACCATGGCATGGGCGAACTCAAGGCCGCCGCCCGCAGCCTGAAGGCGGACACCGACCTCAACCTCCTGTCGACGATCAGCCGGCTCGAGCATTCGAACCGCTGCCCGGCGGGGATTTTGCGTTTCTGATTGGGTAGATCAGCGCTTGATGAAATCGATCATGACGCCTTCAGGCTCGCGAGCGCGGTAGGCGATTTCCACATTATCCCCATAGCGTGCCTGCATCTGCTGAAGTAACGGAATCGGATCATGATCGTTGACGAAGCGCATCACCTCGCCGGAATGCAAGGCATCGAGGGCACCGAAGATCGCCGCATGCCGAAACCGCTTGGCAATGCCGCGCGCATCGAAAGGATAGATTCCCTCGGGATTGGTATGGTTATGAATTGCAATAGTGGTCATGCGGATCTCCTGTGGTAATAGCCTGCGATGATAGTAGACCGGCATAATCGGAGAATTGATTCCAGTCATGTTACCGACACCCGCGCCTACCTCGCTTCCCAGAGCTGCGTATACCGTTTTACGGATTTTCCCTGCCGGAGTCTGCCCTAAACATCGAACCTCTTGTGGCATCACCAAATCGACTGGACATCACGCAATAGATCACTGGTTCGCCATATCGCTCACACCCGCCTAAAATCACTGCGAGTACAAACAGGATCCAACCGACAACTTTCTTACCTTAAGAGCATGGTCAAAATTTACGGCATCAAGAACTGCGATTCGATGAAGAAAGCCTTCAACTGGCTAACCGAACGCGGCATTCCCTACGAATTTCACGATTACAAGAAACAGGGCGTACCCCGCGACCGGCTCGTGGCCTGGTGCAAGGCGCTCGGCTGGAAGTCGCTGGTCAACACCAAGGGCCCGACCTGGCGGAAGCTGACACCCGAACAGCAGGACATCAAGACCCAGAGCAAGGCCGTCGCGACGATGATGGAGCATTCGAGCGTGATCCGCCGCCCGATGGTGGAAACCGAGAGCGGGCATCTGCTGGTCGGCTTCGACCCGACGATGTTCGAGAGCTTCGTGAAATAGATGAAATTGAATGGATAGCGTCCGCCGCTTCCTTTTCGAGGATCTCGACATCCGCGGGGCGGTCGTCGCGCTCGGCAATGCCTGGCACGAAATGAGCGCCGCCCGTGACTTGCCCCCGGCGGTCAATGCGCTGCTCGGCGAATTGGCGGCGGTCACCGCCCTGATCGCAGGCAACCTCAAGACACCGGGACGCATCACCTTCCAGTTGCAGGGCCACGGTCTGGTCTCGTTGTTGCTGGTCGATTGCGACGAACAGCTGCGCCTGCGCGGCACGGCGCGACATAAAGTCAGTCTTGGCGAGACGGCATCGTTCGCCGAGCTGCTTGGCGACGGGCAATTGGTCCTGACGCTGCAAACGAATACCGGCAACCCCTACCAGAGCATCGTGCCGCTGATCGGCAACAGCCTGACGGAAGTTTTCGAACACTATCTCGTCCAGTCGGAGCAGCAACCGGCCAAACTGTTTCTCACCGCCGGAGACGATTTCGCCGGTGGCCTCTTTCTCCAGAAATTGCCGGATGCCGATGTGCGGGACGCCGATGGCTGGAACCGCCTCCTGCATCTCGCCGCGACCCTCAAGCCGGCCGAACTGGTCCAGCCGGTGACCAACCTGCTGATGCAGGTTTTCCCCGAAGAAAATATTCGCCTCTTCGATCCCCGCCCGGTGCGCTACCACTGTCCGCGCGACGAGGAAAAAGTGCTGGCCATGCTGAAGCGCCTCGGCCGCGACGAAGTCGAAGCCGCCCTAGCCGAACAGGGGGAAGTCGCCGTCGAGGACGACATCTGCCGGCAACGCTACCGCTACGGCCCGGAGATCGTGGCCAAACTGTTCGACTGAGGCTGGAAATAACGACGGGGACCTCATTTGCATGGGGTCCCCGCCGGCTTTTCTTTGGTTACAAGGCTAAAGCAGCCTCGGCATAGGCCTTAAGCGGCCAGTGCAAAACGCTCATCGTTGGCGTTTGTGGATTTGCGCGGATTACGTCCGTCGCCTTTCGAGTCGCCTGCTAGCCTTGTTCGCCCCGTCGAAGCCAGTGCACCCCCCCAGTGGTGGAGGTGGGCGGAATCGAACCGCCGTCCGAAACGCTTCCGGTTTGCCGGAATTACGACCATGCAAGCATTATCGGGGCAGAACCGGAAATTCTCAAGTGGCACGGACAAATGCTTTGTTGTTGCATCGCAATATGCGACAATCAACACAATGAATTGTTGAACTAGTTGAATCTGGCACAATTATTCAGGCAAACGGCCACACGCGGCGATGCTAGAGTTGCTGCATCGCCACATGCTCCACCCACGGGAAACATCATGAACATCAACCGAGTCGGAAAATTTGAAGCCCTGAAAATCGTCAATGCCTTCGATCAGGCACTGATCGACCGGTACGGCATCAACATGACCGACGCCCACATCACCCGCTACGACGTGCTGACGGCCTACGAAAAAACCGGCTGCGCCGAGAAGGCTGCGGAGTTGTTCGGTCAGGAACGCGGACTGACGCCGGTCCTCAAGTCGGCGGCCTGAATCGCCGGCAGCCAGCTCAAAACAGGCTGGCGACGACGAAGCGATCGCGCGCGGCGAGTTTCTGCAGCCCGCGCTGGGTTTCCTGCGAAGCCCCCCACTTCATCACATGCGTGAGGAAGGTCGTCAGCGCAAGGGAGAGGGAATAACCCGTTTCGCGCCATTCATGGCGAAACTCGTCGAAGCTGATCGTCCTCGAGGTCAGCTTGCCGCTCTTCATTGGCACCAATGTCACCTTGTGGCCATCGTTGCGGATGACGATCGCGGTACTGCGTTGCGTATTGGTCACGACCACGATTGGTTCCTCATCAATTGCCTAGGCAGGGCACTTTATGGTTGCGGCTGAGCGCCTGCCGGGTTCAGGCGGCCCTCAATGCATGCCGGCGGCGGCCAGCATCTTCTCGGCCCGCTTGCGGCGGGCCTCCTCCGGCGTCAATCCGACCAGCGTTTCGGGCGGCAGGGGAACATCCCAGTGCTGCTGGAAGAGGTCGATGTCCTCGCCGGTATCCATGTGGGCGCGATAGATTTTTTCCTGATAATCGGGCGCACCGGGCAGTGCCACCAGCTCGACGGATTGGATGATCATGAAATTCCTCGACATGAAAAACCAGACAACATGGTTGCGTATCCTGCGCCCCTGACGGCTTCGGCTCAAGCGAAAGAATAAGGATAAAATCGCCGCTGCTTCGCGGGCTTGAAGCTGCGCCATGCACTTATGCGCCCACCCCGAATCCATGCCAGCCACACTGCCGCCCACTGACGATCCGTTGTTCCAGCGCCTGCGCGTGCTGGAAACCGTCATGGCGAAAAGCAGCGAGGCTATCCTCATCACCGACAGCCAGAACCTGATTGTCGAGGTCAATCAAGCCTTTATACAATTGACCGGGTACTCAGCCGATGAGGTGCTCGGACGCAATCCCAGTTTCCTCGCCTCGGGGAAAATGAGCCGGGCCGACTATGCGGTCTTCTGGGATACCCTCCTCCGGGACGATCACTGGCAGGGCGAGATGTGGGACCGGGCCAAGGATGGTTCGATCTACCCCAAGTGGCTATCGGTCACGGTCGTCCGTGATGCGAAGGGCCTTATCCAGAACTACGTCGCCCATTTTTCCGATCTGAGCGAATACGCCGAGGCTACGGCCGAGCTCGCGCGGATGGCGCATTTCGATCCCCTGACCCAACTCTACAACCGCAGCGCCTTCGAGTCCCTGCTGCCCCAGGCCCTGCACAATGCCCAGCGTGATGGTTTGCAAGTTGCCGTCATGGTGATCGACCTCGACCGCTTCAAGAACGTCAACGACTCGCTCGGGCATGCGATCGGCGACCAACTCCTGATGCGAGTGGCCGAACGCCTGCGCGAGTCGGTGCGAGCCAGCGACATCGTGGCGCGCATCGGCGGCGACGAGTTCATCGTCGTCCTGCCCGATGTCGAGAACGCCCTGTCGGTCGCCGGCGTCGCCAGCAAGCTCAAGCACAGTCTGGCCGACAGCTATCGCGTCGGCCCGCACACGCTGTACGCCACGCCCAGCATCGGCATCGCCCTCTTCCCGACCGACGGTACCGACGCCGACACCTTGCTGAAGAATGCCGACGCCGCGATGTACCATGCCAAGGCGCAGGGGCGCGACAACTTCCAGTTTTTCTCGGAAGGCATGAACATCGCTGCCATCGAGCGCATGAAGATTGAAAATGGGCTGCGCCAGGCCATCGAAACCACGCGGCTCGGGGGAAAAAGCGAGTTCCACCTGCATTTCCAGCCGCAACTGCACCTGGGCACGAACCGGATCGTCGGCCTCGAAGCGCTGGTGCGCTGGTTCCATCCGGAATGGGGCAGCGTGCCGCCGATCCAGTTCATCCCGATTGCCGAGGACACCGGGTTGATCCAGCCGCTCGGGGACTGGATTTTCTGGGAGTCCTGCCGGCATTTGCGACTGTTCCGCGATGCCGGCATCGCAGATGTCCGCGTCGCCGTGAATCTCTCGTCGCAGCAGTTGCGGCATGTGGACCTGCCCGCCGTGATCCATGGCGCGCTTGCCTGCTACGACCTCCAACCCAATGATCTTGAGCTCGAGATCACCGAGTCGGCGGCAATGCAGAACCCCTCGGCCACCATCGCGATCCTCAACCAGCTGTCGGACATGGGCATCGTGCTGTCGATCGATGATTTCGGCACGGGCTACTCCTCACTGGCTTACTTGAAGCACCTGCCGGTGCACCGGCTCAAGATCGATCGCAGCTTCGTCCAGGAGATCGAGGTCAGCCGCGATGACCATGCAATCTGCTCGGCGACGATCGCCCTCGGCCATCACCTCGACCTCGAACTGGTCGCCGAGGGCGTGGAAAGCGAAGGCCAGCGCCGCCAGCTCGAGAAGCTCGGTTGCGACGTGCTGCAAGGCTTTCTCTACAGCCGCCCGTTGCCCGCCGAAGAAGTCATCTCCTTCCTCAAGAACTGGCAGATCGCCCACCCGGCAGCCTGAAAGTCGGCGCTGGCGAGACGGCATCGCGTCGGCCTCCTCAATGGAAAACGGCCGCTTTTGGCGGCCGTTGTTCCTGTCCTCCTCCGGTTCTACGGATTCCGGTTTTAGATGCCCTGTTTGAGCTGATCCAGAATCCCCGGGTTCTCGAGTGTGGATACGTCCTGCGTGACTTCCTCGCCTTTGGCCAGCGAACGCAGCAGACGGCGCATGATCTTGCCCGAGCGTGTCTTCGGCAGGTTGTCACCGAAACGGATGTCCTTCGGCTTGGCGATCGGGCCGATTTCCTTGCCCACCCAGTTGCGCAGCTCGGTAGCGATCTTCTTGGCTTCTTCGCCGGACGGACGCGCCTGCTTGAGCACGACGAAGGCGCAGATCGCCTCGCCGGTCAGGTCGTCGGGACGACCCACCACGGCGGCTTCGGCGACGAGCGGGTTGGCAACCAGCGCGGACTCGATTTCCATCGTGCCCATGCGGTGACCGGAAACGTTCAGCACGTCGTCGATACGACCCATGATGGTGAAGTAGCCGGTCTTGGCATCGCGTACCGCGCCGTCACCGGCGAGGTAGAGCTTGCCGCTGAAGTCGGCCGGGTAGTAGGACTTCTTGAAGCGGTCGGGATCGCCCCAGATGGTGCGGATCATCGACGGCCAGGGCTTCTTGACGACGAGGAAGCCGCCGTTGCCCCAGGGCACGTCATTGCCGGTCTCATCGACGATGGCGGCCTGGATGCCCGGGAAGGGCAGCGTGCAGGAACCCGGCACCAGCGGCGTTGCGCCCGGCAGCGGCGTGATCATGTGGCCGCCGGTCTCGGTCTGCCAGAAGGTATCGACGATCGGGCAGCGGCTGTTGCCGATATTGTCGTAGTACCACATCCAGGCTTCGGGGTTGATCGGCTCGCCCACGGAACCGAGGATGCGCAGCGACTTGAGATCGTAGTTGCGCGGATGCGTGGTCGGCGTGGTTTCGGAAGCCTTGATCAGCGAACGGATCGCAGTCGGCGCGGTGTAGAAAACCGAGACCTTGTGATCCTGGATCATCTTCCAGAAACGACCGGCGTCCGGATAGGTCGGCACGGATTCGAAGACGATCTCGGTCGCGCCGCAGGCCAGCGGGCCGTAGGTGATGTAGGTGTGGCC
>CAZTWA010000033.1:0-5461 GCA_964617225.1 uncultured Methyloversatilis sp.
AACCGGGTGACACTTGCCTCGGCTTGCACCTGAATAACTTCTGCAACTGATGCGTTGACACAACGAAATCTGTTGGTACAATGCGCGACTTCCTGCGGGAGTAGCTCAGTTGGTAGAGCGATACCTTGCCAAGGTATAGGTCGAGAGTTCGAGACTCTTCTCCCGCTCCAGGATACCCAGGGGGAAAGCAATGCTTTCCCCCTTTTCGTTTCACCTCCGCACCCGCGGCGCGATGGCAGAGTGGTTATGCAGCGGCCTGCAAAGCCGTGTACCTCGGTTCGATTCCGGGTCGCGCCTCCAAATCCCACCAGCAATCAATCGACGGCGCTGACTGGCCTTTCCCCAGGGGAAAGCGCAGGCTCCCCCCTTATCCGGACGTCAGCGCGTTGAGCAGTGATTTCAATTCGGCGACCTCGGCTTCCAATGCGGCAACCCGCTGCTCCAGACTGCCGACGCCCGCCGCTTCGGGCGTGGCTTGCATCGCCCCGCCAGCCTGCTCGGCGGAAACTTCACCGCTGAACAAATGGGCATAGCGTGACTCACGCCTGCCGGGTTCCCTCGGCAAACGCACGACATACGGCCCGTCTTCGCGCTGAACCAGCCGATCCAAAACCGCCTCGACCTCGGCCACTTCCTTCAGTGCGCACAGGCGACTCGCTCGACTGCGCAATTCGCCCGGCGTTTGCGGACCGCGCAAGAGCAGTTCGCAAACGATACCCAGTTCCTGGGGAGAAAACTTGAGGGTGCCATACTCGGTGTTGCAGAAACGATGGCGATACTTGGCGACGCGACTGCCATAACCGGTTTCTTCGCTGACCAGGTATTTCTTGCCGAGTTGATCCAGGGTCTGCTGGACGGTCGCATCGTCAAGATCAAGCACAGGGTCGCGATTGCTCTTCTGGTTGCACGCATTGGTTAAAGCGTTGAGCGACAGCGGGTACTGTTCGGGCGTGGTGATTTCCTTCTCGATCAGGCAACCGATGACGCGCGCTTCGTACGGGGTAAGTTCGAGGGTCATGGGTTGACCTTGTAGTTCTTGAATACGGTCCTGGCGTCCTGATGGGCCCGGTCCTGCGTGCAGATCTTCGGATCATCATCATGGCCGCTGAAAAAGCCATCTTCCTGCGCGCGCATCACCATCTGAATGGCTGCCGCATCCGCCATGTCGTATTTCTCGGTAATCAGTGTCGTGACTTCATCGAGGAAGGCCTCGTAGGTCATGTGCTTCGCCATGGCATGTTGTCCGGGGTTATGAACGGGAGCCCATCACGATCCCTACCGTCCGCCCCAAGGCATGACCGGAACCGTCGATATGCTGTTCGCGGGAGCGCCATCAATCAATTTGCGGCTGATGGCAACGTAGACGAGGGTTCGGTTGGCCTCGTCCCACATGCGCACAATACGGGTTTCCTTGAACAGGACCGACGTATCCTCGGAAAAAACCGTTTCATCCTTGGGCAAATGGGCTGGCAGCACAATGGGACCGGTCTGGCGGCAGGCCAACGAAAACTCCGAAGGATCCTGGGCCAAACCCACCGCACCGGAAATGCCCCCGGTCCTGGCTTGGCTGACATGGCAAGTCACACCGGGAACCTTCGGATCATGAAAGGCCTCGACACAGACCTTGTGGTTGGCGCCGATGAGTTTCCAGGCGGTGGTAACGCAGCCAATGGTTTCGGCATGCGCGGACAGCGCGAGCAGGAACAGGGTGCTCGCCCAGCAGAACCTTGGAAGAAAGCCCATATCTATCGGTGGCTCCTAAATTGACGGCCGCTGATTTTCATCTGGCGAACGATGTCGTCCGGCCGGTAATCGGCCTGAGATGTCACGGCAATGCCCGACCAGGCAACCAGCCACGCCTGCACGGTTTGTTCCCTGACCTTGTAATGATCCGCGACGCGGGCGACGGCGTCCGCGTCGTCAATCTTCCCCTCGTCGACCCAGCGCAGATAACGGATAGCGGACTCGATGGCCTGCCTGACCAACGGCTTGTCCGGGAGATTCGCCGGCGGGGGTGCCGCTTCCCGGATTCCATCACGCAACTGCTTGAGGCAGTCTTCCAATCCGCCCTCGACAATGCGGGCCGGCACGGCGAGCATGAGGTTCAGGGGGAGGTTGAAGTTTTCGATGGCCAGGCCAAGGTTGTCATGCGTCCTCGATGCATCGCCGCCTTCGATCCGGTTGACCCGCGACTGAAGGGTTTCCATGCATTCGACGTAAGCGCAAAGCTGCTTGTCCAGCGCCTGGGCATAGCCCAACTCAAAACAGGTTCCCGAATCTGGTTCGGCCCCACGAAACGGATTGAGGTTGGCAACCACGATCTGGGCCTTGCGGATCAGGTCGAGGTTGGCCTGAAAGATTCGCCGGGGATTCGTTTCGCCATGGTCGAGCGGGGTGAGTGCCTCGAAGCCATGGCGCTGACAGAGATCGCGCGCCTGGCTTGCCCAGGTGTCGACATCGGGGCGAAAGACGTCGGGGCCAGCAAGGTAGAGTTTCATGCGAAAACTATCGGGCCAAATTCACTTGCGAAGAATATCGACACGCAGGGGATTCTTGAAGTTCGCCCCCTGCTCGGTCATATGCTTTTCGAATGCCCGGCGGACTGCGTCATGAAGTTCCGAAGAGAGTCGATGATCGGTATGCGTCACGTGAATGACGCGCTCTTCAAACTGCGCGAAGCTGTCAAATCGATTGGGGACCGAAAAGAAGCATTGCCGGACCGGCTGGAAGCGCCCGTCTTCGACCGCTCGACGGATTGCCGAAAAGGCCGCCTCCCGGACGGTCTTCTCATCATGAAACATCCGCAGGATTTCGTTGAACTCTCCCGCATAGACCGGCTCCGATAGCCAGGCGAACCCACCGGGCTTCAGGACGCGGTGGATCTCGCCAAGCGCGATGTCCATCGCTTCGACGGGCACATGGTGCAGCGACTTGAACATCATCACGATGTCAAACGTATTGTCTGCCTCGGGGATCGCCTCTGCCGCGCCCTGGCGAAAGCTGACATTCGGCAGATCCGCGATCGCCAGATTCCGGGCATGCTGAATCTGATCGACCTCCATGGCGACGATCGCGGCCACCTTCCCGGATTGCGCGATCACGCGCGTCTTCTCGGCCTTCCCGCAGCCCAATTCAAGAATGCGCGCATTCATCAACGGCAGCTCTGCCGCGATAACCTCGAATTCGTCGCAAACGCGATCTGCAGTGGGGTCGGCGATTTTCATGGTCGAGCGCGGCTAACCTTTATTTCGCCTGGAAGGTCGCTTCCTCGACGATCACCTTGTAAACGTAGCCCGAACCGAAATCCTTGTCGGTGCGCACGATACCTTTTGCCGTCACGACATCCCCGACCTTCACTGCATTCAGGCTGGTGACCAGTACGTCGTTGGTGTTGTCTGCGGCCGAACCTGATCCATCGCGCAGGTGAACCCAGTTCTTGCCCATGATGCCCGCGTTGTACTTGACGACCTTGCCGCTCACCAGCACGGGCTTGTCCTTCAATGCGGCAGCCTGGGTGATGATTTCCGCCACGGTTTTGGCATTCGGCCCGCTGGCCTTGGCCACCTTGGCATCCGCCGCGACTGATGCAGCCGACGTTTCGGCCGGCTTGGCCATGCCACTACTTTGCGGGTTGGCGCCGGCCAGGGTGCCAAAAACGATGGTCTGGAAAGTCTTCTTCAACGACTTGCTCTCGAAGTCGTTCATGACCATCACATTCTCGATCGTGACGGTGGCCCCCTTCTTCATGGGTGTCCTGCTGACGGCCGCCCAGGTTTCACCCGCCTTGGTCTTGAGGCGCAGGTAGCTATAGCTTTCGACGTCCTGCGTTTCCAGGACTTCTCCCGTGATGACCGTCGGTGCCGGGGACGGGGCTTTGGCACTGTCGCCAGCCCAGACAAACGGGGTGAAGAGGAACATCAGAATCGACAGCAGGGATTTCATGGGGCATGCGCTCCTTGGGTGTGATTGTGGCTCTACCGCTTGCCGATCAGTTCGATGTAATACCCGTCCGGATCGGCGACAAAAGCGATGATAGTGGTGCCGGCATTCATCGGCCCGGCTTCGCGGATGATCCGTCCGCCTTTCTGGCGGATGGCCTCGCAGGCGGCATGGACGTCATCGACTTCGATCGCGATATGGCCATAGCCCGTCCCGATCTCGTATTTCTCGACACCCCAGTTGTAGGTCAGTTCGATGGCCGTATGGTCCTTTTCATCGCCATAGCCGATGAAGGCCAGGGTGAACTTGCCTTCCGGGTAATCCTTCCGCCGCAGGAGTTTCATGCCCAGGACCTGGGTATAGAAATCGATCGACCGGTCAAGATCGCCGGTGCGAAGCATGGTGTGCAGGAGGCGCATGGTTTGGCTTTCCAGATGAGGAGGGGGTGATTATCGACCAGACGCCCGCGAGCGCAAGCGGTATTCGGGAACGACATGGAATGTTTCGTCACCCATGACCAGGTAGAGATCGCCTTCCTGGATCGTGCAATTGATCGACATGGTACGAACCACCTGTTTCGCGAGGGCGGCTGTTTGCTCGCCCGGCAGGTTGATCACCGACAGCTTGTCGAGCTTGCGCAATGCCGCCTGGTTCTGCTCCCACCAGAGATCGGCGGTCCGGCCGTAGGTGACCACGATCACCTCGTTTGCCCGCCCGCAAGCCTTGCGGATGCGCTTTTCGTCGGGCAAGCCAACCTCGATCCACTGCTCGATGGTCCCCGTCAGATCCTTGCGCCACAGGTCGGGTTCATCCTCAGCCGAGAGTCCTTTGCCGAATTCAAGCGTTTCGCTGGCATGCAGCGCGAAGGCGATCACGCGCACCATCATCCGCTCGTCGGTTTCGGACGGATGCCGCGCCAGGGTCAGGGCATGGGTCGGGTAGACATTGCGATCCAGATCGGTGATCTGGAGTTCGATCTTGAAGATCGTCGATTTGAGGGCCATCAGCTGTGCAAACGGGAAGTGAGGCCATGGCGCCGCAGGGCAGCCAGGGCATTGCGCATTCGGGCGGCGCCGGAAATCAGGCTGCCTGCATCCGGGCGAGCCCGGCCTGGATTTCGCGCTTGGTCATCTTGCGCAGCAGGGCAATCTTGCCGATCTGGTCCTTGCTGGGGCGCGTCGTGCCGGCTTCCCAGTTGTAAATGGTCTGGGCGGATACCCCGAGGATCGTCGCCAATGCCGGGGCAGAAAGGTCCTGACGTGCGCGCAGCTTCTTCAAACCCGTTGCGCTGAAGCGTACGTTGTCCGTTGCTGCAATTTGCGGCGTAACAGCCGCCCTGCCGGCAGGGCGCTTCTCCAGGGTGGCGACCTGCTTTTCGAGGAGGACGAGGCGCCGCTTGAGGGCGGCGATCTCGGAACGGTACCGCGCCGAGGCCTTCTTGACGCTTTCGGTTTCGCTCTTCAATTCCTTGCGGGCAAGCCGGATGATTTCTTCCTTGAGGACGGACGCAATGTTGGCCATG
>CAZTWA010000033.1:5561-18293 GCA_964617225.1 uncultured Methyloversatilis sp.
AGCGCGGCAACGCGCTTCTGCAAGCGGCTCAGGGCCCACTGCCGCTTCACCGTCGCGGGCGTCGACACCAGCGCGACGATGATGCCGCCCGTCACCAGCGCGAGCAGCATGACCATTGCCAGGGAACTGTCGAAGCGCCAGAGGAAGAAATTGACCGTCACGGGCACGTTGTTCTGGAACGCGAACATCACGCCCCCGGCGGTGAAAAGCATGGCGAAAATCGTGAAGAGTTGCATGACGAACTCCTTTCACCCTCGCTGAGGGACTATTTCGGCGCTGCGCTCATTTCGTCGAGCAGGCTGGACAAGCCCACGAACAGGCCATCCAGCGTTTTCGCGGGCACGCGCTGCAAGGCATTGCGCAGCCGGCCCTGCAACGGCCCCGGCACCCCCCGCACCAGTTCCTTGCCTGTGTCGGTCAGGTGCAGATGCACGACGCGGTTGTCCACAACCTGGCGTTCGCGGCGCAGCAAGGCCTTGTCCTCGAGCTTGTCCAGCATGTTGCTCGCGGTGGAGTGATGGATCTGCATCGCCTCGGCCAGTTCGCTGATGCGCAGGCCCGGTCGCGCCGAGATGTGCCACAACGCCCAGAGCTGCGAACCGCTCAGGCCGTGGCTGCGGTCGATGTTGCGCATGCCCGTCTGCGTGATGCGCACCAGTTGCAGCAGTTTGCTGAAGGTGGCGTCCGGCGACACGGCCATGGCTGATCCGACGGCCTTCGCCCTCTTGTCCTTTGCGCTTCCCGAATCCTTGATGCTCACAGCCAACCCTTTCATTGCAAGTGAATTATGTTTGTGAGATAATGTTTGTTCTAAACATATTTGTCAAGAACTATTTTCCCCCACCAACAATGACAAGGGACTTATGCCGCCTCTGATTTCCAGTTTCGACACTCTGACGCCGGGCGTTTCGACCGCCCTGCGCATCGCCCTGATCGTGATCATCGCGTGGGCGGGCAGCCTGTTCGCCCACCGCCTGATCCGCAGCCTGCGCATCTACCTGAGCCGCAACAATGGGGATGCGGAAGAGGTCAAGCGGATCGCGACGCTCGGGCGCGTGTTCCGCTACAGCGCGTCGGTGGTCATCACCCTGATCGCCGGCACGCTGGTGCTCGGCGAACTGGGCATCTCGGTCGCCCCGATCCTCGGCGCGGCGGGCGTCGTCGGCCTGGCCGTCGGCTTCGGCGCCCAGAGCCTCGTCAAGGACTACTTCACCGGCTTCTTCCTGCTCCTCGAGAACCAGATGCGCCAGGGCGACGTCGTCGAGGTCGCCGGCATCGGCGGCGTGGTCGAGGACATGACCTTGCGCTATGTCCAATTGCGCGACTACGACGGTAACGTGCACTTCATCCCCAACGGCAACATCGGCACCGTCACCAACAAGACGCGCGGCTTTGCCCATGCGGTCATCGACGTCGGCGTCGCCTACCGCGAGAACGTCGATGCGGCGCTCGACGTGATGCGCAGGGTCGGCGATGCGCTGCATGCCGATCCGGCCTGGCAGGCACGCATCCTCGAACCGGTCGAGATCGTCGGCGTCGAGAACTGGGCCGATTCGGCCGTGATCCTGCGCTGCCGCTTCAAGGTCGCGCCGATCGAGCAGTGGAACGTGCGGCGCGAATACCTGCGCCGGCTCAAGCACGCCTTCGACGCGGCCGGCATCGAGATCCCGTTCCCGCACCTGACGATCTATCCGGGACAGCTCAAGGACGGCAGTGCACCGCCCTTGCAGGTCGTCGCGAGGAACGCGCCATGAACGACGCCACCAGTCATGATCCGCTCTGGTTCAAGGATGCCATCGTCTACGAGCTGCACGTCAAGGCGTTCTGCGACAGCGACGGCAACGGCCTCGGCGACTTCAAGGGCCTGACCGACAAGCTCGATTACCTGCAGGACCTCGGCGTCAACACGCTCTGGCTGCTGCCCTTCTACCCGTCGCCGTTCAAGGACGACGGCTACGACATTTCCGACTACCGCAACGTCCATCCCGACTACGGCTCGCTCGCCGACGTGCGCAACTTCATCCGCGAGGCGCATCGCCGCGGGCTGAAGGTCATCACCGAACTGGTCATCAACCACACCTCCGACCAGCACCCGTGGTTCCAGGCCGCACGCCGCGCCCCGGCCGGTTCGAGCAAGCGCGACTTCTACGTCTGGAACGACACCGACAAGAAGTACCCCGAAACGCGCATCATCTTCACCGACACCGAAAAGTCGAACTGGGCCTGGGACGAAGTCGCGCAGGCCTACTACTGGCACCGCTTCTTCTCGCACCAGCCGGACCTGAACCACAACAACCCGGCCGTCGTGAAGGCGGTGATCCGCATCATGCGCTTCTGGCTCGACCTCGGCGTCGACGGGCTGCGCCTCGATGCGATCCCCTACCTGTGCGTGCGCGAAGGCACCGACAACGAGAACCTGCCCGAGACGCATGCCGTCATCCGGCAGATGCGCGCGGTGATCGACGCCCATTACCAGAACCGCATGCTGCTGGCCGAGGCCAACCAGTGGCCGGAAGACGTGCGCGAATACTTCGGCGCAGGCGACGAATGCCACATGGCCTACCACTTTCCGCTGATGCCGCGCATCTACATGGCGGTGGCGCAGGAAGACCGCCACCCGATCGTCGAGATCATGCAGCAGACGCCCGGCATCCCCGACAACTGCCAGTGGGCGATCTTCCTGCGCAACCACGACGAACTCACGCTCGAGATGGTCACCAGCCGCGAGCGCGACTACATGTACCGCATGTACGCCGCCGATCCGCGCATGCGCGTGAACGTCGGCATCCGTCGCCGCCTCGCGCCGTTGATGGACAACAACCGCGACAAGATCGAGCTGATGAACTTCCTGCTCATGACGATGCCCGGTTCGCCGATCCTCTACTACGGCGACGAGATCGGCATGGGCGACAACATCTTCCTCGGCGACCGCAATGGCGTGCGCACGCCGATGCAATGGAGTCCCGACCGCAACGCCGGCTTCTCGCGCGCCGACCCGCAGCGCCTCTTCCTGCCGCCGATCATGGACCCGATCTACGGCTACGAGGCGGTCAACGTCGAAGCCCAGCAGCGCAACCCCTCCTCGCTGCTCAACTGGACCAAGCGCCTGATCGCCGTGCGCAAGAACTACAAGGCCTTCGGCCGCGGCAGCCTGCAGTTCCTCGAGCCGGGCAACCGCAAGGTGCTCGCCTACGTGCGCGAGTGGCAGGACGAGATCCTCCTCTGCGTCGTCAACCTGTCGCGTACCGCGCAGCCGGTCGAGCTCGACCTCGCCGCCTGGAAGGGCCGCGTGCCGGTCGAACTGCTCGGCGGCACCACCTTCCCGCCGATCGGCGCCCTGCCCTACCTGCTCACGCTCAAGGGCTACGGCTTCTACAGCTTCCGCCTCGCCACCGACGCCGAGGTCCCCTACTGGCACGAAGAACGCCTGCCGCGCCCCGAGTTGCCCGTGCTCGTCCTCACCGAGGGCTGGAGCACCCTGTCCGGCGGGCAGGTCGTCTCCGGCCTGATCCGGCGCACACTCGCCAGCGCGACGGCCGAGCAACTCACACACAAGGTCATCGGCCCCTACCTCGCCACCAAGCGCTGGTTCATGGGGCGCAACCGTCCGCTCGAACGCCTCGAACTCATCCAGAAGGGCGAATGGAACACGCCGGATGGCAGCTGGCTGCTCACCGTCCTCGAAGTGCACAGCACCGGCCTCGCGCCGCAACGCTATTTCCTGCCACTGGCCATCCACTGGGAAGACGAAGCCAGCGACGGCCAGCTGGACGCCCTCGCGCCATGGACGCTCGCCAAGGTGCGCCAGAAATCGCGCATGGGCATCCTCTATGGCGCCTACGGCGACGAACGCTTCTGCCGCGCGCTGGTGCGCGGCATCGGCGCCGGCATCGAATTCCCGCTCGGCAACGCGCAAATCCGCTTTCAACCCGGCCCGGCCTTCGCCGCGCTGGCCGACGGCATCGACCTGCCGGTGCGCCACCCCGCGCTGGAGCAGAGCAACACCGCCGTGTATTTCGACAACCGGCTGTTCCTCAAGGGCTATCGGCGCATCCAGGCCGGCATCAACCCGGAAGTCGAGATCGGTCGCTACCTCACCGAGCAGGCGCACTTCCCGCAGGCCGTGCCGTTCGCCGGCTCGATCGAGTTGCAGGGCGCCGACGGCAGCTGCACCACCCTTGCCGTGCTGCAGGCCTTTGTCGAACACCAGAACATCGGCTGGAACTACGCCCTCGACTACATCGACCGCTTCCTCGCCGAACAGCTGGCCGACACCGGCCCGCAACCGACCGACGGCGCCAGCCCGCACGGCTTCTTCCTCGAACTCATGAAGGTGCTCGGCCAGCGCACCGGCGAGCTCCACCTCGCCTTCTGCCAGCCAACCAACGACGCAGCCTTTGCACCCGAGCCGATCGATGCCAACGACCTGACGGCCTGGTCGCGCGAGGCCCGCGCCAAGGCCGTCGCCGTGCTCGACGCGCTGGAAGCCCGGCGCGACGAAATGCCGGCAGACGCCCAGCCCGGCATCGACCGCCTGCTCGCACAGCGCCCGCGCCTGCTCGACCATTTCGGCCCGGCGGCGCTGCAGGGCATCACCGGCCTGAAGACGCGCTACCACGGCAACTTCCACCTCGGCCAGGTCCTGCTGGCGCAGAACGACTTCATCCTCACCGACTTCGAGGGCAACCCCGACCGGCCGCTGGCCGAGCGCCGGCGCAAGCACAGCCCGCTGCGCGACGTGGCGAGCATGCTGCGCTGCTTCAGCTACGTCGCCGCCGTCGCCACCAATCGCGCCACCGCCGAGCGGCCCGCCGACCGCCACCGCTTCGGCCCGCTGGTGCAGCGCTGGGAAACCGAAACCGTGAGCGCGTTCCTGTCCGGCTACGCCACCGCCCTCACGGCCTGCCCCGCCTACCCGGACGGCGTGCCGCACACCCGGCCGCTGCTCGAATTCTTCACGCTCGAGAAGGCGCTCGACGAGCTGCACTACGAGATGGACCACCGGCCCGACTGGCTGCCCATCCCGCTGTTCAGCCTGCTGCGCCGGCTCGAAGAGAAAAACATTCCCATTTCAGGAGAAACCCCATGAAAGTACTCGCCATGGTGCTCGCCGGTGGACAGGGCTCGCGCCTGCACCCGCTGACGGGCATGCGTTCCAAGCCGGCCGTGCCCTTCGGCAGCCGCTACCGCATCGCCGACTTCGTGCTGTCCAACCTCGTCAATTCCGAGATCCGCTCGATCTACCTGCTGGTGCAGTACAAGTCGCAGTCGATGATCGAGCACATCGACCGCGCCTGGCGCCATGCCGATTCCTTCACCGGCCAGTTCGTCACCGTCGTGCCGCCGCAGATGATGGAGGGCGAGGAGTGGTTCCAGGGCACCGCCGACGCCATCGCGCAGAACATCAACCTGATCAAGCGCCACGCCCCGGACATGGTCGCCGTGTTCGGCGCCGACCACATCTACCGCATGGACGTGCAGCAGATGGTCGACTTCCACAAGCAGAAGTCGGCCCACGTCAGCGTCGCGGCGATCCCCGTGCCGCTCGACATCGCGCGCGGCTTCGGCATCATCGACGCCGGTTCGGACGACCGCATCAAGGGCTTCCTCGAAAAACCGGCCCAGCCGCCAGCGATGCCCGGCGACCCGACCCGCGCCTACGGCTCGATGGGCAACTACCTCTTCAACACCGAGATCCTGCTCGAAGCGCTGAAGGAAGCGAAAGAGCGCGGCGAAACCGATTTCGGCACGCACATCCTGCCGCGCATCATCCACACGCACCGCGTCTTCGCCTATAACTTCGGCGCCAACCGCGTGCCCGGCATCCGCGGCTACGAGGAACAGGCCTACTGGCGCGACGTCGGCACCCTCGACGCCTACTATGCCGCCAACCGCGACCTGCTCGGCGCCGAGCCGCGCCTCAGCCTGTACAACCCGCAGTGGTACATCGCCTCGTCCAACTACCAGGGGCCGTCGCCGCGCATCGCGCAGGGCGAGATCATCGACAGCGCCATCGGCGCCGGCTCCTTCATCAACGGCGCCCGCATCAAGGGCTCGATCCTGCGCCGCGAGGTCATCGTCGAGCCCGATGTCGAGATCGAGGATTCGATCATCATGGACTACGCGGTGATCCGCCGCGGCACGCGCCTCAAGGGCGTGATCGTCGATCGCTACAACGAGTTCGCCCCCAACACGACGATCGGCCACGACGCGGCCGCCGACCGCGCGCGCTTCACGGTCAGCCCCGGCGGCGTGGTGGTCGTGCCGAAGGGCCCGGACGTGCCGGACGTGACCCGGTTCACCATCTGATGGACGGCGCCCGCCACACCCATCCGATGCCTTTCGGCGCCGCCGTGCGCGACGACGGCGGCGTCAGCTTCCGCCTCTGGGCGCCCTCGTTGCCGACGGTGCTGCTGCGCATCGAGAGTGATGGTGCCGCGGAACCGGCCGAGTTCCCCATGCTCAAGTCGGCCGACGGCTGGCACCGGCGCGACCTTGCCACGGCCGGGCCCGACACGCGCTACCACTTCCTGCTCCCCGAGGGGCTGCTGGTGCCCGACCCCGCCTCGCGCCGCAATCCCACCGGCGTGCATGGCGCATCGCAGGTCGTCGACCCGGCGGCCTTCGCCTGGACCGACACCGGCTGGTGCGGCCGGCCGTGGGAAGCAGCCGTGATCTACGAACTGCACGTCGGCACCTTCTCGCCGTCGGGCGATTTCGCCGGCGTCGAGGCGCGCCTCGACTACCTCGCCGGGCTGGGCGTCACCGCGCTCGAAATCATGCCGGTCGCGGCCTTCCCCGGCCGCCGCGGCTGGGGCTACGACGGCGTGCTGCCCTTCGCGCCCGACGCGTCCTACGGCACGCCCGAGGACTTCAAGCGCCTCATCGCCGCCGCCCATGCACGGGGCCTGATGGTCATCCTCGACGTCGTCTACAACCACTTCGGCCCCGAAGGCAACTACCTGCATTGCTACTGCCCGGAATTCTTCAACCCGGCGCACCACACGCCGTGGGGCGCGGCGATCAATTTCGATGGCGCGCATGCGCGCACGGTGCGCGACTTCTTCATCCACAACGCGCTCTACTGGCTCGAGGAATTCCACCTCGACGGCCTGCGCCTCGACGCCATCCACGCCATCTGCGACGACAGCACGCCCGACATCGTGACGGAAATCCGCGACGCGATCCGCACGGGTCCCGGGCGCGACCGGCACGTGCACCTGATCCTCGAAAACGACAAGAACCAGGCGCACTATCTGGAAAGTCAGCCCCGGCAGGACGGCGTTGCACAGTGGAACGACGACATCCACCACGCGCTGCACGTCATCGCCACCGGCGAAAGCGACGGCTATTACGCCGACTACGCCGACGACCCGATCGCCCACCTCGCGCGCTGCCTCGCCACGGGCTTCGCGTGGCAGGGCGAACCCTCGCCCTTCCGCGGCGGCGCCCCGCGTGGCGAACCGAGCGACCACCTGCCGCCCACGGCCTTCATCAACTTCCTGCAGACGCACGACCAGGTCGGCAACCGCGCCTTCGGCGAACGCCTCGGCCAGCTTGCCGCGTCGGACACGCTCGCCGCGGTCACCGCCGTGCTGCTGCTCGCGCCGCAACCGCCACTGCTGTTCATGGGCGAGGAATTCGCCGCCGCCCAGCCCTTCCTCTACTTCTGCGACTTCGCGGAAAACCCGGCGCTCGCCCAAGCGGTCACCGAAGGGCGGCGCCGTGAATTCGCGCAATTCAAGCGCTTCGCCGACCCCGCCGTGCGCGAACGCATCCCCGACCCCAACGCCGTCGGCACCTTCGCGGCCTGCGTGCTCGACTGGTCCGCGCTCGAGCGCCCCCCGCACAGCCAGGTGCTGCTGCTCTGCCGCCACCTGCTGCAACTGCGCCAGCAGGAAATCGTGCCGCGCATCGCCGGCATCGTCGGCAACGCCGCCGTCACCCGCATCGGCCGGCGCGCGCTGCGCTTGCGCTGGACCTGTCGCGACGGCCTGCTCGACCTGCACGCCAACCTCGGCCCGCAAGAGGCCGCCACCGCCCGCGCGCCCGCAGGCCGCCTGCTGTTCGCCACCGCCAACTGCGGCACCGAAACCCTCGCCGGCGGACGCCTGCCGCCGTGGAGCGTGGCCTGGCATTTCACGGAGACCCCGACCGCATGACCCATGCCACCGACGACGGCCACGCGCTGTACCAACTCGGCCGCCATTGCGGCATCGCCGACGACTATTACGACATCTGGGGCGCCCCCCACCTCACGTCCAACGCCACGCGCCGCGCGCTGCTGGCGGCCATGCACCTGCCGATCGACACGCAGTCGCCCGACACGATCCTGCGCGACCTCGAAGACGCCGACACGCGGCGCCTGCTGCCGCCGGTCCGCGTGGTGACCGAAAACGCCCCCGTGCAGATTCCGCTCGGCATCCCGGCCGGGCAGGAACTGCAGCCATGGCGCTGGACGCTCACGCTCGAAAACGGCGAGTGCCACGCCGGCGCATGCACGCCCGCCCACCTGCACCCGCTCGGCCGGAGGAAAGTCGGTTCCGCCGAGATCCTGCGCTGCGCCTTCGACTATCCCGGCATCGCCACGCCCGGCTACCACCGCTTCGCGCTCGAAGCACCCGACGGCGCGCGCGCCGAGATGACGCTGATCGTCGCGCCGGCCACCTGCTACCAGCCCGAGGCGATTGGCGACGCGGGTCGCGTCTGGGGCGCGGCGGTCCAGCTCTACGGCCTGCGCTCGCGGCGCAACTGGGGCATCGGCGACTTCACCGACCTGCGCCAGCTCGTCGCGCTCACCGCCGACGCGGGCGGCGGCATCGTCGGCACCAATCCGCTGCACGCGCTGTTTCCCGACAACCCGCAGCACATCAGCCCCTACAGCCCGTCGTCGCGCAGCGCGCTGAACCCGCTCTACCTCGACGTCGAAGCCCTCCCCGAATTCGCCGAATGCGCGGCGGCACAGGCGCTCGTCGCCCAGCCCGCGTTCCAGGCGCGGCTGCGCAGCCAGCGCGCGGCCACGCTCGTCGACTACCCGGCCGTCGCGACGGCCAAGCGCGAGGTGCTCGACCTGCTGTGGCGCCATTTCCGCGAGCAGCATGTCGCCCGCGATTCGGCGCGCGCGCAGGACTTCCGCCGCTTCCGCGAGCAGGCCGGCGTACCGCTCGAACGGCTGGCGCGCTTCGAGGCGCTGCAGTCGCACTTTCATGCCAGCGACGCCACGATCTGGGGCTGGCCGGCCTGGCCGGCCGCGTATCGCGATCCGGCTGCGCCCGCCGTGGCCGAATTCGCCGCCACGCACGCCGAGGCCGTCGACTTCCACGCCTGGCTGCAATGGCTGGCCGATGCACAACTGGCCGCGGTCGGGCGCCAGTCCTGGCGCAGCGGCCTCGGCATCGGCCTCTACGCCGACCTCGCCGTCGGCGCCAACCCCGGCGGCGCCGATTGCTGGGGCTGGCAGGACGTCCATGCCGCCGGCGCTCATGCCGGCGCACCGGCCGACGACTTCAACCTGCACGGTCAGGACTGGGGCCTGCCGCCCTTCGTGCCGCAGCGCCTGCGCGACGCCGCCTACGCGCCGTTCATCGAGATGCTGCGGGCCAACATGAAGCACGCCGGCGCGCTGCGCATCGACCACGTGATGGGCCTCGCGCGCATCTTCTGGGTACCCGCCGGGCTGCCGGCCACCGAAGGGGCTTACGTGAGCTATCCCCTCGACGACCTGCTCGGCATCGTCGCGCTCGAAAGCCGGCGCAACCAGTGCCTCGTCATCGGCGAAGACCTCGGCACCGTGCCCGAAGGCTTCCGGAGCCGTCTCGCCAGCGCTGACTTTCTCTGCTACCGCCCCTTCCTGTTCGAACGCAGCGCCGATGGCGGCTTCAAGCCGCCCGCCGACTACGAACGCGGCGCCCTCGTCGCCGCCAGCACGCACGACCTGCCGACGCTTGCCGGCTTGTGGCAGGGCAGCGACCTCGACACGCGCACGGCGCTCGCGCTTTTCCCCACCGACGACCTGCGCGAGCGGCTCATCGTCGAGCGCGCGCAGGACCGCGCGCGGCTGCTCGTCGCGCTCGAGCGCGAGGGCCTGCTGCCACCGGGCGCGAGCATCCATCCGGTCGCCGTGCCCGAGCTGACGCCGCCCTTCGTCACCGCGCTGCATGCCTGGCTCGCGCGCACGCCATCGCAAGTGCTGGTGGTGCAGCCCGAGGACATGCTCGGCCTCGTCGAGCAGGCCAACCTGCCGGGCAGCCGCGACGACCAGCACCCGAACTGGCGCCGCCGCCTGACCCTCGACCTCGAGGAATGGGCGGACGACCCGCGCTTCCAGCAACTTGGCGACGCGCTGCGCCGCGAGCGCGGCAGCGCCGTCACGCCGCATCCCGACGAGCCGGCCGCCGCGCGCGTGGCCGTCATCCCGCGCGCCACCTACCGGCTGCAATTCAACAAGGACTTCAGCTTCGCGCAGGCCACCGCACTGGTGCCCTACCTCGCCGACCTCGGCGTCAGCCACGTCTATGCCTCGCCCTACCTCAAGGCGCGGCCGGGCAGCGGCCACGGCTACGACATCGTCGACCACGCCGCGCTCAACCCCGAGATCGGCACGCCGGAAGACTACGCGCGCTTCGTCGCCGCGCTGCACGCGCACGGCATGGGGCAGATCCTCGACGTCGTGCCGAACCACATGGGCGTGATGGGCGCCGACAACGGCTGGTGGCTCGACGTGCTGGAAAACGGCCCCGCCGCCGCGCACGGCGACACCTTCGACATCGACTGGGACCCGCTCAACCCGGACCTCAAGGGCAAGGTGCTGCTGCCGCTGCTGGGCGACCACTACGGCGCCGTGCTCAACCGCGGCGAGTTGCAGCTGCAGTTCGACGCCGCGCACGGCGAACTCAGCCTGGCCTACTGGCAGCACCGCCTGCCGCTCGACCCGGCCACCTACCCACAGGTGCTCGGCCTGCAACCCGAGCGCCTCGCGGCCGTGCTGGGCGACGCGCATGAACACCTCACCGAGCTGCAATCGCTGCTCACCGCCTTCGCGCGATTGCCCGGCCGGCTCGACGCCGACCCGGCGCACAAGGCCGAGCGCCAGCGCGACAAGGAAGTGCACAAGCGCCGGCTCGCCGCGCTGTGCGCGGCCTGCCCCGACATCGCCCATCACATCGAAGCGAATATCGCCGAACGCAACGGCCGCGCCGGCGATCCCGCCAGCTTCGACGCGCTGCACGCGCTGATCGGCGCGCAGGGCTACCGCCTCGCCTACTGGCGCGTCGCCTCCGACGAGATCAACTACCGGCGCTTCTTCGACATCAACGATCTCGCCGCGCTGCGCATGGAAGACCCCGGCGTCTTCGCCGCCACGCACCGCTTCGTGCTCGACCTCGTCGCGCAGGGCAAGGTCGACGGCCTGCGCATCGACCACCCGGACGGCCTCAACGATCCCGGCGAATACTTCGGCCGCCTGCAGGCCAGCGCGGGCCGGCAGGCGAGTGCCGCCGACGCGCCCCTGCCGCTCTACCTCGTCATCGAGAAGATCCTCGCCGAGCACGAGCAGCTGCCGGCCGACTGGCCGATCCACGGCGCCACCGGCTACCGCTTCGCCAACCTCGCCAACAACCTCTTCGTCGACCCGGCCGCCGAGCGGCGCCTGACGCGCATCTACGACGACTTCGTCGGTACGGCGGTCGATTTCGAGGACCTTGTCTACCGCTGCAAGAAGCTGATCATGGACACCGCGCTGTCCAGCGAACTCAACGTGCTGGCCAACCGCCTCGCGCGCATCGCCGCGCTCGACCGCGACACCTGCGACTTCACGCTCAACGGCCTGCGCGACGCGCTCGCCGAGGTCGTCGCCTGTTTCCCGGTCTATCGTTCCTACGTCAGCGCGGCGGGCCTTTCGGCCGACGACCGCCGCCACATCGAATGGGCCGTCGCGGTCGCCAAGAAGAAGAGCCCGGCCGCCGACATCGGCATTTTCGACTTCGTGCAGGGCGTGCTCACCACCGACTGCGCCGTCGGGCGCGGCGCGGACTATCGCGCCGCCGTGGTCGCCTTCGCCATGAAGTTCCAGCAGTTCTCCTCGCCGGTGATGGCCAAGGGCCTCGAAGACACCAGCTTCTACCGCTACCACCGGCTGACTGCGCTCAACGACGTCGGCGGCGAGCCGCGCCGCTTCGGCACCACGGTCGCCGGCTACCACGCCGCCACGCGCGCCCGCGCGCAGCGCTGGCCGCACAACCTGCTCGCCACCTCGACGCACGACAGCAAGCGCGCCGAGGACGTGCGCTGCCGCATCGACGTGCTCTCCGAACTGCCGGCCGAGTGGAAGCTGATGCTCAAGCGCTGGAGCCGCCTCAACCGCGCGAAGAAACGCACCATCGACGGCGTGCCGGCCCCCTCGACCAACGACGAGTACCTGCTCTACCAGACCCTGCTCGGCAGCTGGCCGCTCGCCGACAAACTCGACGATGCGGATCTCGACGCCTACCGCGCGCGCATCGTCGCCTACCTGACCAAGGCGGTGCGCGAGGCCAAGGAACACAGCAGCTGGGTGAACGTCAATGCCGACTACGAGGCCGCGCTCGCCGACTTCATCGGCGCGCTGCTCGCCCCCGGCGACAAGAACCTCTTCCTCGCCGACTTCGTGCCGCAGGCGCGGCGCATCGCCCGCCACGGCCTGTTGAACAGCCTGTCGCTGACGCTGCTCAAGCTCACCGCGCCCGGCGTGCCCGA
>CAZTWA010000034.1:0-18204 GCA_964617225.1 uncultured Methyloversatilis sp.
GCCACCGAGCTCGCGGCGACCGAGGAGTTCGAGATGGCCGGCTGGGACGAGGAAACCGTCGCCGAGATGCTTGCCGATCTGGCCGACCTCGCCCGGCTGGCCGAAACGCAGGAACAGTCGCTGTTCGTCTGGATGCACCCGCTGCGCACTTGACCATTTGACCCAAGGCAGTTTCACCGGAGTGGCGTGGCGCTATGATTGCGCGATGGAAATGACCTCCTTTGAACGCCTGAATGCCCTGATCGACGCACTCTCCGCCGGGCTGGTCGAGCGTCGCCAGCATGTCCGGCTGGCGCTGCTGGCCGCGCTGGCCGGCGAACACACGCTGCTGATCGGCCCGCCGGGCACGGCCAAGAGCGAACTGGCGCGCCGCCTGCACACCGCGTTTCGCGACGCGCGTTATTTCGAACGGCTGCTGACGCGCTTCACCGTACCCGAAGAGTTGTTCGGTCCGCTGTCGATCCAGGCGCTCGAGGAAGATCGCTACGAGCGGCACACGGGCGGCTTCCTGCCCGAGGCGACCATTGCCTTCATCGATGAGGTGTTCAAGGCCAACAGCGCGATCCTCAATGCGCTGCTGACGCTGCTCAATGAACGCGAATTCGACAACGGCGCCGGCCGCCAGAAGTGCCCCCTGATCAGTGCCATCGGCGCGACCAATACCGTGCCCGAGGACGAGGTCGCCGACGCCTTCTTCGACCGCTTCCTGCTGCGCCTGCCGGTGACGACCGTCAGCGATGGCGGCTTCGATGCATTGCTCCAAACGAAAGTCAGTCCTGGCGGGACGGCACCGGCGGCACTGGCGCTCGACCGCAATGACCTCACCGCACTTGCCGCTGCCGCTGAAAGCGTCGTGCTGCCGGAGACGCTTGTCGCGCTGCTCGCCGAGCTGCGCCGCCATTGTGCCGAAGCGCAGATCGTCGTCTCGGACCGGCGCTGGGTGAAGATCGTCGGGTTGCTGCGCATCGCGGCGGCGGGCGCAGGGCGCAATGTCGTGCGCCTGTGGGATTTGCTGCTGCTGCCGTTCTGCACGGCGCCGGATGCCGAGCGGCAGGCCGGGGTGGCCGATTGGCTGGCGGCGCGCCTCGGCGTGCGTGCGGCATTTGCGCCGGCACGTCTGACGCGCATCGTCGAAGCCTTCGAGGCGCAACTCGATCTGGAGCGCAAAGCCAACGACCTCGACTACGACGAGAGCGGACGCCTCAAGTTTTCGGGGACCGGACAGGCGATGGAGATCGCCGACAACATCGGCGACGCCAAGGGCGGTGCGGCAGCCCTGCGCATGACCTACACGCGCCAACGCCGTTACGGTGCGCTGCATATCGCAGCGCGCGTACGCCAGATCGATGACGCGCTCGTGCGCATCGCCGGCTATGCGGCGGAAGTGGCCACGCAGCGCGACGATCTTGCCGACTACCGTGCCCGCAACCTGTGGCTCGACGCAGCGCTGCTGGAACGCGTCGATGCGCATCTCGCCGAGACAGCGAGCTTGGTCGGCCAGCTCGCAGCACGGCTCGCAAAAGCGCGTGATGGCTTCCTCGTCCTGCCGCGCCTGGAACAGGACGTTGGCGTCGTTCCGGAACCGGTCGACGTCGAGAGCCTCGAGCTGGCGTGAGCGTCTCGCCTGCCGCGCTGTTGTTCGAACAACGCGAGGCGCGGCTCGCGGCGCTGGACCAACTCTCGCGCAAGCATTGGCTCGGCGGCCTGACCAATTCGCAAGGGATGCTCGATCCGCGGCTGGCCACGCTGGTCACGCTGCGGCAGAGCCTGAGGGATGCCGTCCTGCCCGCGCTGACTTTCTGGAAATGGCCGGCGCTACCCATCGCCGCCGCGTTGCACGCCGCAATGACGCAACTCGGCTTGCCACGCTATTGCCAGGACCAGCAGGACCTCGTCGACACGGTGCTGATGAGCATCCTGTTCCATCTCGATTTCATCGTCGACTATCAGGATCGCGGTGCGACCGAGGCCGAGGCGGTCGCCATGGCCGTCGAAGCGTTCGCCGACGACTGGCGTGAACGCTGCGGCCAGATCGACGAGCTGATCGAGGTTTTCGGCCTGCTGCCCGACGACGGCAAGAACACGAACTGGGACCAGTTGCGCGGCTTGCTGCGCTCGACCGGATGGCAGGAGGTGCTGCGCATCGGTCGCCTGCTCGCACGCCTGCCGGAACTGGCGCAGCTGATCGCCGGCCTCGGTCGCAGCCGACCGACGGACGAGGTCGATATCACGCACCAGATGCCGGTCGAGGTCGAGGAGGAAGCCACGGCGCAGCGACCGGAACGGCAGCGCGTGCGCATCCCCGACATGCCGGGCGAGACGCGCGGCGTGCATCGTTCCGACCGCATCGCGCGCATGCTGCCGGCCGAGGCGATGCTGCTGGGACATCCCCGCTTGCGGTTGGTCTGGCACGCCCGGCGCGCCGAACGGACGCTGCTCAGCTACGAGGACGACGACCGCATGGACGAGATTCGCCTGCACCGGGCGCGTGTCGTGCGCCCGCGTCCCGGCCTGCGCCCAGGCCCGCGTTTCGAATGCGGCCCGCTGTTGGTCTGCGTCGACACGTCCGGCTCGATGCAGGGCGGTGCCGAGGCGGTTGCCAAGGCTGTCGTGCTCGAAGCCTTGCGCGCTGCCCATGCGCAGCGGCGCGCCTGCCATGTCTTCGCTTTCGGTGGCCCCGACGAGGTGATTGACATGGAACTCCCCTTCGATGTCGACGGCATCGAGCGGCTGACGCGCTTCCTCGGCCAGGCGTTTCGCGGCGGCACCGACATCTGCGGCCCGCTCGACTACGCGCTAAAAAAACTGGAGAGCACTGCGTGGCAGCAGGCCGACCTGCTGGTTGCCTCCGACGGCGAATTCGGCGCCACGCCCGAAATGGCGGAACGGTTGGCGACAGCGAAACGCGACCTTGGCCTGCGCGTGCAGGGCGTGCTGATCGGCGACCGCGAGACGGTGGGCTTCCTCGAAATCGCTGACGCCATCTTCCCGGTGCGCGACTGGCGCAAGTTCGGTGGCGAGGCGACGGAATCGCCCGTCCATTCGCACCGGCTGACGGCGCTGTATTTTCCCGGTGCGCTGCGCAGCGAGGAGAACCGTGCCGCCACGGTGGCGCCCGAGGCCGCCGCCGCCATGGTGCGTACCGGCAAGCCATGAGCTTCGCATCCGAATATCTCGCGCAGCTCGATGCCTTCGCGGCGTGCAATGAATTGCCGCGCATTAAAGCCCTGCACCTGCCACCCCCGCTGACGGATAAAAATCGCGAGTCCAACAAGGGCGAGTTTTGCGCGCTCGAACTCGACGACAGCTCCCTCGGGCTGTCCTACGTATTGCTCGACGACACGCTCGATGCGCTGCGGCGGGAGGCGGGTGGCTTCGGTTTGGCCGGCGCTGATGCGCTTGCGGTGGCACGCGGCTATGTCGATGGAACAGGTCTGCGCAAGACGCTCGGCTTTGCCGCCGCGAATGCCCTGACGCGCTGCCTCTACGACCGTGCCGGTTTCGTGCCGCCGCCGGCGGGTGATTCGATCGGGCAGATCGATCCGCAGCCCGGTGAGCGCATCGGCATGATCGGATTGTTCAAGCCGCTGCTCGGGCGCATCCTCGCCAGTGGCGCGCAACTGACGGTGGTGGAACTCAATCCCGATCTGGCAGGCGCGCAGGAAGGCTACCGCGTGACGCTCGATGCGGCCGCGCTGGCCGATTGCACGAAAGTGGTCTCGACCAGCACGCTGCTGATCAACGACACCCTCGATCGCATGCTCGCCAGTTGCCGCAACGCGCACTGGTTTGCCATGGTCGGCCCCAGCGCCGGCTGCCTGCCCGATGCGCTGTTCGCACGTGGCGTCACGCTGCTCGGCGGCAATTGGGTCACCGAGCGCGCCGGCTTCGTCGATGCGCTCAAGCGTGGCGAATCGACGAGCCCCTCAGCGCGCAAGACCGCGCTGACGCCTGATACCTATCCTGGCTTCGCTACGCTGCTGCAGCGGCTGGACTGAAAGTCAGCGCTGGCGGGACGGCAAGGGTACGAGTAGGCCCCGCGGTCCTTTGCTCCCTGCATGGAACTGTAAGTCTTGCGAGTTGTCCCATTATTTATGGGTTCTGTCGAAGACAAGGAAAAAACAGTCGAGCCGAAAGTTGCCGAGGCTTACTCTGCAGGCGCGGGATATGCTTCATGCGAGCAGGTCTGCCCGCTGTGTGGCGGCCCTATTTATCGCATCCGGCGGCAATTTGAAGATCGCCTTGTCAGCATCTTCACCAAGGTACATCGTTACGCTTGCCGTTCCATGCGTTGTGGCTGGGAAGGCCGTCTGCGCGTGAAATGAGCGTACCGTTTTGAAAGTCAGTGCTGGCGGGACGGCACCGAGAAAAAGAAAAGGGCAGGCGGATCGCTCCGCCTGCCCTTTGAGCTGACAGCGTCAGATTTACTTCGCGATGCCGCCGGCGTAGCAGAGGCCGCCGGTCACTTCAATCGTCGTGGCGTTGATCGCTTCGTTCTCGGCGCAGTGGCCGATGGTGCGGGCGATTTCTTCCGGTTCGACGAGGCGGCCAAGATGCACGTCCTTGAGGATCGAATTCAGGGCGTCCTGGTTCATGCCGGTGAGCATCGGGGTCGCGGTGTAGCCGGGGGCGATGCCGACGCAGCGGATGTTCTTGATGCCGCGCAGCATGAATTCGCCGATGATGATCTTGGGCATCAACGCGTCGGCGACCTTGGTCGACGAGTAGTTGAGCTGGCCGACCTGGCCCGCCTTGTTGACTGAGGAGATGGTGACCAGCAGGCCGGGCCAGCCGCCATTGACCATCGCTTCGGCGGAGTCGCGCAGCGTCAGGAAGGTGCCGGTGAGGTTGACGTCGATGACGGGCGCCCACTTGTCGAGGCCCATCTTGCGCGAGACCTTGCCGGTTTCCTTGTCGAGCGTCAGCATCGTGCCGTCGCGGATGATGCCCGCGCAGGCGACGGTGATGTTGAGCTTGCCGAAGGCGGCGACGGTGGCCTGGACGAACTTGGCGGTTTCGGCCTCGCTCGTGACGTTGGCCTGTACGCCGATGGCTTCGGCGCCCATCGCCTTGAGGTCGGCGACGACGCGGTCGATGTTCTTCTGCACCATGTCGACGATGGCGATCTTGGCGCCCTGCTTGGCGAAGTACTTGGCGACTGCTTCGCCGATGCCGTTGCCGCCGCCGGTGACGAGGACTACGCTACCTTTGATTTCCATGATTGTGCCTTTCCGTATTCGTTACAGTTGTGCCGGGTTGGACGCGCTGTCCTTGTCCCAGTAGATGAAGTTGGGATGCGTGACATCCGGACCGACGATCTTGAGATCGCCGATCATGTTCGGATGCGCGACATCCGGGCCGACGACCTTGATGCCGACCGGGTAGATGGCCTTGACCAGCGCCAGACCCTTGGCCTCTGCGTCGGCCGCCGCAGCGCCCGCGAACAGGCCGGTGCCGACGACGGCGGTGGCGCCACCGGGCAGCGCGCGCAGGATGTCCCACGCGGCGTCCGCGGCCGAGACCGTGAACTCCATGTCGTTGTATTTGAACGTTGCCATGATGATCCTTTCAGTCAGGATGCTCAGAACTTGCGCAGCACGGTCACGCAGTTGGTCACCGCGGAGCCGCCGACGTTGAAGGCGACGCCGATCTCGGCCTTCTTGGCCTTGACGCCGACCGGCTCGCCGATCAGCTGCTTGTGGATCAGCGCGTGCATCGAGGCGCCGGTGGCGCCGACCGGGTGGCCCTTCGACTTGAGGCCGCCGGAGAGGTTGACGGCGACCTTGTCGTCGTCGCGCGTGAAGCGGCCTTCCAGATACTCGTAGCCGGCGCGGCCATCGGCGGCGAAGCCGAGCGCTTCGGTGGAGAGGATCTGGTTGATCGTGAAGCAGTCATGCACTTCGGCGATGTTGACGTCGGAGGCGCCGATGCCGGCTTCCTTGTAGGCTTTGGCGACGGCATCCTTGCCCGCGATCAGCTCGTGCATGTTGGGGCGCACGTTTTCCGCCAGGCGTTCGACCGAGTGACCGATGCCGGCGATGAGGGAGGCGCGGGCCTTGTTGCTCACGAGGTCGGAGCGGGTGATGACCAGCGCGGCGGCGCCGTCGGTGACCAGCGAGCAGTCGTGCAGGCGCAGCGGGGCGGCGATCATCATGTTCTTGGCGCGGCCGCGGGCGTCCGGGAGGTTCAGCGCCATGATTTCCTCGACCGACTTCGGGCCCGACTGGTTGTGGGCGAGCGGGTTCTCGGCGCCGTTCTTGTAGCACAGCGCGCCGGCGGTCCACAGCATCTTTTCCATCTGGTCGAGGGGGATCTTGTAGTGCGCCATGTAGCCCTTGGCGTACTCCGCGAACAGCATCGGGAAGGACATGCCTTTCGAACCTTCGGTCGGCCAGTGCGAGCAGCAGGCCAGCACGTGCGTCATCTGCGGCGTGGGCAGCAGGTTCATCTTCTCGACGCCGATCACCAGTGCGTGGTCGGCGCGGCCGGACTCGACGGCGTACATGGCGCTGTAGAGCGCGACGGAGGAGGAGGCACAGGCGCACTCGCAACGCGTCATCGGCTTGAAACGCAGGGCCGGATCGATCTCCACCGCGAGCGGGGCGACGTGTTCCTGGTTGATGAAGCCGGCCGGCGAGCAGGAGCCGACGAAGACGGCGTCGATGTCGCCCGCGGTGATGCCGGCGTCGGCGATCGCGCCGCGACCTGCTTCGACGAGCAGATCGTAGTAAGTCTTGGTGTCGGTGATGAGGCCGGTGGCCTTGTCTTTCTTGACGAAAGCGCCGAATGCGGTGTTGTAGGCGCCAATGATGCTGGTTTTGCTCATGTGTTACTCCCTTTTATTAGGAAATAGTCGAACCAAACAGCGGGCACTCGGGGATGGAGTTTCCCGCGAAGTATTGCAGTGCACAAGTATAGTTGTGCGCCGCAACAAGGCGCAACAAAACTGAAGATTTATTTTTTTGATATGCGGGTCAGAAAAACCCGCATTTGCGGCTCAACCGCCGGCGATGGGCGGCCAGATGGCGAGGGTTTCGCCGTCCTTGAGGGCGCGGCTGGCGCGTTCGGCCGGTGGCACGAAATTGCCGTCGATCAGCACCAGATGGCAGGATTTCTGGGGCAAGCCGAAGCGCTCGATAACCTGCTGGACGGTGCTGCCGTCCGCAAGGTCGAGGGCGAGCGCATTGCGGGCCTTCGCCTCGACCGGCAGGTAGTCCTGCAGCGAGGCGAAGAGCTTGAACGTGACCTGCATGGTTATCGATTACGCGGCTTGCTGTGCCGTGGCGAGATAGGCGGCCATGAAGCCGGTCGGGTCCGCCTTGAGCCGCTCTTTCCAGGCGCCGAGCGGCTGGCGGGTCTGGATCAGGCCGCGCAGCGCACCGACGTGGTCGGTCCAGCCGATGCTCGTCGCGCCGATCAGCACGTCGCCCTTGAACTGCAGCGAGAGGTAGCGGAAATTCGCCTCATCGACGAGTTCGACGCCATCCCCCTCCCCTTGCCAGTGGCCGAAGGAGGTCGAGATCAGGCCGAGGGTATCGAGCACGTTGATGGCGAGGCTGCCCTGCAGTTCGGTTGCGCCGCCCGCCATGTTGTGCGCCGCAATACGCGCCTGGTCGGCGGCATTGGGCTGGATGGCGTTGAGCTCGGGCTGGCCGGAGTGGAAGCCGATGGCTTCGGTGACGTCGCCGGCCGCGTAGATGTCCGGCACCGTCGTGCGCATGGCGCTGTCGACGCGGATGCCCCGGCCGACCTCGATGCCGCTGCCGGCGAGGAAGTCGATGTTGGGCCGCACGCCGGCCGCGCTGATCACCAAATCGGCATCCAGTGCCGTCCCGCCGGGGCTGACTTTCACTTTCAGCGCATCGCCGTTCTGTTCGATGGCGGTGATGGCCGTATTCACATGCACGGCGACACCCTTTTTCTCGGCCCACTGCCGGATCATCGCGCCAGCCTTCGCGGTCATCATGCGCGGCACCATGCGGTCGCCCATTTCGACAACCGTCAGCTTCACGCCGCGCGCGGCGAGGGCTTCCATGATGATGCAACCGATGAAGCCGGCGCCGAGCTGCAGCACGCGGCTGCCGGACTTTGCCTTTGCCGCGATGGCGCGCGCATCGTCGAGCGTCCAGCAGGTATGCACGTTGGGCAGGTCCATGCCGGGCACGTTCGGCCGGATCGGATGTGAGCCCGTGGCGATCAGCAGTGTGTCGTAGTGGATGCGCTCGCCCGATTCGAACTGGAGTTGCTTCACGGCCGAGTCGATGCAGGTGACGCGGCCCTCGATCAGGTGGATCCCGTGCGTCGCGTAATGGTCGTGCGTCTTGCGCAGGTGCGTGCCGTCCTCGGTGATGTTGCCCTGGAGGAAATAGGGGATCGCCATGCGCGAATAGGGTGGCTCGGCTTCGTCGCCGATCAGGGCGATCTCGGCGTCGGGCTGCAGGCGGCGCAGGGTTTCGGCGGCGACCACGCCGGCCGGACCGTTGCCGATGATGATGTGTTTCATGTGCGGTTCCTCAAATCAAAAGGGGCCGGCCAACCACGGTTGGCGGCGGCCCCTTTATTCAGGTTGGATTACAGCCCCAGGCGTCCGAGCGTGTCCTTGGTTGGAACGCCGTCGGCATCCCAGCCGCGCACCTGATAATACTCGGGGCGCATCTTGTCGATGCCATTCACCAGCCCCTTGGCCGGGCCGGTCTTGGCCGGTTCGGTCTTGAGGCGCGGCGGCAGGTCGTCGTCCTTGGCGGTGAAGCCGGCCGCGAGGTTGAACTGGCGCTCCATGTTCCAGATGCGCTCGCCGACTTCGTTGAGCTTCTCCATCGTCCAGTCGCCTTCGCAGGCGGCGGCGATCTGCGGCTGCACATCGGCCAGCGACCACGCAAACGAGGTGAAGATGCAGATGCCGGCCGAGTCGAACACCGCGGTGGCGTCCTGGAAGGCCTTGACCAGATCGGCCTTGCCCTCGGTGACGAGCGGGTCGGTCTTGACCGGGATACCCAGCACTTCGGAAGCGACGGTGTAGCTGCGCAGGTGGCAGGCGCCGCGGTTCGAGGTGGCGTAGGTGAGGCCCATGCCCTGGATGCCGCGCGAGTCGTAGGCGGGGAATTCCTGCTTCTTCACCGACATCGACAGCTCGGGCCGGCCGTACTTGGCGCACATGCGCGCCGAACCCTGGCCGAGTTCCTTGCCGAAGCCTTCGCCCTTCGCGGTCATCTGCGCGAGTTCGCACAGCGCCTGGGCCGAGCCGAAGGGCGCGTCCATGCCGATGTCCGACGCCTTCAGGATGCCGAGGTCGTAGAGTTCCATCGCTGCGCCGACGGTGGCGCCGAAGGAGATCGGGTCGAAACCATCTTCGTTGCAGATCATGTTCGCGTACTGCAGGGCTTCGAGGTCGCCCACGCCGTTGGCGGCGCCGAGCGCCCAGGCGGCTTCGTACTCGAGGCCGCCGGAAGCGCCCCAGTACTCGGGCTTGTTGACGACGCTGAAGTGCTTCTCGTCGATCTTGGAGATGCGGCCGCAGGCGATGGTGCAGCCGAAGCAGGCGGCGTTGGTGACGAGGTGCGACTTGCCGTCGGACGGGCGCTTCTCGGCCATCGCTTCGGCAGAGATCTTGCGCGCTTCCTCGAACTGCACGTCGCGGTGGTTGCGGGTCGGCAGGGCGCCCATTTCGTTGATGACGTTCATCAGTACCTGCGTGCCGTAGGTGGGCAGACCCTGGCCGGTGACGGCGTTCTCGGCGAGCACCTTCTTGCCGGCGGCGGCCGCGGCCATGAAGGCCTTCGGGTCCTTGATGCTCGACGTGCCCAGCGTGCCACGAATCGCGACGGCCTTGAGGTTCTTCGAGCCCATCACGGTGCCGACGCCCGAGCGGCCGGCGGCCCGGTGCAGGTCATTGACGATGCAGGCATAGAGCACGCCGTTCTCGCCGGCGCGGCCGATGCTGCAGACGCGCACCTGCGGATCCTGATGCGCCTTCTTGATGGTTTCCTCGGTATGCCACGTCGTCGTGCCCCAGAGGTGGCTGGCGTCCTTGAGTTCGGCCTTGTCGTTTTCGATCGAGAGATAAACCGGCTTCGGCGACTTGCCTTCGAAGATGATCATGTCCCAGCCGGCGAACTTCAGTTCGGCGCCGAAATAGCCGCCGGAATTCGAGCAGGCGATCGCGTTGGTCAGTGCGCCCTTGGTGACGACCGAGTAGCGGCCGCCGGTGGAGGCGGGCGTGCCGGTCAGCGGTCCGGTGGTCATGATCAGCTTGTTGGCGGGCGAGAGCGGATCGACCTTGGGATCGACCTCGCTGATGAAATACTTGGTGGCCAGTCCGCGCTGGCCGAGATACTGTTGCGCCCATTCCATGTTGAGCGGTTCGGGGGTGCACGTGCCCTTGGTCAGGTCAACGCGCAGAACTTTGCGAGTCCATGCCATGATTGTTCTCCTTCGTTCAGGCGCTGGCGCGCGTTGCGTTGTCGGTCTTGCCGGCCCAGGCGCGCATCTTGTCGAGCCCGGTCCAGTCGGCATCGACGTAGGTGATGGCCCCGGTCGGGCAGGCGGTCGCGCAGGCGGGATCGCCGCCGCACAGGTCGCATTTCTGCACCTTGCCGGTTTCGGCGACGTAATTCACTGTGCCGAACGGACAGGCGATGGTGCAGACCTTGCAGCCGACACAGGTGGCGGCATTCACCACCTTGGCGCCGGTGGCGGCATCGACGCGGATCGCGTCGACCGGGCAGGCGTTGAGGCACCAGGCTTCGGCGCACTGCGTGCAGGTGTAGGGCACCTTGCGGCCTTCATGTTCGAAGTTGAAGACCTTGATGCGGGATTTGGCGGGGTTGAACACGCCGTAGTTTTCGTATGAACAAGCCATTTCGCACTGCAAACAGCCCGTGCACTTGTTGGCGTCGATGTGCAGCGATTTCTGCATCTCTCATCTCCTGTCATTGTTGTTATCTTCAGTGCTGCCGGCGATGTTCTGCCTAGAGTTGCCGGCAAACTGAATTATGCAAAGGCTAGCATAATGAAATTGCCACTTCAATGCGAATCATTGCCAATCAGGACCGCATGGCGGAAACGGGCCGGCGCGTGGGCGGAGAGAGCCGATCCGGCGACGATCAGCCAGAACAGCACCGGGCGGGCGGACGCGTCGAGCGCCATCCAGGCGACGAGGATCAGCTTGCCCAGGACCGCGAGGCCGGCGGCTTCGCGCAGGTGCTGCGGCTTGCGCCAGATGTCGAGGCCGAACATGGCGAAGCCGGTGGCCGCGACGCCGATCGCGGCCTGGCCGGCATCCAGTTGCGCGCCGAGCAGGGCGGCGCCGAGCAGGATCACGGCGACCAGATGCAGGCCGCGCAGGATCACGTTGGTCCAGCGCAGGGCAGTGTCGAGTGCGGTCATCGGTTTGCGCGCCATGGACGCATGATAGGCTGCAATCCATGAGCGATGAAATACGGGTGCGTGACATGGCGGCGACGGAACAGGAGTTCCGTCACGGGCTGCTGTTCGCGTTTCCCTCGGGCGTGCATGAACGCGCGGGACAATACCGGGTCGAGCATGAGGGTGCGACGATGGAGATCGTCACCGCGCCACTGCCGCCGCGCGTCATTGCCCTGCTGCGCCTGCCGCGGCTGGAGGTGCGCATCCGCTTCACGGCGGGCACCGCCGAACAGCAGCAAGCCATGCTCGCCCGCATGGACCGGGCGATGCAGCGCGGGGGTGGTTAGCCGGGCAGGTGCCGTCTCCATGCTGGCGGCGAGGCGGCTTGAGCCGTCTCGCCAGCACTGACTTTCACCGGTCAATGCGATAATCGCGTCCCGCACGTATCCAGAACCTGCAATGACCATCCAGTGGTTCCCCGGCCACATGACCTCGGCGCGCAAAAAGGCCGCCGAGACCATGGCCTACATCGACGTCGTCATCGAGGTGCTCGACGCCCGCCTGCCCGAGGCGAGCAGCAACCCGATGATCCGCCAGTTGCGCGAGCATCGCCAGCGTCCCTGCCTCAAGCTGCTGAACAAGGCCGATCTCGCCGATCCGGCCGCGACGGCGGCCTGGCTCGAGTACTACGGGAAGCAGCCCGGCGTGAAGGCCGTCGCCATTTCCTGCAAGAAACCGGGCGATGCGGCCCGCGTGACCACGCTGTGCCGCCAGCTCGCGCCGCACAGGAACAACAACCCCGGCGACAACACCAAGCCGTTGCGCATGCTGATCATGGGCATCCCCAACGTCGGCAAGTCGACGCTGATGAACGCGCTGCTCAAGCGGCGTATCGCCGCCGTCGGCGATGAGCCGGCGGTGACCAAGAGCCAGCAGAGCTTCGACCTCGGCCCCGGCATGACGATCACCGACACGCCGGGGCTGATGTGGCCGAAGATCGAGCACGATGCGGATGGCTACATGCTCGCCGCCAGCCACGCAATCGGCCGCAATGCCGTGATCGACGAGGAGGTTGCGACCTTCCTTGCCGGCATCCTGCTGGCGCGTTATCCGGCGCTGCTCGCGGCGCGCTACAAGATCGATCCCCCTGTACTCGGAGCATTGGATGCCGTCGGCGTCGTCGAGGCCGTGGCGAAGAAGCGTGGCTGCATTTTCAAAGGGCGGAGTGGTGAACTCGATCTGGAGAAGGCGGCGATGATCCTGCTGACCGATTATCGTTCGGGAGCCCTGGGTCGCATCAGCCTGGAAACGCCCGAGACGCGCGCGACGATGCTCATGCAGCCGAAACTGGTCGTTCAGGAGGCGGAGTGATGGAAGACCGCGTCACCGAACTCGAGGTCAAGCTGGCCTTTGCCGAGGACCTGCTCGAAACCCTCAACACGACGGTCTATCGGCAACAGGAGCGCATCGACCAGCTCGAACGCATCGTGCGCGAGCTGCGCCAGCTCGTCCTGCAGGCTATCCCCACCGAGCAGCGCAGCCTGCGCGACGAGATCCCGCCGCACTACTGAGCAGCGCTCAGTTCTTGCCGTTCAGGAGTGTGCCGAGCAGGCCACCCTGTTCGCCGCCCCGGCCCGCGCCGCCCTGCGACAGTGGCGCCGCGGCGAAGATGCGCGAGGCGAGTCGCGCGAAAGGCAGGGACTGCAGCCAGACCGTGCCCGGGCCTTTCAGCACCGCGAAGAACAATCCCTCGCCCCCGAACAATGCCGTCTTGATGCCCCCGACGAACTGGATGTCGAAGTCGATGCCCGTCGTGTAGGCGACGACGCAGCCGGTGTCGACGCGCAGTACCTCGCCCGGCGCCAGTGTGCGTTCCAGCACCGTGCCGCCGGAGTGGCAGAAGGCGAGGCCGTCGCCTTCCAGCTTCTGCATGATGAAGCCCTCGCCGCCGAAGAAGCCGGCGCCGAGCCGTTTCTGGAAGGCGATGCCGAGCGCGACGCCCTTGGCGGCGCAGAGGAAGGCGTCTTTCTGGCAGACCAGCGTGCCGCCGTGCTGCCTCAGGTCGAAGGGAATGATCTTGCCGGTGTAGGGCGCGGCGAAGGCGAGCTTCTTCTTGCCCTGGCCTTCATTGACATAGACGGTAGTGAACAGCGATTCGCCGGTGATGAGCCGCTTGCCGGCGCCGAGCAGCTTGCCAAAGACGCCGCTGTGCTGCGCCGAACCGTCGCCGAAGACGGTGTCCATCTCGATGCCGTCTTCCATGAACATCAGGCTGCCGGCTTCGCCGATCGCCGCTTCGCCGGGGTCGAGTTCGATTTCGACGCACTGCATGTCGTCGCCGTGGAGGGTGTAGTCGATTACGTCCATCGCCATGGCTGCATTCTCCGTTGGAAAAAGATCAAGCATACCCGCCGCACGCAGGCGCGGCGACCTTCGCGCGCCAGAGAGCCGTCCCACCAGGGCTGACTTTCAGCCTGCGTTGATGTGGCGCTGCAGTTCCGCGAACAGGGGAGTGATGAGATTGGCGAGTTCGTCGGCGAGGGCGAAGCCGGCTGCGTCCTGCTGCCGTGCGGCCATTTCGACGCGCGCGGCGAATTCCTGGCTGGGCGTGGCGGCGAGGTTGCCGAAGACGCCCTTGAGGGTGTGCGCATAAAAGGCCAGCCCCTCGAAATCTTTCGCAGCCGCGAGGGTACGCAGCCGGTCGGCGGCATCGGCATGTTCCGTGAGCGTGCTGCCGAAGATCTTGAGGACGAAGCTGCGCTTGCCTTTGAAGCGCCGGTCGAGGAGTTCCCAATCGATGGGTGCGCCGTCCGGCGCATGGGCGGGACTCGGGGGCGGCGCTTCGGGTGTCGTGCTGACGGGCTGCGGTTTGCTCAGGATGCGTCCCGGTGTCGCCCAGCAGAGGATGGACGTGATCAGCGCCTTCGGGTCGATCGGCTTGGTGATGTGGTCCTTCATGCCGGCGGCGAGGCAGGTGGCCCGGTCCTGCGTCAGGCCGTGGGCCGTCAGGCCGATGATGGGCAGGGTCGGCACGATTTCATGGATGCGGCGCGTCGCCTCGTTGCCGTCCATCTCGGGCATCTGCACGTCCATCAGCACCACGTCGAAGGTGTGCGGGGCGGCGACGACCTGTTCCAGCGCGGCACGGCCATTTTCGGCGAAGACATGGGTGGCGCCGGACTCGTCGAGCATGTCGGCAAGGATCAGGCGGTTGGCTTCGATGTCCTCGGCCGCGAGGATGTGGAAGCCCGCAAGCTTGCCCTTCAGGTCGAATTTCAGGTCCAGTTCGGCGTCGCCGGGGTGGGGCAGGGTGGTTTCCTTGAGGGGCAGTTGCAGGGTGAAGGTGCTGCCGCGCCAGGGTGTGCTGACGACCTGGATGGTGCCGCCCATCAGGCTGGCGAGATTCATCGAAATCGACAGGCCCAGGCCGGTACCGCCGTATTTGCGCGTGGTCGAGCTGTCGGCCTGCTCGAAGGGACGGAACAGGCGCGAGATTTCTTCTTCCGTCATGCCGATGCCCTCGTCGCGCACGGCGAACCAGATTTCGTCCTCGGCGCGCAGCACGGTGAGGTCGATGCTGCCATGGCGGCTGAACTTGATGGCATTTGAAAGCAGGTTGGCGAGAATCTGGCGGATGCGCATCGGATCGCCCAACACCCACTCGGGCAGGTCGGTGCTGGGCCGGAGATGCACTTCGAGGCCTTTTTCGGCGGCGCGTGCGCTGATGAGGGCCATGGCTTCGCCCGTGATCTCGGCAAGGCGGAAGGGGCGGCTTTCGACCAGCAGCTTGCCGGCCTCGATCTTGGAGAAATCGAGGATGTCGTTGATGACGCCCAGCAAGTGGGTGCCGGCATCGAAAATGCGGTTGAAGGTTTCGCGGCTGGCCGCGTCGTGGCTGTCGCGTGCACCGATGCGCGCGAAGCCCTGCACGGCCGTGAGCGGCGTGCGGATCTCGTGGCTCATGTTGGCGAGGAAGTGGCCTTTGGCATCCGAAGCCGCCTCGGCTGCCAGGCGGGCTTCCCGCGCTTCGTTGAGGGCGGTGACCAGATGATCGGAGAGTTGGTTGATGTCGGACACGAGGTGGCCGATTTCCGTGTTCTCGTGTCCGGGGGGCATGGACAGTCGATCGCCTGTCATCGGATCCATCTGGTGGAGGACCAGCGACATGCGCGAGATTGGCCGCACGACGAAGACGATCAGCGCGGTGACGATGGCGACCGACACCAGCAGCAGTTGCCAGACCAGCTGCTTGACGGCGAGCAGGATGTCCGCGGTGCGTTGCGCGGCGATGACTTCCGGATTGGGCTCGAGGCGGACTTTGCCGACGACCTTGTCCGGCGTGAACGGCGAGTGGATCGGGCGCTCGAGCGTGTTGAGGCGCAGGTCGGCCAGTGCGGGTGCGTGCGGGGCATCCGTCCGGCTCTGGTCCGCAAGCATCTCTTCGTCGGCCAGGATCGTGACGCGCCATACTTCCGAATTGCTCAGCAGGCCCATCGAGACTTCCTTGGCGAGATCGGTGTCCTTGAGAAAACAGGCGATCCGCACCGTGCTCTGCACGGTGTCCAGCAATTGGTTCAGCCGGGTATCGACGGTCTGGCTGGCGCGCACGCCGGTCGCGTAAGAGGTGTAGGTGACGACACCGATGCCTGCGACCAGGAAGGCAAGCAGTGTAATCAGGATGGACCGGTTGACGATGCCGTCTTTGGGCAGGAGTTTCATTGCGGCAAGGCCAGCACGATACGTACGCGCGCGTCGGCCTGGCTCCGGTCGAGATAGCCGATGCCGCCGGGCTTTTCGATGACGTGCTTCAGGACGTCGTTTGCCGAATGGGCCTGGACGGGTGGGGAAGTCTTGCCGGAAAAATGCAGCCGCGCCCAGTAGGCGTTGATCTCGCTCGGTTCCTTGTCCACCAGCTTCCGGTAGAAGTCGGCACGCAGGCTTTCGCTGGCGGGTTGGTCGATGGGCTGGGCAGCAATGCCGTTGGGCAGCTTGCGATGGCGGCCGAGGTAGATGTTGATGACCTGGTCCTGCGTCAACTGGGTCACGCCCGAATGGGCATCCACCACCACCACGATCTCCGCATGGACCGCCAGGCTGCCCAGAAGCGCGGATGCGATGAGGAGGATGCGGCGGATGGGCATGGGCGGCTAGAACGCGAAATCCAGAGCGACGCTCAATACCTTCATGCGGCCGTCCCATGCAGGATTCGGTCCGCGGAAGAAGAATTTGGAATCCCTGGCGCCCTGCAGGGCGTCGTACTGGACTTTCAGGGCATAGTTCTCGTGAAAATTCCAGCGGACGCCCAGTGTCGTCGTGTGTTGGTCGACATGTGTTCCAGCGGTGATTTCCTGCACGATCATATCGATCGGGGCAGGTAAAGGCGATGAAATCGTCCCGCGGGTGGATCGGGCTGTCGAATAGCCCAGATAGGGGGTGAACTTGCCGATTCGGTAAGAGCCGATGATGAAACCTGCCCGGGAATCTTCGTAGGCTGCGGATTCATGCCGGATGCGGCCGAACATGGTCTGGACGCGCAGCGGGCCTTGCTCATAGACGATGCCCAGCGAGTCGAAGCGCGAGGTCGTGCGGATCGTGCTGAGTTCCGGGGCCAGCGCGATGATGTCGAGGCCCGGGAAGTAAAGGCCCGCAAGATAGTTCAACGGTAGTTCATGCGAGGAAAACTTGACCTCCGCTCGGGCGAGGCGGAATTGCCACGGGCCGATGAAGTAATCCAGATGGCCCCCGATCAGGCGGGAGCCGGACAGGTCCCAGGTCACCGGTTCGAAAAATGGCGATTGCTCCGGGGAGCGGCCGGCGAACAGCTTGCCGCGCAGCAGGCCCTGTCCCAGGTCCAGGCTGCCGCTCACATCCAGCCCGTCGAAATAACTGAAGATCAGCGGGCCGTAAAAGTCCGGCGGGGGACGCACGGTCGTGTTGGCGTAGCCGATCAGGCGCGAGTCGGCGAGCATGTAGAACTCGGTGCCCAGGCGCCCGACGCGCACCTGGGCATCCGGCGTGAACTCGTGGCGCAGGAAGGCCCACGAAACCTCCGGACGGTAGCTGCCATCGTAACGGTAGCGGCTGATCAACTGAACGACGCCTTCGGTCTGCTCGCCAAGCTTGAGGTTGGCCTGCAAACCGACGAGCGAGTCGACCTGCGAGGACCAATCCTTCGTCAAGCCGCGCGGCTGGGACAGGTCGCGGACAAACTCGGCGGTATCGCTGTCGGCGCGGGCGAGGCCCAGCGTACCGAAGCCCTTGATGACGAGGCGATCCGTGTTCCAGGCATTGTCCGCGGCATGACACGCGGGGTGAATCATCAATCCAGCCGCGATTGCCAGCAGCCCGCCGGCGCGAGAAAAAAATCGTCGTAGTTTCAACATGCTTGTATTTGAATGCCTCCCTGATTGCCCCCGAGCTTATTACAAGCGAATAAATCGGGCAATCGCTATATGCAGCCTCCCCGTGCGCGCGGTTTGCGCCGCCTTCCTGCTTGCGGTACTGTGCGCCCCTTTTCATTTCAGCCGAAACCATGCTGCCTTCGATCGAACAACGCATCGCCGATGAGCTCGGCGCCCACCCGAACCAGGTCATGGCCGCCGTCCAGCTGCTTGATGGCGGGGCGACCGTGCCCTTCATTGCCCGCTACCGCAAGGAGGCGACCGGCAATCTCGACGATACCCAGCTGCGCCTGCTCGAAGAGCGGCTGATCTACCTGCGCGAACTGGAGGAGCGGCGCGCGGCCGTGCTCGCCAGCATCGAGGAGCAGGGCAAGCTGACCCCCGAGCTGCGCGCCGAGGTCGAGAACGCCGAAACCAAGCAGCGCCTCGAGGACCTCTA
>CAZTWA010000035.1:0-5721 GCA_964617225.1 uncultured Methyloversatilis sp.
GGCTGATCGCCAGCGCCAGCGTGACGATGAAGGGAATGATGAACATGAACTTGCCAACGATGCCCGGCAGCAGCATCAGCGGCAGGAAGGCCGCCATCGTCGTCAGTACCGACGAAGTGACCGGCGCGAACACTTCGCGCATCGCGTCGATGCTCGCCGCCAGCGCGGCCATGCCGCGCTGCATCTTGTAGTAGATCGCCTCGACGACCACGACGGCATCGTCGACGAGCATGCCGAGCGCGATCACCACACCCAGCAGCACGGAAATGTTGAGGGTGTAGCCCAGCGCTGCGAGCACGGCAAAAGTGCCCGCCAGCGAAAACGGGATGCCCAGCGCCACCAGCACGGCAATCCGTCCGCCGAGGAACAGCCAACTGATCGCCAGCACGACCAGCAGGCCGACGAGCGCGTTTGACTCCATGATGCGGATCGATTCGCGCGTCGGAATCGTCTGGTCGTCAAGCAGCTGCAGCTGGATGCCCTCGCTCGCCAGGGTCGGGTTCCTGGCCGCGATGAAGCTGTTGATGCGCGCGATCAGGTCAAGCGTGTTGGTGCGGCTTTTCTTGTTGATGGCCAGCATCACGGCCGGCTTGCCTTCGTGGCTGGCGAGGCTGCCGGCCTTGGCGCGGGCGCGCGACACTTCGGCCACGCTGGCCAGCGGCACCTGGTTGCGGCCCATGCCCACCGGGATCTGCGCCACGCGTTCGGGATCGACGTCCTGCCCGACCACGCGCACCAGCCAGGCATCGCGTCCCTCGCCCTGGCCGGTTTCGATCTTGCCGGCGAAAGTGTCGCGGAACCAGGCAAAGCTGGCATCGGCGACGTCGCTGCCGTTCAGGCCGCGATTCGCCAGCGCCGCCGGATCGAATTCGACGAGCAGTTCCGGATCGCGCAAGCCGGTGGCGAACACCTGGTCAACACCGGCCATGCGCTCGAAATCGTCGCGCAGCGTCCGCGCCCGATAGCGCAGCACCTCGTCGGACGCCTGGCCGGTCACCAGCACCAGCGCGGTCGGGAAACCATTGGAGGTGGTGATCTCGATCACGCGCGGATCCTTGGCCTCGGCCGGCAGTTCGCTCTTCGCCTTGTTCTGGATGTCGCGCCGCAGGTCGTTCACGCGCTTGTCGAACGTGCGCTCCGAAATCTCGCGGAAGCGCACGAGGATGTTCGAAACGTTCTCGCGCGAGGACGACATCGAGAAGCGCACGTCGGCGACGCCCTTGATCGCATCCTCGAGCGGCTTGGTGACGCGCTTCTCCACATCCTCGGCCGAGGCACCGGGCAGGACGGTGGTAATCACCACCCAGTTGAAATTGATCTCCGGATCCTGCTCGCGCGGCATCGTCAGGTAAGCGAAGATGCCCAGCAACAGCACCACCGCGAAGGCGATGTTCGCCAGCGGATGATTCTCCAGCAGCTGCCGATACACCTTCATTTAAGCGCCATGCCCTCCTGCAGGGCATGGCGTCCCTGCGTGACGATCCGCGTTTCCGGCGGCAGGTCGAGCACTGCCGGACGGCCTTCCTGCGCCTGCGGCAGCACATGGAAGCGCGCCTTGCCTGCTTCGGCAACGAACACACCATAGCGGCCTGCGCGCCGCACCAGCAGTTCGGCCGGCAGATGGAAGCGCGCATCGCGCCAGAGCAGCCGGCCTTCGGTGCCGGCGGCGGGCGGCGGACCAACGAAGAGCAGGCGTGCCTCGACGCTGCGGGATTCGCGATTGAGCGTCGGCGAGACGCGCAACAACTTGAGCGGATGACGCTCGTCGCCGGCCACGAAAGTCAGCTCCGGCGTGACGGCACCTGTGAGCGATTCCGCATCGCGCGGCTGCAATTGCACAGCCAGTTCGACGGCCTGCGCATCCACCAGCGTCAGCAGCACCGTGCCGGGCGCGGCGAGTTCGCCGACCTGGCCGCTGCGCGCGCGCACGACAGCAGTGAACGGCGCGCGCAGCGTGTGCTTGGCGAGCGCCCGCCGGGCCGTCTCGTGCTGCGCTTTCGCGGCGCGCAGGTCGGCGGCGGCGGCGGCGAGTTCCGTCTCGCGCAGAGTCAGCGCCTCGGCTGAGTAAAAATTCTTGTCGCGTAGCGTCCGGGCCCGCTCGAACTGTGCTGTTGCCTGGGCGTGGCGCGCCTGCGACTGCGCCAGGGCAGCGGCGGCACGCTCGAGCGCGAGTTCGGCATCACGCGGATCGAGCCGGGCGACGACCTCGCCCTTGCTCACCTTTTGGCCGACATCGACGGGCAATGCCCGAATCGTTGCCGCGACTTCGGCTGAGAGTCGCGCCTCATTCTTGCCGACCACGGCGGCCGGCGCGCTGCGTTCCGGATAAGCTGCCACCTCGGCGACGGCCTGCAGCGCAAAGGTCGGCACTGGCACGACGGCGGCAGGCGGAGCTTCCTGCTTGCCACAGGCAGCAAGCAGGGCCAGGGCGCAAAGTGCTGTCAGGATGCGTGGGTTCATCGACTGGCCTTTCCTGCCGCATCGGTGCGCAGGCCGCGCAGCATCAACTCGAAGTATTCGGCAAAGTAGGTGTCATCCGGGACACCCGTCGCACAACAGATATCCAGCGAATGGCGCCAGATCATGCGCATCAGCACCGGCGCCATGACGAGCAACACCGTCGCATCGATGTCAACAGGACGGAATTCGCCGCGCGCGACGCCGCGCGCGATGACACTGCGGATCAGAGCGGTACCGCGCTGGATCACTTCCTGCTCGTAGAACTGCGCGATCTCGGGGAAATTGCGCGCCTCGGCAAAGATCAGCTTCGGGATGCCGCCGATGCGCTGCGCCCCGATCAACGCCCACATGCCGGTAGCCACCTCGCGCAGCAGCGTCTCGGAACCGCCCGTGAAACCGCTCACCAACGCCTCGCCTTCGGCCAATGCCGGCAACAGGCCTTCGCGCACGACCGCCTTGAACAGCGCTTCCTTGCTGTCGAAGTAGAGGTAGAGCGTGCCTTTCGAAACGCCCGCGCGCGCCGCCACATCGTCGAGGCGGGTCGCGGCGTAGCCGCGCTCGACGAAGAGGTCGAGCGCCGCCGCCGTCAGTTCGGCGGGACGGGCTTCCTTGCGGCGGCGATGCGCGGGTTTCGCGCTGTGGCAGGCGATGGTGCTGGTTTTGGGCATGCGGGTCGGAAGGCTTTACTGACTAAACGGTCAGTAATCTATCCGCGCGCCGGGCGCTTGTCAAACCATCAAGCCCAAGTCGAAAGTCAGCGCTGGCAGGACGGCGCCCACGCGACGATTTCACCCAATTGTCGCCGCCGCGACTTTTCACTGGCGCCCTTCGCCGTCAGAATTGGGGTCGGAACCCTCGTCAGGAGATCGCCATGTCCAGCATCGTCACCGTCGTCTTCGACCGCAGCCGCGATTACGAACTCATCGCCCACGCCGGCCTGTCGCGCGAGGACGCCAACCGCTGGCTCGACGCCCAGTGGGAGGCGCTCGAGTGCGAACCGACCAATCCGATGGGCAAGGTGCTGGTGCTCGATCGCATCCTCGGCATCGCCCACTACGCTGGCGAGAAGCGCTTCGCCAGCCCGGGCGAGTGGACGCAGCAGTACGCCAACGCGGTCGCGGCCGTGCTCGACCGCCCGTCCGTGCGCGTCGACATTGCCGACCGCGTGGTGGGCTAGTTTTCTTCCAGGAACCGGTAGATCGCGTCGAGCCGCGCCACGCCGTCGTCGAGTTCGAGGATTTCCTGGCGCCGGGCCATCGGCAGCGGCAGCATCTCCGCCCAACGGTCCGCCACCCAGGCGGCATCGAAGAAGTGGTACGGCTCCGGCGGCTTGTCTTCGAGGGATTCGAGCAACGCGCGCAGCATCGGCACGAGGCGCGCATAGTCGCCGGGAACCGGCTTCACTGGCGGGTCAGGCAGCAACTCGACCGCGGCGCGCACCAACTGGTTGTCCAGCGTGCGGTGTTCCCGGATGCGAAAGCGCTGGCCGCCGTGTGCGGTGATGTTGAGGATGCCCAGTTGCGGCATGTCCCAGTCGGCGATCGTCGCCAGCGTGCCGACCGCATGGGGTTCGGCCGCACCCGCTTCCGGGCTCGCCACCTCACCACCTGCCTTGATCAGGCAAACGCCAAAGGGCGCGTTGGCGCGCAGGCAGTCCTTGACCATGTCCATGTAGCGCGGCTCGAAGACGCGCAGCGCCAGCCGCCCGCCGGAATGCAGCACCGTGTTGAGCAGGAACAGCGGGATCTCCATCGTGCTCACTCGCGTTCGCTGCCCCAGCGGGGCATCAGCGCATGGGCGACGCCGAGCCGGTCGAGGATGCGCGCGACGACGAAATCGACCAGCCCACCGATGTCGGTCGGGCGATGGTAGAAGCCCGGGTTCGGCGGCAGGATCACCGCGCCGGCGCGCGACAGCCGCAGCATGTTCTCGAGATGGATCGCCGAGAACGGCGTCTCGCGCGGCACCAGGACCAGCGTCTTGCCTTCCTTGAGCACGACATCCGCCACGCGCGTGATCAGGTCCTTGGCCGTGCCGGCGGCAACTTCGGCGAGCGTGCCCATCGTGCAGGGGCAGATCACGTAGGCATCGGGCGGGTTCGAGCCCGACGCCGGCGGTGCGTTCCAGTCATTGCGGTCGAAGACCTGCAGGCGGCCCGCCCCCTCACCCACCAAACCGAAGCGCTCGGCCAGCAGGCGCTGTGCTTCGCGTGGCTGCGCGGGCAGCACGAGATCGGTCTCCTGCTTCGCGACGATCTGCGCGGCTTGCGAGTACATCAGCCAGACGCGGCACCCGGCGGCAAGCAGGCACTCGACGAGGCGCAGACCGTAGGGCAGGCCGGACGCGCCAGTCCAGGCGACGGCAACAGTCTTGTTCATTCCTGATTTTCTTTCAGCAGTTTCGCGGCGATGAGGCCGTTCACAATACCGAAAACGAGGGCGGAGAGGCCAAACACCGGCGCCAGCAGGAATACGCCATCGTGCGGCACCAGCCACAGGCGGGCCAACAGCAGTTGCCCGCCGATGTGGGCGAAGGCGGCCAGCACGCTCGCCGTCACCGGCCCGAACGCACGGCGCGGCAGGCGCACCGCGATGGCGAGCATGGCGAGGCTGGCCAGCGTTCCCGCGAGCGCGAGGAAGAAGCCAGGCGCGAGGAACTGGCCGACCAGCAGGCTGCCGGCGATGACCCGCAACACCGCGACCCAGGCGGCATCGCGCCAGCCGTGGCGCATCAGCACGATCAGGATCACGATGTTGGCCAGCCCCGGCTTGACGCCGGGCAGCGGCGAAGGCAGCGCCGCCTCGACGACGGAGAGCGCGATCGCCGCCGCCGCATAGCGGGCGATGCGACGGTCGGTATCCGTGACCTTGAGTTCAAGAAATTCGCCGGGCCGCCCCAAGAATTTCTCGCCCCCCTGGGGGGGAGGAGACGGCGAAGCCGGCTCTTCGGAGGGGGGATTAATAGTTGAGGCTGTCATGCGTGGTATCGCGACCGGAAAGGCTGAGGCTCACGTGGTTCGGCGCACAGATGGCGATCGCGTTGGGGCGCGTGAGCCAACCCTGCTGCACGCAATATTGGCGCGGCCCGGGGTCGGACAGCACACGCGCGCGTCCGGGCGCGATCTCGATCAGCGTCTCGCCGAGCGGACCCGTCACGGCATAGCGGCGCGGCGCGGAAAGCGGAAACTCGGCGACCACCTTGCCATCGAGCCGCACGACGGCGCGCTCGGCCTGGCCGCCAGACCAGAGCCAGGGAAAGGAC
>CAZTWA010000035.1:5821-18037 GCA_964617225.1 uncultured Methyloversatilis sp.
GAGCCGCACGACGGCGCGCTCGGCCTGGCCGCCAGACCAGAGCCAGGGAAAGGACGCGCCCACGACCACGGCCGCGCCGAGCGTGACGGCCCAGTCACCCGGCCGCAGCAGGGCCAGCCAGCGGGTTTTCACTCGGCCAGCGTGCGGTGCCGGACCAGCACGCGCGCCTGGTCCCTGAAATGCGCCGCGAGTTGCTCGGCGAACCACACCGAACGATGCTGGCCGCCGGTACAGCCGAGCGCGACCGTGAGGTAGGAACGGTTGTCGCGCTCATAGGCCGGCAGCCAGTCGGCGAGGAAGCGGCGGATGTCCTCGAACATCTTGTGCACTTCCGGCTGCCCCTCGAGGAAGGCGATGACCGGGCCGTCGCGGCCCGTCAGCGGGCGCAACTCGGGATCGTAATGCGGGTTCGGCAGGCAGCGCACGTCGAAGACGAGATCGGCATCGAGGGGCAGGCCATGCTTGAAGCCGAACGACTCGAACAGCAGCATCAGGCCGTGGCCATCCATCTCCACCGCAATGAACTCCCGCACCATGCCGCGCAGCGCGTTCGGCCGCAGGTTGCTGGTGTCGATACGGTGCCCGAGCCCGTGCAGCGTGGCCAGCGCCTCGCGCTCCCCGGCGATGGCCTCGGCCAGCGTCGTGTCGTTGTCCGCCAGCGGATGGCGGCGGCGGGTTTCGGAAAAGCGCTGGATCAGCACGTCGTCGCGCGCGTCGAGGAAGATGATGCGCACGTCGATCTGGTTGGCCGCGAGCTGTTTCAGTTGTGGCGGCAACGCGGCGATGCCGCTGCCGCCGCGCATGTCGATCGCCACGGCGACGCGCTCATGGCCCTCGCGCATCAGGTGGCCCGCCAAGCCGGACAGCAGCGCCGCCGGCAGGTTGTCGACGCAGAAGTAACCGGCATCTTCCAGCACGTTCAACGCGATGGATTTGCCGGAACCCGACAGGCCGGTGATGAGCACGAACTGCATGACGGAACGGGGATGTACAGACAAAAAGGGCGACGCGCCCTATGGTAGCATCGGCGCCACTTTCCACAAGATGCGCCGCACGCCGCACACGCCGCACAAGGTATGTCACGCCAGGAATTCCGCTGGAAGCCCCGTCCCGCCCTGGCCGGCGCCCCTGCCTATCTCCATCCCTGGCTATCCGACACCGGCTCGCTCACGGCCCGCATCGTCGCGCGCTGCGGCCGGTTTCAGGTCCGGGTGCTGGGCGAGCAGCGCGCCCTGCCCTTCGCCGACGAATGCACGCTGATCGGCCTCCCCGCCGGGCGCCATGCCTGGACGCGCGAAGTACTGCTGCTCGCCGACGACGTACCCGTGGTGTTCGCCCACAGCGTGCTCGCGCCACGCGACCTCAACGGCGCCTGGCACATGGCGCAGGCCATTGGTTCTCGTCCCTTGGGCGCCGCCCTGTTCGCCGACCCATCCATCTGCCGCGGCCCCCTCAGTTCGGCCCGCCTCGTCCCCGGCCACCCCCTGCATCGCCATGCCTGCGCGGCGCTGGGCGAACGCCTGCCGACACTGTGGGCGCGCCGCTCGCGCTTCTGCCGGCTCGACCGCCCGCTGCTTGTCACCGAAGTGTTCCTGCCGGGCATCGAACGACTCTGAAAGTCAGCGCTGGCAGGACGGCACATTGCCATGTAGCCCATGAAGTGTTTTCGGAAAGGACCTTTGCGACCTATTGCGACCGGTCGATCCATCATGTGTTCAACGGCAGGTAGCCGAGGCAAGCAGCCGATCAGTGACCACGCTTCTCCAGCCAGGCCAGCAAGGTCTCGTAGAGTTTCTGCGGATCGACCGGCTTGACGATATGGTCGTTCATGCTGGCATCTATGCAGACCTGACGATCCTCATCAAAGGCGTTGGCGGTCATGGCAAGGATCGGCGTTTGCGCGTAGCCGGACAGTGTCCGGATTGCCCGAGTGGCTTCGACGCCGTTCATGACAGGCATTTGCATGTCCATCAGGATCAGGGCGTAAGGGGTTTGCTTGGCCAGTTCCAGTGCCTGCTGGCCATCCTCAGCCAGATCGACCATTAGCCCCACATCCTCCAGCAAGGCACACGAGATGACTTGAGTGATCGGCTCATCTTCCGCCAGCAGAATGCGCGTGCCCGCGTATTCTTCCTGCAGGCGCTGTTCTGCCGTCAGTCCCGTAAAAGTCGGCGCTGGTGGGACGGCACTGCGTTCCCGCTTCTTGAGGGGAACAACAAACCAGAAGATGCTGCCCTGGCCGACGCGGCTCTCGACGCCGATTTCGCCGCCCATGAGTTGCACCAACCGCTTGCAGATGGCCAGCCCGAGTCCGGTGCCGCCGTATTTGCGGGTCATGCTGTTGTCGGCCTGCTCGAAGGGCTGGAACAGCCGCGCCTGCGTCTCCGGCTCGATGCCAATGCCGGTGTCGCTGACGTCGAAACGCACTTGCAAGGCCTCGGGGGTTGCGCCGACCGAACGGGCACGCAGGGTCACCACGCCTTGCTCGGTGAATTTGATGGCATTGCCGACGAGGTTGATGAGGATCTGGCCGAGACGTAGCGGATCACCCTTGAGAGGAGCGTTGGCGAGATCGGCAGGCAAATCGACGGCCAGTTTGACCCCCTTTTCAGTGGCCTTGTGGTTGAGGACATCGGCGAGGTTGGCAATGGTGTCGGCGAGTTGTAGCGGCACGTCTTCCAGCACCATGCGCTCGGCTTCGATCTTGGAGAGGTCGAGGATGTCGTTGAGGACGCCGAGCAGGGTGCTGGCGGCGGTCTTGGCCTTGCCGAGCTGGTCCAGTCCCGTTGGGTCGGTCATACGTCGCCTGGCCATGTCGATCATGCCCATCACGCCGTTCATCGGCGTGCGTAACTCATGGCTCATGTTGGCAAGGAAGACGCTCTTGGCACGACTGGCGGCTTCGGCGGCGTCCTTGGCCAATGCCAACTCTGTGGTGCGCGTTGCGACCAACTCTTCGAGATGCTGGCGGTGCAGCTCCAGTTCGACTTCCGTGTGCTTGCGCTCGGTGATGTCGATACCAACACCGAGCAGATAAGCTTTGCCATTCATCACCATGCGGGTGCCGCTAAAGAGGTAGGGGGTTCCTTGCCCGTGCCGATTCCGGAATACAGCCTCGACGCTGGTCGTACCCTCTCGGAACACCGCCTCCATGGCGGCAGCAATCCGTTCCCGATCCAGTCCGGAGAAGAAATCCGGCCCACGCTTTGTCGCCAGTTCGTTGTCGCTGTAGCCGGTAATCTCTTTGAAATGCTGGTTCCAGCGCAGGAAACGGCCACTGGCATCAAACATGTAAAAAACACCAGGAAGTGCGTTGATGGTCTCGGTAGAAAACAGCCGCTCCTGGGCAAGGGCAAGTTCGACTTGCTTGCGCGCATCGATATTTACCGTATATCCCGCCCCCAGCAGTGGGTGGCCCGCCGCATCGCGATGTACCACCCGGCCCACCGTATGCACCCAGAGGCTGTCGCCGCCGGGTTGCTGAAGGCGGTATTCACAATCGAAGGCAGGCGCTTCACCCGGTTGCAGCGCCTGCTCCACCAACGCCATGAAATTCGGACGGTCGTCGGGGTGTACCCGCTCCACCCAGCGTTCCAGCGTATCCGGCGCATTGGCTTCGCTCAGCCACAGGCTGCGAAGGGCGCTGCTGTCGTAGTCCAGTTTGCCAGTAGCAAAGTCGATTTCCCATACCAGGATTTTGGAGGCGTCCAAGGCCAGGGCGTGACGACGTTCCTCCCGCTTTTGCTCGGTAATGTCCGTATGGGTCCCGCACATGCGCAGTGGCTTGCCATCAGCGTCACGCTGCATCACGCTGGCCTGGTCATAAATCCACCGCACGCTGCCATCCTTGTGGAGCATCCGATACTCAAGCCGATGCATGTTGGAGCGTCCTTCGAGCACGGCATTGATGGAGTTCCAGGCGCGTTCACGGTCGTCCGGATGAATGAAATCCGTCCACTGCTTGGTTGTCCGCTGGATTTCGTCATGGGTATAGCCCAGCATCTCGGCCCACTGCTCGTTTCGATCAACTTTGCCGGCTGCGATATCCCAGTCCCAAAAACCGAGTTCTGATCCTTGCAGGACGAAACGCAGCTGTTTCTCGCTATTCTCCAGCGCGAGTTCCGACTGTTTGCGTTCGGTGATGTCCTCCACCATGGCGACCACATAATCCAGGCTGCCATCCGGCTTGCGCACATGGCTGACCGCCAGTCGCGTATAGACCAGGTGACCATCCTTGTGGATGAAACGCTTGTCCATGGCATAGCTTTCGATCTCGCCGGCCAGCATGCGGTTGAACTGTGCCAGGTCAGGGGCCAGATCCTCCGGATAGGTGAGTTCCATCCAGGTCATGCGGGTCAGTTCATCACGCGTATAACCCAGCGTGGTGCAAAGCGCGTCATTGACCTCGATCCAGCCTTTTTCCAGGCTGGTAATGGCAAGGCCGACGATGGAGTGATCGAAATAGGCATGAAAGCGCTCCATGCTGGCGCGCTCTTCGGCAATCACGGCATTCTGTGCGGCTTGCAATGCCTCCCGGTCGCCCAACTGCTGCTCGTAATTGCGAAAGATCAGGCACAGCAGCATGGTCGCGAAGGGATAGAACAGCAGGAGCACCCACCAGGCCTGTTCAATGAAGGGATACCCCGCGCGATTGGGGATTTGCGTGAAGGCGGCCAACTGCATCAACTGCACCACCACGCCGAGCGCAAGGTAGTGTCCGGGATGCGGAGGAGCGCGACGTCGTTGCCACCATTGCCGCGCCAGTACGCCAAGCAAGGCGGACAGGAGCACAATCATGACACCCACTGGCGCACCGATGCCGCCCAGTTGATAGCGATAAACAGCCGCCATGCCCGCTGCAATCGCTGCTGCCACGCCGCCGCCCACCACGCCGGCCACCGACAGCACAATCGAGCGGCCGTCGAAGATCAGGCCCGGCGCAAAGTTCACCGGGTTCACCATCCCCAGCAAGGTCACGCCCCCAAACAGGATCCCGAGCATCACCCGGCGGTTCAGCGAGGATTTGTGGAATCGTGAAACAACAAGCTGACCTGCTGCTACCAGCGCAACCAGGAAGGCGATGTTGTTGATCAGATTGATGAGCATGCTTCGGCGTCGGACTGATCTGGGGGCTCAATCATACTTGCGGCAAAACCGATTACGCGCAAGATACAACGAACACGATGACCGCGAGCATTCACGGCAGGTTCATGACCGAACCAGACATCACTACAAATTATTCGCTGGGGAAGTATTGCCGCTTGAGGCCGACAACAGCTCAATCACCCGAATATCTTCCTGACTCCACTCGGTAACGCGCTTAAGGAAATCGGCTAGGCGTCACCCGCCACCTCGACCAGGCAATCGTAGAAGGTCGCGCCACCGCCGTGGTCGGTCAGCGCCTGGCTGGTGACGGCATTGCAGTTGTTGCCGTCCGGGCTGTCCTTGTGCCAGTAGATGCTGAAGGCGACGACGACGCCGGGACGCGCACGGTCGCTGACGCGCGCGATGGCGCGGTGCTCGCCGCGGTCGTTGAAGATGCGCACCGTTTGCCCGTCGGCAATGCCGCGCGCGGCCGCATCGTCGGGGTGGATGAGCAGGTCCGGCCCGCCCTGCAGTTCGCGCAGGCTGGCGACGTTGGCGAAGGTGGTGTTGAGCAGGTGGCGCGGCGGCGGGCTGATGACCTGCAGCGGATAGCGCCGCGCCTGCTCACCTTGCCAGTCTTCGTGATTCGGACGCACGCGTGGCACTTCCGGCTGGTCGAAACGGAAGCGGCCGTCGGGCGTGACGAAGCCGCCCGCTGCGAAGGGCGCACTGCCCGGCACCGGCGCGGCGATGCGGGCATGGCCGGCGGAAAACAACTGATCGGTCGGCGCACCGGCCAGTGCCGGGTGTTCCCAGCGCAGCGCATCGAAGGCAATCTCGGCGTCGCTCGCCGCGAGCGCCGGATCATGCAATGGCGGGCAGGCGTCGCCCAGCCGTGCGCCGAGCGCGGCGGCCAGTTCGCGGAAGATGCGGCTGTTCGGGCGTGCTGCGCCGAGCGGCGCGATGGCCGGCCGATTAAGCAGCAGGTGCAGGTGGCCGTAGGCGCGATGGAGGTCGAAGTGTTCGGGCTGGGTCGTGGCCGGCAGCACGATGTCGGCATAGTCGGCGGTATCGGTCTGGAACTGCTCGACGACGACGGTGAACAGGTCTTCGCGCGCGAACCCGCGCCGCACGGCGTTGCTGTCCGGCGCGACGGCAACCGGATTGCTGTTGTAGACGACGAGCGCTTCGATGGCCGGGTCGGCCTCTGCCAACGCGGCGCCGATGGTGCTCATGTTGATGACGCGCGGGCGCCGCGCACCGAGCAGGTCGGGGCGCGTCCAGGCGAGATTGCGCGGCAGCCAGCCGCTGGTGCTGAGCACGGCGCCGCCGGCGGGATCGCGCCAGTGTCCGGCGAGCACCGGCAGGGCCATGATCGCGCGCACTGCGTCGCCACCGCCGGCCGTGCGCTGCATGCCGTAGTTGAGCCGAATGGCGGCGGGACGGGTGTTGCCATAGGCCTGCGCCAGGGTCTCGATATCGGCGGCCGGGACACCGCACCACGCGGCGGCACGCGCCGGCGTCCACAGCGCAGCCTCGGCCAGAAAGGCTGTGGCCCCCTGTGTATGGCAGGCAAGATAGTCGCGGTCCAGCCGTCCGTCGCGTTGCAGGACATGGGCGATGGCGTAGGCCAGCGCGGTATCGCTGCCCGGGCGCACGGCGAGGTGGTGATGGCACTTCGCGGCGCTGTCGCTGCGATACGGATCGATGGCCCAGAGCACCGCGCCATTGCGCTTGGCATTCAGGATCCGGCTCCAGAGGTGCACGTTGCTGGTGATGGGGTTGGTTCCCCAGAGCACGATCAGGCGCGCGCCCTCGATTGCCTCGGGGTCCATGCCGAAGCCGGCACCCATGCACAGTTCCAGCCCCTTCGAGCCGGCACTCGAACAGATCGTGCGGTCGAGCTGGCTGCTGCCCAGCGCGTGGAACAGGCGGCTGGCCATGCCTTCGCCCTGCACCAGCCCCATGGTGCCGGCATAGCTGTAGGGCAGGATGGCCTCCGGATTGCGGCGCCAGACAGCGGCGAGCCGGTCGGCAATCGTCGCGTAGGCTTCGTCCCATGAAATCGGCGCGAAGCGGCCGGCGCCTTTCGGGCCGGTGCGGATCAACGGCATCGTCAGGCGGTCGGGGTGGTAGACGCGCTCGGCATAGCGGCTGACCTTGGTGCACAGCACGCCATCGGTCAGGCTGTGGGTCGGATCGCCCTTGACGCTGACGACCCGCCCATCACGCACGCCGATACGCATGGCGCAGGTGTCCGGGCAGTCGTGCGGGCAGGCCGCCTGCACCTCGCCGTCACCGTCCGGCCGGCGGGTCCAGGAGTGCAGGCGGGCGAGGATTTCGTTCGGGTCCATGGGGTTTCCTTGGGCGGCCATCATCGGCAACACTATACCGTCGCGTTCTTACCGCGCGGCGACACTAGCCGCGGCGGCGGGTTTTGGCGTAGCCTGAGCGTCCGCCCTGTTGACCGGACATCATGGCCGCACTGCAGAAAATCCGCACGCACGGTTTCCGCCACTGGTACGAACGCCAGCTGATCGAATGCCATGCGTGGCTGGTCAGCTGCTTTCTCGGCATCATCTGCACGGCAAGCGGCATCGAAGTCTCCGGCTATGCGGCGCTGAACACGCGCCTGCTGGGCCTGGCGCTGACCATCGCCGGGATCGCCATTGCGGTCTTTTCCTGGAAGCGTTATCGCAGCATGCTGGCCATCGCCGAACGCCTCGGCGAGCGGGCCGTCTGTCCGAAATGCCAGACCTACGCGAAGTTCGACATCACCGCCGCGGGTCCGACGCCCCTGCCGGATGGCGCCGACCCGGAGATCGAACGCCTCGGCGAAACGCTCTGGCTGCAGGCGCATTGCCGGCGCTGCGCGCACGACTGGGTGCTCTGAAGCGGGACTTCAGGCGGCCATCGTCGGCAGCAGCAGGCCGTCCCGTTCTTCCAGCGCGCAGCCCCGTTTCAGTTCCGCCACCAGCCAGGCCGCGAGCGTTGGGATGTCCATGCCCAGCAGGCGCGCGCCGACATCGCGGAAGATCGGCACGCTCGCCAGGTGGCTTTCGAGTTCCGCGCGGGGCAGACCCTGCCGATCGAGCAGGTTGAAGATGAAGCAGGCCTTGACGGCATTCTTCGCCATGCGCTCGGGGTCGGCCTCGAAGGCCGCGAGCCGCTGGTAGGCCCGCTCGAGTGCCGCCGGCACGTCGCCGAACGGCCGGCCGTGGCCGGGTATGACGACATCGATCGGCAGCCTGGCGATCAGGTCGAGCGTCGCGCGCGTCTCCCGCAGGGCGCCCCCATCGTCTGACTCGCCGAGCAGTTCGCCGAAAACGATGCCGAAGCCGTTCTCCCAGAGCGCGTCGCCCGAGATCAGCACGCGCGCCTCCGGGCAGTGGAATACCAGCGCATCCCGGTCGTGGCCGGGTGCGGCATGCGCCTGCCAGTCCAGTCCGCCCATGCGCAGCGTGTCGCCCGGATGCACCACACCATCGTGCCGGAAGGGATCGCCGCGCTGCGCGGCGAGCGAGAGCAGCAGCGCCTGCTCGTCCCAGTTGCGGATGTGTTCCTCGATGCCGGCGGGGATGAAGATCGCGCAGCCGAAGGCGCGTTGCAGCGCGGCGTTGCCGCCGATGTGGTCGGAATGGGAATGCGTGTTGACGAGGCGCGACAAGCTGAGGTTTTCGTGCCGTCCCGCCAGCGCTGACTTTACGAGCGCGACGGTCTGGTCGGCATGGCCGACGTAGCCGCTGTCGATCAGCGTTGCTGCATTGCCATCGAACAACAAAATGTTGTTGGACGACAGCCAGCCGCGTTCGATGACCTGAAGGTGCTCAGGCAGGCTCGGGGGATTCATCCGGCTTCGGTGGAAAAGTCAGCGCTGGCGGGACGGCATTAGGAGCCGGTTGCGGCGTCCCCCACGGCCGGCCGCAGCCGATGCAGTAAGCCTCGTCCTCGTCAGGCAAACAGATGCCAACGCAAGGGTAGAGATCGTCGGTATTCACGCCGGACGCTTCGCGCGCAGTGCCCGCGCGACTTTCGAGGCGGGATCCCGGCCCAGCGCGCGGCTGATCCACGCGGCCGTATCGACCAGCGTGTCGAGATCGACGCCGCAGTCGATGCCGATCCCCTGCAGCAGCCACACGACATCCTCGGTAGCGACGTTGCCCGACGCGCCCTCGGCGTAGGGACAACCGCCGAGCCCGCCGACAGCCGCGTCGAAGACATTCACGCCCATCTGCAGCGAAGCGTAGATGTTCGCGGCGGCCATGCCGTAGGTGTCGTGATAGTGGCCGGCCAGCTTCTTGATCGGCACGCGCCGCGCCACCGTCTCGATCAGCGCCTTGGCCTTCTCGGGCGTACCGACGCCAATGGTGTCGCCGAGCGAAATCTCGTAGCAACCCATCTCGAACAACGCCCACGCCACGTCGGCCACCGCGGCCGGCGTCACCTCGCCCTGATAGGGACAGCCGAGCACGCAGGACACGTAGCCGCGCACGCGGACATCGGCCGCCTTGGCGCGCGCGATCACGGGCTTGAAGCGTTCCAGCGACGCCTTGATCGTGCAGTTGATGTTCTTCTGCGAGAACGCCTCCGACGCGGCGGCGAACACGGCGACCTCGCTCGCCTGCGCGGCCAGCGCGGCGTCCAGTCCCTTCTCGTTCGGCACCAGCACCGGATAGGCGACGCCGGCGTGCCGACGGATGCCCGCCATGACCGCCGCGGCATCGGCCATCTGCGGCACCCATTTCGGCGAAACGAAGGCGGTCGCTTCGATGGCGGTCAGGCCGCATCCGGCGAGGCGTTCGATCAGCGCAATCTTGGTGGCCGTCGGGACGGGCTGCTGTTCGTTCTGCAGGCCATCGCGCGGACCGACCTCGACGAGGCGGACTGTCTTGGGCAGAGGCATGGTGACTCAGGCGGGTTCGAAGTCGAGCAATTCTGCCCCATCCGCGACCTGCTCGCCAACCGCGTAATGGCAGGCCTTGACCGTCCCGGCGGCGGGAGCGACGAGCGTGTGCTCCATCTTCATCGCCTCGAGCACGACCAATGGCGTGCCCTTCTCGACGCGGGCGCCGGCCTCGACCAGCAGCGCGATCACCTTGCCGGGCATCGGCGCGGTCAGCCCGCCTTCGGCCCCGGCCCCTTCACCGGCGTGGAACAGCGGATCGATCGCGGCAAAGATGAAGCTCATGCCGTCGCAAAAGACGTGGCGCTTCTCGCCGGCCGCCACGACGGTCGCGGTCAGGCGGCGGCCGTCGAGATCGGCGCGCAGCGTGCCGGCGTCGTTCAATTCGCCGCTTGCCGTCGCGGTCTGCCCTTCCAGTTCCAGCCGGAATCCGTCGCGGAAATAAGTCGCGCCGACGCGCTGTTCGCTGCCATCGGCACGCAACAGGATGTCGCGCTGTGCCCGGCCGTTGGCGCGCCAGCCGTCACGCACGTGCCAGGGCGAGTGCGGGTCGCCGCTGGCGGCGGCATGTGCGCGGCCATAGTTGCGGTCGCGCAGCAGTTCGGCCAGCGCGGCGAGCAGCCAGGCATCGCGGGGCGGGGCCGTCTGCGCGGCAGCCGGAAACAGGAAGGCGTGCTCGCGCTCGATCAGTCCCGTGTCCAGGTCGGCCCGCGCGAACGATGGGCAGGCGACGAGGCGCGACAGGAAACCGACGTTGCTCGTCACGCCGACGACGCGAAAATCGGCGAGGGCCTTGAGCATGCGCGCCAGCGCCCGGTCGCGGGCATTCTCGTGGCTGTCGTCCCAGACGATCAGCTTGGCGATCATCGGATCGTAATGCGGCGTGATCTCGTCGCCCTGCTCGACGCCGGTGTCGACGCGCACGTTGAGCGTTTCGGCCGGCGGCGCGAGGTGCGTCAGCCGGCCGGTCGCGGGCAGGAAACCCTTCGTGGCATCCTCGGCATAGATGCGCGCTTCGAGCGCATGGCCGTGGATCGACAATTGCTCCTGCGCGAGCGGCAGCGGCTCGCCGGCGGCCACCCTGAACTGCCACTCGACGAGGTCGAGGCCGGTGATCATCTCGGTGACCGGATGCTCGACCTGCAGCCGCGTGTTCATCTCCATGAAGTAGAACGTGCCCGCCGGGTCAACGATGAACTCGACCGTGCCGGCCCCCACGTAGCCGACAGCCTGAGCTGCGGCGACCGCGGCCTGGCCCATCGCCGCGCGACGCGCCGGCGTCATGCCCGGCGCAGGCGCCTCTTCGAGCACTTTCTGGTGGCGGCGCTGCACCGAGCAGTCGCGTTCGAACAGATAGACGCACTGGCCGCGGGTGTCGCCGAAGACCTGGATCTCGATGTGGCGCGGCCGCTGCAGGTACTTCTCGATCAGCACGTGGTCGTCGCCGAAGCTGGCCGCCGCCTCGCGCTTGCAGCTCGCGAGCGCGTCGGCGAATTCCTCGCCCTGCCCGACCACGCGCATGCCCTTGCCGCCGCCGCCGGCCGACGCCTTGATCAGCACCGGGTAACCGATGACATCGGCCTGCGCGCGCAGGAAGACCGGATCCTGGTTGTCGCCGTGGTAGCCGGGGGTCAGCGGCACGCCGGCTTTTTCCATGAGCTTCTTGCTCTCGGACTTGAGGCCCATCGCGCGGATCGCCGCGACCGGCGGGCCGATGAAGACGATGCCGTTCGCGGCACAGGCTTCGGCGAACGCCTCGTTCTCGGAGAGGAAGCCGTAACCCGGATGGATCGCCTGTGCCCCCGTCGCCTTTGCCGCCGCGATGATTCTGTCGATGACGAGGTAGGACTCGCGCGCGGCGGCCGGGCCAATGCACACGGCCTCGTCGGCGAGCCGCACATGGCGGGCGCCGGCATCGGCCTCGGAGTAAACCGCCACGCTGCGGATGCCCATGCGCCGCGCCGTCTTGATGACGCGGCAGGCGATCTCGCCGCGGTTCGCGATCAGTATCTTGGAAAACATGTCAATCCACCCAGTTGGGTTTCCGCTTCTCGAGAAAAGCGGCCAGGCCCTCCTGCCCTTCCGGCGAAACGCGCAAGCGCGCAATGCTCTCCACCGTGAAGTCGATCACTTTCTGCACGTAGGGCCGGCCCGAAATCGTCCGAATCAGTGTCTTGCATTCGGCGAGCGCCTGCGGACCGTTCCTCAGCACCGCTTCGATCCACTCG
>CAZTWA010000036.1:0-17902 GCA_964617225.1 uncultured Methyloversatilis sp.
GCGGCTCGATGCACCTGTTCGATGCCGCAACCCGGCTCTACGGCGGCAACGCCATTGTCGGCGGCGGATTGCCGCTGGCGACGGGTCTGGCGCTCGCGGCCAAGCTGCAGGGCGAAAACCGCATCACGGCCTGTTTCTTCGGCGATGGCGCGGTGGCCGAGGGTGCCTTCCACGAATCGCTCAACCTCGCCGCACTGTGGCAGCTGCCAGTGCTGTTCTGCTGCGAGAACAACCTGTTCGGCATGGGCACATCCATCGAACGCGCCGAGTCGCAGACCGACCTGCGCGCCAAGGCCGCGTCCTACGCGATGCCGGCCTTCTCCTGCGACGGCATGGACATCGTCGCGGTGCACGAGACCACCCGGAAAGCGGTGGCGCAGGTGCGCAGCGGCGAGGGGCCGGTATTCGTCGAATACCGCACCTACCGTTTCCGCGCCCACTCGATGTTCGACGCCGAGCTGTACCGCGAGAAGGCCGAGGTCGAGGAATGGAAGGAGATCGGGCCGATCCATACCTTCACCGCCCGGCTCAAGGCCGCGAAGAAACTCAGCGAGAAGGAATTCCTCGCACTCGATGCAACGGCGCTGAAGGAAGTCGAGGCGTCCGTCGCCTTCGCCGAAGCGGGGACCTGGGAACCGGTCGAGGACCTGCTCAAGGACGTGCATACCCCGGTGGGAGCGGCATCATGACCCGCAAGCTCAGCTACCGCGAGGCGATGCGCGAAGCAATGCATGAGGCGCTGACGAACGATCCGCGCGTCTTCCTGATGGGCGAGGATGTCGGCCGATACGGTGGCACCTATGCATTCTCGAAAGGTTTCCTCGACGAGTTCGGCCCCGAGCGCATCCGCGACACGCCGCTCTCCGAGCTCGGTTTCGTCGGCGCCGGCATCGGTGCCGCACTCGGTGGTCTGCGGCCGATCGTTGAGGTCATGACGGTGAACTTCAGCCTGCTCGCGCTCGACCAGATCGTGAATTCGGCCGCGCTGTTCCGCCACATGTCCGGCGGGCAGTTCTCGGTGCCGCTGGTGATCCGCATGTGCACCGGCGCCGGACGGCAACTGGCGGCGCAGCACTCGCACAGTCTCGAGGGCTGGTACGCGCACATCCCCGGCATCAAGGTGCTGGCGCCCGCCACCATCGAGGATGCGCGCGGCATGCTGGCGCCGGCCCTGGCCGACCCGGACCCGGTGGTGATCTTCGAGCATTGCGGGCTGTTCAACACCGAGGGCGAACTGCCCGACGACGGTCAGGTCGACATCGCCACGGCCAAGGTGCGGCGTGCCGGCAAGGATGTGGCGCTCGTCACCTACGGCGGATCGCTGCCGAAGGCGCTGGCCGCTGCCGCGGCGCTGGCCGCGGACGGCATCGACGCTGAAGTGCTCGACCTGCGCGTGCTGCGCCCGCTCGACATCGCCACCCTCGCGGCGACCGTCGCGAAATGCCGCCGCGTCGTGGTGGTCGATGAGAACTGGCGCAGCGGTGGCTTCGCCGCCGAGGTGATGGCGAGCATCATGGACCACGCCTTCTGGGAACTCGATGCCCCGGTGCTGCGCGTCTGCAGCGCGGAAGTGCCGATTCCCTATGCCAAGCATCTCGAGGAGGCGGCCCTGCCCCAGCCCGAAAAGATCGTCGCCGCCGTAAAAGGACTCTTCGCATGATCGGGCACGTAATCGAGTTCAGGCTCCCTGCGCTCGGCGCGGACATGGACGAAGGCACCCTGCTCGAATGGCGGGTGAAGCCCGGCGATGCCGTGACGAAAGGCCAGGTGATCGCGGTCGTCGATACCGCGAAGGCGGCGGTCGATATCGAATGCTGGCAGCCCGGCACCGTTGCGGAACTTGTTGCCGAGGTCGGGCAGAAGATGCCGGTAGGCACCGTGATGGCGCGACTGCGCGAGGCCGGGGAAGCAGCGCCATCGGTTGTCAGGGCCGAAACAGCACCGCTGAAAGTCAGCGCTGGCGGGACGGCACCCGCCGCGGTCGCAGCATCTGCGGTACCGGCGGCGCCCACTGCGCCGACCTCGCGCCGCATGATTTCCCCCGCCGCGCGCAAGCATGCCGAGGAGCGGGGTATCGACCTCGACACCATCGTCGGCTCCGGCCCGCATGGCACGGTGACCTCGATCGATGTCGACCAGGTGGCTGCCCAGGCGAAGCCTCAAGCAGCTTCCCCGGCCATCCCTGCAGCGGCACCCCAACCCGCCACGCAGGTTGCCGACAAGGCGGCGGAGATGCGCAAGGCGATCGCCGCCGCGATGGCGCGCTCCAAGCGCGAGATACCCCACTACTACGTCGCCGAGGACATCGCGCTCGATCGGGCGCTGGCCTGGCTGCAGGCCGAGAATGCGCAGCGGCCGATGACCGAGCGCCTGCTGCCGGCCGCGCTGCTGCTCAAGGCGGTGGCGCGTGCGCTCGAGGGCTTTCCGGAGCTCAATGGCTATTTTCGCGAGGGCGCCTTCATTGCCGCGGAACGCATCAACCTCGGGGTCGCGATCTCGCTGCGCCAGGGCGGGCTGATCGCACCGGCGCTGCTCGATGCCGATGCCCGGCCGCTGACGCAACTCATGCAGGCGCTGACCGACCTCGTACAGCGCACGCGCGCCGGCTCGCTGAAAAGCTCCGAAATGAACGAGGCGACGATCACCGTCACCAACCTGGGCGACCAGGGCACGCATGCGGTGTTCGGCGTGATCTATCCGCCACAGGTTGCGCTGGTCGGCTTCGGCCGCATCGCCGACCGTCCGTGGGCCGATAACGCCGGCGGCCTCAAGCTGGCCCACGTGGTCACGGCGAGCCTCGCCGCCGACCACCGCGTTTCGGACGGCCATCGCGGTGCGCTGTTCCTGCGCGATCTCGCCGAACGGCTGCAACATCCGGAGGAACTCGACCAATGAACCCCATGACCGCGGCAGAAATTCGCACCATCGCGCTGGACACCCTGCAGGCCATCGCGCCGGAAGTCGAGGTGAACACCTTGCGTGGCGACAAGCCACTGCGCAAGCAGGTCGACCTCGATTCGATGGACTGGCTCAATTTTCTGCTCGGCCTGCACGACAAGCTCAAGGTCGAGATTCCCGAGGCGGACTATGCCAAGCTCGTCACGCTCGACGACGTGGTGGCTTACCTGGGTGCGAAACTCGCCGCCAAACACTGAAAGTCAGCACTGGCGGGACGGCACGCAAGCCGACGCGGAATTACTTTTTCTGCGGCACTTGCCAGAGCGTGGCGGTAATGCCGAGCTTGCCGGCGAAGCCCTTGACGTAGCGATCGCCCAGCCGCAAACGCTTGCCGCCATCGGGCAGCGCCGACAGTGCGATCTCGGTCAGCTCGTCCTCGCTCAACTGCGTCGCACCTTCGGCATGCCAGAGATGCACATGGCCGCAGGCGTCGCGGTCGACGAGCAGCGCCTTGTCGCGCTGCGCCTCGAGCAGGCGAATGACGATGCCCTCCTTGAGCTCGAAGGCACGCGCTGGACCCAGCGGCGTGGGCATGACATCGCCCCCTTTCGGCGTCGCCGTCGCCATGAGTTCGAGCACCGCGTCATCGGTCAGCTGGCTCGGCCCTTCGGTATGCCAGACCTTGAAGCCCGCCGGACCCTGCTGGATCAGGAGCACGTTATCCTCGGCCTGCGCCGAAAGCGTGAACAGTGCACAGGCGAGCAGTGCGGCCCCGATCCGGTTGGCAGCCCTCACTCCGCCTTCCACTTGATCGAGCAGCCGATACTCGGTATCTGCTCGCGGGGACCCTGCCCGGTTTGTGCCACCTGCTTCATCGATTCGAACAGGTCGCGGCGCACGCCCTCGGGCGCCGTTTCCTTGCGCGACTCGTCGAGCCGGCCGCGATACTGCAGTTCGAGTTGCGCATTGAAGCCAAAGAAATCCGGCGTGCAGACCGCGCCATAGGCCTTGGCAACCGCCTGCGTCTCATCAAGCACGTAGGGGAAGGGAAACTGCTTCTCGCGCGCCACCTTCACCATGTTGTCCCAGGAATCTTCGGGGTAGTCGCTCGGATCGTTGCTCATGATCGCGATGCTGCCGATGCCTTGCGCCGCCAGTTCGCGCGTGTCACGCACGATGCGATCGATCACCGCCTTGACGTACGGGCAGTGGTTGCAGATGAACATCACGAGCAGGCCATTGGGGCCGCGCGCATTCGCGAGGTTGTAGCGCTTGCCATCGACGCCGGGCAGGTCGAAATCAAGGGCCTGCCGGCCGAAATCGCAAACGGGTGTCGGGGTACTGACCATGGGCAATCTCCTATGAACTCTTACTGACTTATTTTGCCTTCGCGGCTTCCAGCGACATGCGCAGCGGGACGTCATCGCCCTTCGCATCGCCCTCGATCTTGCCCGCTTCGGGCGGCAAGAGCTGCACGCGCTCGGCGGCTACGCCGGCCTTCTTGAGCAGCTCGGCAACACCTTCGCCACGGGCCTGCGCCAATGCCTGCAAGCGTTCTGCAGGAATGTTTTCCTTCGCGCGCAGACGCTCGAATAGTACTGCATAAAAATCGGCGCCCTTGAGCTGGGCGACTTCCTCGGCCCCGAGCGTCTTCTTCTCGCGCAGCAATCCGGAGAGCCGCGACATCATCTTGCCGGCGGCGCTTTCTTCCAACTGGCCCGGATTGGCATTGCGGAAGCCTTCCTTCAGCGCGGCCAGGTCGCTGGTACCGACCCGCTCCTTGTAAAGCGCTTCCAAAGCCTCGCGGATCTTGGGCTGCTGGGTGGATACCGGGCCGGGGTCACCTTCTTTCGGGACCTGCTGGCCGGCCTTGGCCAGGACGGCACGGCGCAACTGCAGGTCCTGCAGGGCCACGCGATCGGCCTCGACATGCACGCCGCCCACGGCCAGCACGAGGCCCGGGCGCTTGGCCATCGCCTCGGCGAGTTTCGTTACCTTCTCGCGCTCCGGCGGCGTCAGTTGCGGCGCACCCGCTTCGAACACGATGTTGCCGAGCTGCTCGCCGCCCCCGCCGAAGAGTGCGCCGAGTGCGCGGAACGGCGCCGTGACGATCTTCTTCAATACGTTCGTGATCGCCTTCCAGACGAGCGAGCCGTAGCTGAACTGCGGATCGTCGAGACTGCCAGCCACGGGCAGGCCCAGGTCGATGCGGCCATCGGAGTCCTGCAGGATGGCAATGGCCAGGTCCAGCGGCAGGTCGGTCGCCGTCGGGCTCTCGATACGCTCGCCCAGCGTCAGTTTGTCCATGATCACCTGGTTCTCGCCCTGCAACTGGCGTTTGACGATCTTGTACTGCAGGTCAAGCGAGAGCTTGCCGGAATCGATCTTGCGGCCTGCGAAATGCGCCGTGTAGGGCGTCAGGTTCGTCATCTCGACATTGCGGAACTGCACGCGTAAATCGAGTCCATTGGTCGGGTTACCCAGTTCGACATGGCCGACCGCGCGCGCCATGCCGAATTCATCCACGGCACCGTCGAGCTCGACCTGACCCACCGCGCCGGGGCGGTTCGACAGTCCGGCGATGCTGCCCTGCAGATCGTGGATGAGCGTGCCGAAGGGCAGGATCAGGGATTCGTCGGCAAAGTCCATCTTGCCCTTGTTGAAGCGCAGGCGATCGATCTCGACAATAAAAGTCGGCGCTGGCGGGACGGCATTCTTGTCCGCAGGCACCTTCTCAGCCGGTGCCTTTTCTGCAGAAGCGGCAGCGGTCTTTTCATCGCCGGATGACTTCATCACCCGCTTGAAGTTGACGTTCTTTTCCTTGTCGATATGCAACCGCGACTCGAGCCCGTTCAGGCGGAGTTCGCCGAGATCGAGCTTCTTCTGCGTCAAGGTAAAGGCACGGGTGCCGAAAGTGCGCCAGCCCAGCAGGGGTTCCTTCACGCCCGGCTCGATCAGGCGCAGGTCGCGCACGGCAAACTCGCCCTTCACGTTCGGGCCCTTGTCGTTGTAGAGCACATGGCCCTGCGTGGACAGCTTGCCGTCGGCCAGCGTCAGCGTCGTGTGCGCCGCCAGGTAGGGCTGGGCCAGCTTGAGGACGAGATCGTTCAGCTTGAAATTGACGTCGGCGACTGCGGTCGCGGGCACGACCTTGCCGGACGCTTCGAAATGGCCGCCGCTGCGCACGTCGAACGACAGGTTCACGGGCAAGGGGGCCTGGAGGTTTTCGCTGACGCCTTCGGCCTGCGCCGCGATATTGTCAAGCGCCAGTTCGAGGACAGGCTTGACGGCCGCTTCCTGCAGGACCACGCCAAGGTTGGCGATTTCGACCTTGTCGACGCGGTAGCGCCAAGGTGACGCCGCTTCCGGCGCAGGTTTTTCAGGCGTTTCCGTCGTGTCGGCAGCCGGCTTGCCGCCGCCAGATGAGGAAAGCGACTTGAGCGACTCTTGCAGATCGATGCGGCCGTCGGCCTGGCGCATGGCCTGCAGGCGCCCGTCGGTCAGCAGCACCCTGCCGACCTTGGCATTGCGCTCCGCCAGCGCCACGCGGATTGCTTCGACAGTCAGCGCACCGAACCCCGGCGGATGCTCGATGCCCGGCAAGGCGAGCTTGCCGCCCGTAACGGCGAGCGCCGCCAAGGTCAATTCCTGGCTGGCGAGCTGGAAACGCCCTTCCTTCAACTCGACGCTGTCGATGCTCGCCACCGGACCGCCCGCATCCTTCACGGTCACGCGCAGGTTCGCCAGCTTCGCCTGGATCTGGTCGACCGTGGCATCGAACTTGTCGCCATCGCTGCCGGCCTGGTAGCTGGCCGACAGGCCCAGGACGCCTTCCGGCGGAACCGGCAACACGTTCTTGAGGTAGGGCGCAAGCCTGGCCAGTTGCAGGTCGGCCAGGTTGAACGTGCCGGCCACCGCGATGGGATTCAGGTCGACCTGGCCGACCAGATCAACCTGCGCGCCGAACTGGGTGCGCGCGGCAATCTTGAACTTGCCTTCATCGTCCGGCAGGGTGGACAGATCCGTCAACTCCAGATCGAGCGGCTCGATGCGCGTCTCGAAGCCGGCGCCGAGGCCACGCCGGTCGGCGAAATCGACCTTGCCCCCGGCAAGGATGAAGCTGCGGATGTCGAGACGCGGCAAACCCTTCTTTTCCGCTTCCGGCGGTGGTTCCTTGCTCTTCAGCGCATCGAGGAAGGGCGTCCAGTTGAGTTTGCCTTCGGGCAGTTCGACAAGCGTCGCAGCAGGCCCGTCCAGCCGGATCGCGTCGAACACGAGGGCGCGCTGCGTGATGCTGGCCCCGGAAATGTCGACCAGCAGACCGTCGAAGCCGAACAAGGGCTTGCCGTCGGGGTCACTGAGCTGCAACTTGCCCAGCCGCAGCGCGAGCTGGAACGGATTGAATTCCGGGCGATCCATGACGAGCTGGTGGCCGGTCTTCTCGGCGACGAACTTGACGGCTTGCGACTGGAGGATGCGCGGCAGGGCCTGCCAGAGGAACAACAAAACGACCACCGCAAGACCGACAACCACGAGCGCGACCTTTTTTAGCGACGGCATGGCAAGTTTCATGACAGTAACCCATCCGAATGATGTGGAATAATCCAAAAATGATACCCCGCTTCTATTGTTCCCCTGCCCTTTGCACGCTGGCCCCGGGCGCCCAAGTGGACCTCCCGGAACAGGCCGCCCATCATGCGCTGAAGGTACTGCGCATGAAGGCGGGCGACAGCGTGATCCTTTTCGATGGCCAGGGAGGCGAATGGCGCGCCGAAATCATCGGGGCCGGCCGGGCGGCGCGCGTGGCCTTGCGCGATTTTTCCGACCGGGACAGTGAGTCGCCCCTGCACGTGACGCTGGTGCAGGCCTTGCCGGCCGGGGACAAAATGGACTGGGTCGTCGAGAAATGCGTCGAACTCGGCATTTCTGCCATTCAGCCAGTCGCAGCGAAGCGCAGCGTGATCCGGCTGTCGGCGGAGCGCATGGCGCGCCGCGTGGCGCACTGGAATGCGATCGCCAGCGCCGCCTGCGAGCAATGTGGCCGCAATCGGGTGCCCGAGGTGGCGCCCGTGATTGACCTGCCTCAATACCTCGGCGGGGCAAAGGCGCAGAATGCCCGGCGCCTGCTGCTGGCGCCCGAAGGAGGCACGGCTCTGAATGCGCTCGAAAAGCCCGGCGAACCGGTCGTCATCATGATCGGTCCGGAAGGCGGCTGGGAAGAAGGCGAGCTGCTGGCAGCGCAGGCAGCCGGATGCGTGGCGGTGCGCCTCGGCCCGCGCGTACTGCGCACCGAGACGGCCGGCGCAGCGGTACTGGCCGCTTTGCAGGCGCGGTGGGGCGATTTCTGATTCGGTGATCATCAAGGGGAAAAGGGGAAGGGCATGTTCGAGTCTGCGGAGCTGGGCCACAAGATCGACAAGGAGGTCTACAAGAAGGCCGTGTTGCAGTTGCGCGCCGCCCTCCTCGACGCGCAGTACGATCTCAAGGAACAGGGCAAGATCCCCGTCATCGTGCTGGTCAGCGGCCAGGATGGCGCCGGCAAGGGCGAGACGATCAACGTCCTCTACGAGTGGATGGACCCGCGCTTCATCTCGACGCTGGCCTTCTCCACGCCGACTGACGAAGAGCGCGAACGTCCCTATATGTGGCGCTACTGGCGCGCGCTGCCGCCCAAGGGCCGCATCGGCATCTTCGCCGGTTCCTGGTACTCAGGGCCGATCCACGACCGCATCGACGGCAGCATGGACCAAGCCGCGATGGACCAGCGCATCGACCAGATCAATCGCTTCGAGCAGATGCTGGTGAATGAAGGCGCGCTGGTGCTGAAGTTCTGGTTCCACCTGACCCAGGCCGGCCAGCGGCGGCGCCTCAAGGCGCTGGAGAAGGATCCGCGCACGGCCTGGCGCGTCACCCAGTGGAACTGGGACCGCCTCAAGACCTACGACGAGTTGCAGGCCGTCGCCGGCCACGTGCTGCGCACCACCAACACGCCGTGGGCGCCCTGGATCATCATCGAAGGCGAGGACGACCGCTATCGCTCGCTGACCGCCGGCAAGATCATCCTCAGTTCGATCCGCGACCGGCTCACGGATGTCGACAAGCAGGCCACGCCGGTCGCGCCGCCCGTGCAACCGAACATCGACGGCCGCGACGTCATCTCGGAACTCGACCTGTCGCACAAGCTGACCAAGAAGCAGTACGAGGACCAGCTCGCCAAGTGGCAGGGACGGCTCTCCGAACTCGTGCGCGACCCGCGCTTCAAGCAGCGCTCGTTGATCTGCGTCTTCGAAGGCTCGGACGCCGCCGGCAAGGGCGGCAGCATCCGCCGCGTGACCGCCGCGATGGACGCGCGCCAGTACCAGATTGTGCCGATCGCCGCGCCGACCGAGGAAGAACGCGCCCAGCCCTACATGTGGCGCTTCTGGCGGCACATGCCGCGCGTCGGGCGCGTCGCCATCTTCGACCGCTCGTGGTATGGCCGCGTGCTGGTCGAGCGCGTCGAGGGCTTTTGTGCCGAGGCCGACTGGCTGCGCGCCTACACCGAGATCAACGACTTCGAGCATGAGCTGTCGAGTGCCGGCGCGGTGATCGTCAAGTTCTGGCTGCAGGTGAGCAAGGAGGAGCAGCTGCGCCGCTTCAAGGAGCGCGAGAAGATCGAGTTCAAGCGCTTCAAGATCACCGAGGAGGACTGGCGCAACCGCGAGAAGTGGGACGCCTACCACCACGCCATCTGCGACATGGTCGACCGTACCAGCACCGGCATGGCGCCGTGGACGCTGGTCGAGGCGAACGACAAGGCCTATGCACGCGTCAAGGTCATCCGTACCATTTGCGAGCGGCTCGAAGCCGCCCTGAAATCCACGACGCCGACCGGCGCCCCGATCAAGGCCAGCAGCAAGGCGTCCAACGGCAAGAAAGGCAAGAAATGAGCGAAGCGCAAGACAACACCCTGAGCGATGCGCGGCTGGTGGCCTGGGTCCGCCAGGCCGCCCCATACATCCACGCCTTCCGGGGGCGCGCCTTCGTCATCGCCTTCGGCGGCGAAGTGTTGCAGACCGGGGTCGCGCAGGCGCTGATCCATGACATCGCGCTGCTCGACAGCATGGGCATCCAGCTGGTGCTGGTGCATGGCGCCCGCCCGCAGATCGATACCGAGATGCGCGAACGCGGACAGGAGCCGCGCTTCCACAACGGCCTGCGCGTCACCGATGCGGCGGCCCTCGAGTGCGTCAAGCGCGCCATGGGCGTCACGCGCATCGAGATCGAGGCCCTGCTCTCGCAGGGCCTGCCGAACACGCCGCTGGCCGGCGCCTTCCTGCGCGTCACCGGCGGCAACTTCGTCTCCGCCAAGCCGGTCGGCGTCGAGGATGGCGTCGACTTCCAGTTCACCGGCGCGGTGCGCAAGGTCGAGGCCGAGGAGATCCGCGCCGACCTCGCCCAGGAGAACGTCGTCCTTATCACGCCAATCGCGGCCTCGCCCTCCGGCGAGATCTTCAACCTCGCCTGGGAAGAGGTTGCCGAAGCCGTGGCCGTCGCCATCAAGGCTGACAAGCTGATCTTCCTCGGCGATGCGAGCGGCCTGGTTGATCGCAAGGGCAAGCGCATCGACGCGCTGACCATCGAGGAAGGCGAACAACTGCTGGCCAAGAAGGTGAAACAGGCGCCCGAAATCGCGCGCGTGCTGCCGAGCGCACTGCGCGCCTGCCGCGACGGCGTGGGCCGCGTGCATTTTCTTGATCGCGCGCAGGACGGCGCGATGCTCATGGAACTCTTCACCCGCGACGGCGTGGGCACCGTCATGACGCGCGCGCCGCTGGCGCGCCTGCGCGAAGCCACCGCCGAGGATGTCGGCGCCGTGCTCAACCTGATCGCGCCGCTGGAGGCCGATGGCACGCTGGTCAAGCGCGGCCGCGAGCGCATCGAGATGGAGATCAGCCGCTTCTCGCTGCTCGAGCACGACGGTGTGGTGATCGGCTGCGCTGCGTTTTATCCCTTGAGCAAGGCGCGCGGCGAACCGGCTTCGGCTGAACTGGCCTGCCTCGCGGTGACCCCCGAATACCGGCGTACGGGCTACGGCGACCAGTTGCGCAGCCACATCGAGGCCCGCGCGAAGAAGGCCGGCATCAAGCGCCTGTTCGTGCTGACCACCCGCACGGCACACTGGTTCATCGAGCGCGGCTATGCCGAGGTCGGCCTGGATGCCCTGCCGGAAAAACGCCGCGAGTTGTACAACTTCCAGCGACGGTCCAAGGTGTTCGTGAAGAGCCTGTAGAATTTCGGCTCCACAAAATCAACGAAGAAGGATCTCCCCATGGCAAGAACGGTCAATTGCGTCAAGCTCGGTCGCGAGGCCGATGGTCTCGATTTTCCCCCGATGCCCGGCGACCTCGGCAAGCGCCTCTTCGAGAACGTCTCGAAGGAAGCCTGGCAGCAGTGGATCCGCATGCAGACGATGATCATCAACGAGAACCGTCTCAATCTCGCCGATGCGGCGCACCGCAAATACCTGGCCGAGCAGGTCGAGAAGCACTTCTTCGGCGCGGGCGCCGACCGCGTCGGCGGTTACGTGCCGCCGCGCAGCTAGTTACTTCGTCAGCTGTTGGACGCCTTCGGGCGTCGCCAGCAACAGCAGATCCGCGCCCCGCCGGGCGAACAGGCCGTTCGTGACGACGCCGACGACGCCGTTGAGCGTCGTCTCGATCCCGGCCGGGTCGGCGATCTGCCAGCCATGCACGTCGAGGATGAGGTTGCCGTTATCGGTGACGAAACCTGCGCGCAGCTTCGGCTGACCACCGAGCTTGACGATCTCGCGCGCCACGTATTCGCGCGCCATCGGGATCACTTCCACCGGCAGCGGAAACTTGCCGAGCACGGCCACCAGCTTGCTCGCGTCGCACACGCAGATGAACTTGTCGGCGACCGCCGCGACGATCTTCTCGCGCGTCAGCGCGCCGCCACCGCCCTTCACCATTTCCAGCTTGCTGGTGATTTCGTCGGCGCCGTCGACATAGACCGGCATCGAGGCAACGTCGTTGAGGTCGAGCACCTTGATGCCATGGCCCTCGAGACGCTTTTTGGTCGCTTCGGAACTGGCGACGGTCGCGGCGACGCGATCCTTGATCTTGGCCAGTTCGTCGATGAAACAGTTGGCCGTCGAACCGGTGCCGACGCCGATGATGCTGCCGGCCGGCACGTTCGCGGCGATGTAGTCAGCCGCCGCTTTCGCGACCGCCTGCTTGAGTTGGTCCTGGGTCATGCCCATGCTGCAATCCTCCTGTGAAAAACACCCGGTCGGGCCGGGCTTGTCTTATGCACGACGAGTATACGCCGGCAGAATGCCGTCGAGGAAGCGGTCAATCGCATCGCCCAGCCCCGGCAATTCTGCTTCGGCAAACTCATAGCGCGCCCGCACGACGGGCTTGTTGAACACCGCCAGCGCGGCGAGATCGACCGGGGTGCCCGAGACGACCACATCGGCCGGCACCGCATCGATCGACCGGACCAGTTGTTCAAGCTGCGCCGGCGAATAACCCATCGCGGGTAGTACCGGCCCCAGGCGGGGATACTGCGCAAACAGCGCGGCGATCGCGGGGTCGGCATAGGGTCGTGGATGCACGATCTCTGCTGCGCCCGCGTCACGGGCCGCGGCATAACCGGCGCCGTAGGGCAGGCCGCCATGTGTCGTCGATGGCCCATCCTCGATGACGACCACGCGCTTGCCCCGCACCGCATCCGGATCATCGAGCCGGACCGTCGAGGCGATGCGCAGGATTACGGCGCGCGGATTGACCACCCGCGCCGCCGCAGTGACACGTTCGACATCCACGGCCGTCGCGACATTGCTTTTCGCGACCAGAACGATATCAGCCATGCGCAGCACCGTTTCACCCGGATGGTAGGCGGTCTCGTCGCCGGCGCGCAGCGGATCGACGAGCACCAGGTGCAGGTCCGGACGCAGGAAAGGAAAGTCGTTGTTGCCCCCGTCCCAGACGATCACCTCTGCTTCGGCCTGCGCCGCGGCGACGATGCACGCGGTATCGACGCCGGCATACACGACGTTGCCGGCCGCCAGATGCGGCTCGTATTCCTCGCGTTCCTCGAGCGTGCAGCCGGCGAGGTCATCGGGCACGGCGAAGCGCTGCAGCGCCTGCTGGGCGAGATCACCGTAGGGCATCGGGTGGCGGATGACCGCGACACGCAGCCCGCGCTCGCGCAACCGTCGGGCGATCCAGCGGGCGGTCTGCGACTTCCCGCAGCCGGTACGCACCGCCGACAGGGCGATCACCGGCACGGTGGCAGCGAGCATGGTCCGCGCCGGTCCGAGCAGCATGAAATCGGCGCTGGTCGCCAGTGCCCGCGAGGCGATATGCATGACGTGGGTGTGGGGCACATCGCTGTAGGCGAACACCACCGTATCCACGCCGTGTTCGCGGCAGGCCGTTTCGAGATCGGCCTCCGGAATGATCGGAATGCCTGCCGGGTAACGCGGCCCCGCGAGTTCAGGGGGATAGCGCCGTCCGGCGATGCCCGGAATTTGCGCAGCCGTGAAGGCGACGACCTCGTACCGCGCATCGTCGCGGAAGGCCACGTTGAAGTTGTGGAAGTCGCGCCCGGCGGCCCCCACGATAAGAACGCGCGTCGTCTTGCCCATGGCGCCTTGATACTCCCACCGGCCCGGGGTGCCGTTGATATCGGTCAACCCCGGAGGGATCTGCCGTCCCGCCAGCGCTGACTTTCCGCGAAGCGATGTCCGCGGAAAACTTCAACGCTTCTTCATTGGCGGCAGGTCGGTACAGCTTCCATGCGCGACTTCCGCCGCCATGCCGATGCTCTCGCCGAGCGTCGGGTGCGGGTGGATGGTCTTGCCGATGTCGATCGCGTCGGCGCCCATCTCGATGGCGAGGCAGATTTCGCCGATCATGTCGCCGGCCGACGGGCCGACGATGGTGCCGCCGACGATGCGATGCGTCTCGGCGTCGAACACCAGCTTGGTGAAGCCGTAGTCGGCGCCGTTGGCGATGGCGCGGCCGGACGCTGCCCACGGGAACTTGGCGACCTCGACCTTGCGGCCGGCCTTCTTCGCTTCGTCCTCGCCGAGGCCGACCCACGCAACTTCCGGATGCGTGTAGGCGACCCCCGGAATCACGCTGGCGTCGAAATACGCCTTCTGACCCGCCGCCACTTCCGCTGCGACATGCGCCTCATGCACTGCCTTGTGCGCGAGCATCGGCTGACCGACGATGTCGCCAATCGCGAAGATGTGGGGCACGTTGGTCCGCATCTGGCCATCGACCGGAATGAAGCCGCGCTCATTCACCTGTACGCCGGCCTTCTCCGCGCCGATCTTGCGACCGTTCGGGGTGCGGCCGGCCGCCTGCAGGACCAAGTCGTAGCGCTGGGGTTCGGCAGGGGCTTTCTCCCCTTCGAACTTCACCCAGAGACCATCGTCCTTCGCCTCGACGGCGACGGTCTTGGTCTTGAGCATGAGCTTGTCGAAGCGATGCGCGTTCTGCTTTTCCCAGACCTTGACCGCATCGCGATCAGGGCCCTGCATCAGGCCATCGAGCATCTCGACGACATCGACGCGCGCGCCGAGCGTGGAGTACACCGTGGCCATCTCGAGGCCGATGATGCCGCCGCCGATGACGAGCATCTTCTTCGGGGTCTGGCGCAACTCGAGCGCACCCGTCGAATCGACGATGCGCGGGTCGCGCGGCAGGAAGGGCAGATGCACGGCTGCCGAGCCGGCGGCGATGATGCACTTCTCGAAACGGACGACCTGTTTCGCGCCGGTCTTCTCCTGCGCCGTGCCGGTGGTCAGTTCGACCTCGATGTGATGGGCGTCGAGGAAATGACCGTAGCCGCGCACGACTTCGACCTTGCGCGCCTTGGCCATGCCAGCCAGGCCACCGGTCAGCTTGCCGACGACCTTGCCCTTGTGCGTGCGCAATTGGTCGATATCAACCTGGGGGGCGGCGAACGTCACGCCGGCAGCGGACACGTGCTGCGCTTCGTCGATCACCGCCGCGACATGCAGCAGCGCCTTCGAGGGGATGCAGCCGACGTTGAGGCACACGCCGCCGAGCGTCGCGTAGCGCTCGACCAGCACGGTCTTCATGCCGAGGTCGGCGCTGCGGAAGGCGGCCGAGTAGCCACCCGGACCGGCACCCAGCACCAGCATTTCGGTTTCGATGTCGGCCTTGCCTGCAAAAGTCAGCCCTGACGAGACGGCACTTGCTGCGGACTGCGGTGGTGGTGCGGCCGGAGTGGGGGCCGGGGCCGGTGCAGTTTCGCTGGCCTCCAGCAGCAGGATCAGCGTGCCTTCATTTACCTTGTCGCCGAGCTTGAGCTTCACTTCCTTGACCGTACCCGCCGCAGGTGACGGCACGTCCATCGTTGCCTTGTCCGACTCGAGCGTGATCAGCGCATCTTCCGCCTTGACCGTATCGCCCGGCTTGACGTGGATTTCGATGATCGGCACGTCATGGAAACCGCCGATGTCGGGGACCTTGACTTCGATGGTCATAGCATCACCCTGCGGAAATCACCGAGCAGTTGCGCAAGGTAGGCATTGAAGCGTGTCGCCAGCGCGCCATCGATGACGCGATGGTCGGCCGAGAGCGAGAGCGGCACGATCAGGCGCGGCACGAATTCCTTGCCGTTCCAGACCGGCTTCATGGATGACTTGCTGACGCCGAGGATCGCGACTTCCGGCGCATTGACGATCGGCGAGAACGCCGTGCCGCCAATGCCGCCGACGCTGGAGATGGTGAAGGTCGCGCCCTGCATGTCGGCCGGGCCGATCTTGCCTTCGCGTGCTTTCTTCGCCAGATCGGAGGTTTCCTGCGCGATCTCGATGACGCCTTTTCTGTCGGCATCCTTGAGCACCGGCACCATCAGGCCATTCGGCGTGTCGGCCGCGAAGCCGATGTGCCAGTAGTTCTTGAAGATCTGGCTCATTTCGCCATCTTGGCCATCAAGCGAGGAGTTCAGGTCGGGATACTTCTTCAGCGCGGCGACCACGGCCTTGATGATGAAGGCCAGCATCGTCACCTTGACGCCCGACTTTTCGTTTTCCTTGTTGAGACTGACGCGCAGCGCCTCGAGGTCGGTGATGTCGGCGTCCTCGTGGTAGGTGACGGCGGGAATCATCACCCAGTTGCGCGCGAGGTTCGGGCCGGAGATCTTCTTGATACGCGACAGCGGCTTGATCTCGATGGGGCCGAACTTGGCGAAATCCACCTGCGGCCAGGGCAGCAGGTTCAGCCCACCACCAAAACTCGGCGCTGGCTGGACGGCACCTCCCGACATCACGCCCTTCACGAAGGCCTGCACGTCCTGCTGGGTGATGCGTCCTTTCGGCCCCGTACCCTTGACTTGCGTGACATCGACGCCGAGTTCGCGGGCAAAGCGGCGCACCGACGGGCTGGCGTGCGGCTTGATGCCGTCAAGCTCGGTCACGATTTCGGCGGGCGAGGGAATATGCACGGCCGGCGGCAGTATCGCGATCGTCGCGGTGGGCGGCGCGGCGCCCGCTGCGGTTTGAACGGCGGCCGCAACGGGTGGCGGCGGTTCCGGAATCGTCGGTGCCGGCGCGACGGCAGGTCCTGCCACGACTGACGCCGATTCCGCCTTGGGTGCAGGTGCCGGGGCTTGGACGGCAGCGCTGGCTTCGATCAGCAGGATCAGCGTACCTTCGTTCACCTTGTCGCCGAGCTTGACCTTCACTTCCTTCACCGTGCCCGCCACGGGCGACGGTACATCCATTGTCGCCTTGTCCGACTCGAGCGTGATCAGCGAATCTTCCGCCTTGACCACGTCCTCCGCCTTCACATGCAGTTCGATGATCGGCACATCATGGAACCCCCCGATGTCGGGTACCTTAACTTCCAACGCGGTTTCCATGATCACACCTTCATCGGGTTGGGTTTGGCGGGATCGAGGCCATACTTCGCAATGGCCTCGGCGACCGTTTTCTTCTCGATGGCGCCATCGTCAGCGAGTGACGACAGCGCGGCCACCGTGATCCAGCGGCGATCGACCTCGAAGAAGTGGCGCAACTGTTCGCGCGTATCCGACCGGCCGAAACCGTCGGTGCCGAGCACGGTATAGCGCCGGCCGCCTTCGGTGATGAAGGGGCGGATCTGCTCGGCGTAGAGGCGCATGTAGTCGGTGGCGGCGACGATCGGGCCGCGGGTATCGGCCAGCAGACCTTTGGCGTGGCAATTCGGGCGCGGCTCATCCGGGTTCAGCAGGTGGTATCGCGTGCAATTGTGGCCGTCACGCGCCAGTTCGGTGAAGCTCGGGCACGACCAGAGGTCAGCCTCGACGCCCCACTCGTCCTTGAGCAGGTCGGCGGCGGCGATCGCCTCGCGGAAGATCACGCCGGAGCCAAGCAACTGCACGCGCGGGCCGTTGCTGTTCGGACCCTTGCGGAACAGGTACATGCCCTTGACGATGTCTTTCTCGGCACCGGGTGGCAGTGCGGGATGCTCGTAGTTCTCGTTCATCACCGTGAGGTAATAGAACACGTCTTCCTGCTCGGTGACCATGCGGCGCAGGCCGTCCTGCACGATCACGGCCACTTCGTAGGCGAAGGTCGGGTCGTAGGAGACACAGTTCGGGATGGCCGCCGACAGCACGTGCGAGTGGCCGTCCTCGTGTTGCAGGCCCTCGCCGTTCAGCGTCGTCCGGCCGGCGGTGCCACCGACGAGGAAGCCGCGCGCACGCGAGTCGCCCGCCGCCCAGCAGAGGTCCATCGTGCGCTGCAGGCCGAACATCGAATAGAAGATATAGAAGGGCAGCATCTGCACGCCGTGCGTCGAGTAGGCGGTCGCGGCGGCGATCCAGTCGGCCATCGCGCCGGCCTCGTTGATGCCCTCCTGCAGGATCTGGCCGTCCTTCGATTCCTTGTAGAACATCAGCTGGTCGGCATCCTGCGGCACGTACTTCTGGCCTTCCTGGTTCCAGATGCCGACCTGGCGGAACAGGCCTTCCATGCCGA
>CAZTWA010000037.1:0-12118 GCA_964617225.1 uncultured Methyloversatilis sp.
TTATCCTCGCGCCGGTCGCGTCCATTGCGGCGCGGCGGGTTGTCCGGGTCGTAGCGCACAACGGGGCGGCGATCGACGCCATCGCGGCGCTCCTTGCCGCTGCGCTTGTCTTCCAGCAAGCGGTATTCGCACTCGCAGCCGAACTTGTGGGTGCACTCGTGCAGGGGGAGATGCGGGGCCTCGGCGGCCTTGAAATCCGTGTCCGCGATCGACTTGACGGCCTGACACACCGGTCCTTTGGCAGGGATCATGACGTGCTTGCCCCAGACCGGCTTGGGCGGGACAGCGCCCAGCGCGTCGAGGTAGGCTTTTTCTTTGGCAGCCCGCTGCCTGCGCAGGGTCAGGATCACCCCGAGCGCAACGACAAATATCAGGACTGCGGCCAGCCAATACACGAGTAGCGATCCTTGCTCAGGGGCGGAACGACGAAAAAATGAGGCAGAACAGGGAAAAATAATACCTGAAAAGTCAGCGCTGGCAGGACGGCATCAGCCCGCCGTCGCGGCCTTGCGGGCGAACAGCAGGCGCGGCGAAAAGCCGGTAACCAGGGCGGTGCCGACGATGACGATGGCCGCGCCGGCGAGCGTATGCCAGCCGACGGTTTCGTCAAGGAACAGCCAGCCCCACAGCACGCCGAACAGCGGGATCAGGAAGGTCACGGTTAGCGCGGGCGCCGCGCCGATCTCGGCGATCAGCCGGAAATAGAGCAGGTAGGCGACGCCGCTGCACACCACTCCCAGCACCACGACGGCGAGCAGGATGTCGCCGCCGGGCATCGCCGGGGGCGGGAAGAAGAAGGAGGCCGGCAGCAGCCAGAGCGTGGCGCCCCACATGCTGCCGTGGGCGTTGGCGAGGGGTTCGACCGCGCGCGCCTGCTTGGCGTAGAGCGAGGCAATGCCGTAGCAGAAGGCCGCGGCCAGCGCGGCGCCGGCGGCCAGTTCCGCGCCGGGTTGCAGCATCGCGCGATCGAGGCCGACCAGCAGGGCCACGCCGGCGACGCCGAAGCCCAGGCCGGCGAGTGACTTCAGCGACAGCGGCTGACGCAGCCACAAGGTGCCGATCAGCGTGCTCCAGAGCGGCGCGGTGGCGTTGAGGATCGCCAGCAGCGAAGCGGGCAGCGTCAGCGCCGCGTAGCCGAACAGCAGGAAAGGCAGCGCGGAGTTGAACAGGCCGAGGATCAGGTAGTGCTTCCAGTGCGTGCCGGCCGCGAGTTGGCTGCGCATGAACCGGGCGACGCCGGCGAGGAACAGCGCCGCGAGCAGGACGCGCAGTTCCATGAGCACGACCGGCCCGAGCGACGGCACGGTGATGCGCATGAAGATGAACGATCCGCCCCAGATGGCGGACAGGATCAGCAGGCGGACGACGCTGGCGGCGTTCATCCCTGTGCCGCGAGTTCGCCGAGCCGCTTGACCGCGTTCTCGATCGTTTCGCTCCAGGGATTGCCGCAATTCAGCCGCAGGCAGTTGCGGTACAACCCGCTCGGGGAGAACAGGTCGCCGGGCACGAAGGCGATGCCCGCGGCGATCGTGCGCCGGTAGAGCTTCGCGGTGTCGATGCCTTCGGGCAGCTCGACCCACAGCACGAAACCGCCCTGCGGCCGCGCGATGCGCGTGCCGGCGGGAAAGTCGCGCGTCACCGCCGCGATCATCTGCTCGACCTGGCCCTGGAAGTGGCGCCGCAGCGTGCGCAGGTGGCGCTCGTAGGCCCCGGACTCGAGCGTCTCGGCCAGCACGCGCTGGGTGATCGGGTTCGTGCCGCCGCTGACCAGCGTCTTCTGCAGGGCAACCGCGGCGCGGTACTTGCCGGCTGCCACGAAGCCGCAGCGCAGTGAGGGCGACAGGCACTTGGAAAACGAGGCGCAGAGCATGACGTTACCCGCCTTGTCGAAGGCCTTGATCGGCCACGGGCGCTGCCCGGCGTAGCAAAGATCGCCGTAGATGTCGTCCTCGATGACCGGGATCTTGCGTGCCGCCATGAGCTGCGCGAGCTTCTTCTTGTTCGCGTCGGGCATCACGCTGCCGAGCGGATTGCTCGCATTCGGCACCAGCAGCACGGCCGCGACCTGGCCGTCGCGCGTGGCGAGGTCCAGTGCGGGAATCGACAGGCCGGTTTCCGGTTCGCAGGGAATTTCCAGCGCCTTGAGGCCGAGGCTCTCGAGCAACTGGAGCATCACGTAATACGCCGGCGACTCGACGGCGACGGTGTCGCCGGGCCGCGTCACGGCGCGCAGGCAGAGGTACATCGCCTCGGTACAGGAGTTGGTCACGGTGATCTCGCGCGCGTCGAGCGGCCCGCCCCAGGACAGCGAACGACGCACCAGCTGGCGCACCAGTTGCGGGTCGTTGATGTCGGTATGGCTGGCACCGTTCAGCAATTGCGGGAAGCGCCGCGCGACACTCGCGTAGCGCCGGTGTAGCGTGGCGATCGGCAAAAGGGTCGGCGATGGCAGGGCGGCGCCCAGCGGCACGATGCCGGGCTGGTTGTTGGCATCGAGGATGCCGACGAGGCGCTGGTTCAGCGCCACCAGCACCGGGGTTTCCGGCGTGGCCGGCGGCGCGGATGCCACCAGGATCTGCGCCCGGGCGCGAACGAAAAAGCCCGACTGCGGGCGCGCCTCGACCAGCCCGCGCTGCTCGAGCTGGCGGAAGGCCTGCACAGCGGTGGATACCGAGACGCGCCGTTCCTGCGCCAGTTGCCGCACCGAAGGCAGTCGCTCCCCGGCGCGCAGCACGCCGCCGGCGATCAGGCCGGCGACGTCGTCCGCCAGCTTTTCATAACGCAGTTCGCCCATGTCCGCTTTCCCTTGCCATACAGATTTCATCCGTCATGACCAGTACAGTTGCTTGTAAGGCTATCTGTATTGGTCACAATAATCTTTGATTGCAACTGTACCATTATTTGCCGGATGCCTACACTGGCAGCACATCATGAAGGAGGCCGCCATGCACATCATCCCGCTCGAAAACAATCACCCCGTGTGGATTGCCGGCGCGCTGCGCATGGAATGCGTAGCCGGCCGGGTCTGGCTGACCCGCACGGGGGGCGCGGGCGACCTCTTCCTGCGTGCCGGGGAGGTCATCATTCTGGCGCCGGCGGATCGCGTGCTGGCCGAAGGGCTGGGCACGGCGCGCATCGCCCTCCATCCCCAGCCGGCCGTCTGGCGGCACGCGCTTGCGGGCATGGCGGGTGTGCTATCTTCATGGCATGAACGCGTGCGCACTGTGCGATTCACCCGGCGGAGAACTCCTCTGGCAGGATGAGTTCTGCCGCGTCATCCGCGTCGAGGGCGACGAGGGTGCCGCGTTTCCCGGCTTCTGCCGGATCGTCTGGCAGGCACATGTCGCGGAGATGTCCGACCTGACTGCCGCGCAGCGCGGCCACCTCATGGCAGTCGTGCATGCGGTTGAGGTGGCGGTACGCGCCACCACCCACCCAGACAAGATTAATCTCGCCAGCCTCGGCAATGTCGTGCCGCACCTGCACTGGCATGTGATTCCCCGCTGGCGCGACGACAGTCATTTTCCCGCACCGATCTGGGCCGCCGCCGCGCGACCGGCGCCGGCCCGCCCCGCCCCCGCCCCGGCCGCGCTGCGCGCCGCATTCGTCGCAGCGTTGGGAGAATGCGCATGAGAATCGACCTGCCTCCGACGGGGACCGAGGCGTCCCCGCATTTCGCCGACCTGGCCAGCTGCCATGACTGGATCAAGCGGCTGCCGCTGCTGAACCCGGCCTTTGCCCAATCCCAACTGCTCGAGCAGATGCGCGTGCTGAATGGCTATACGCTGCCGGGTACGGTCCGGCTGGGCATGCTCGAGGCCTTGCAGGCGCCGGTCCGCTTCGTGCAGGGCGAAAGCGCCAACCTCTTTTCGGGCAAGCCGCTGCCGCTCGCGCCGCTGGAACAGGCGGCGATCGATATCACCCACAACCTATGGCAGGAAATGCTGCTCGGCTACCTGCGCTGCCTGGAGAACCTGCTCGGCGGCGATGACGGCCTGAAACCGCAGGCGGCCACGATCTGCCAGCGTGCACTGGCGATCCTGGCAGACGATTACGCCGATCTGGTGCGCGCCGGCCGGCAGGCGGACACGCCACTGTGGCGCTTCGCCCATGCGCTCTACTCCAGTGCGGAAGCATTGGGCGTGGCGCAGACGCCGGTGCCCGATACCCTGCGCGAAACCCATAGCGATCAGTCGACGACATCGGCGACCGACACCCTGCGCGGTTTCCGTCCGGTCACGCCCGCCATGACTTATGTCGAGCTGGTGCTGGTTGCCGCCGCCAGCCTGCATGAACTGGCACCGCGCCAGCAGCGCTGGGTGATGCGCTGGGCGCGTCGCTGGGCAGCGAAAGTGGAAGTGCTGGCGGAACAGCCGAACCTGACGCCTTCGCTGCCGCTGTGTGTCGATCTCGACGGTGATGAACCGCCCAGCTTCCTGCCGCGCGCGGGCAAGGGCGGGCGCTGGCTTGAAACCTCGGAACTGCGCAAGAGCATGAAGAAGCGGCTCGTCCTGCTGGCGCGCGGCGATCCGGCCGACACGCCCGCCCGCCTGGGGCTGGGCGAGGATTGCACGATGCCGTCCTGCGGCGAAGTGCTCCAGCGCCTCTATCCGCGCTGGGTCAAGGGCGGCGTGATGCGGCGCTACGCGCGCCATCCGATGAGTGGCACCTGCCGTTTCGTCGCCGGCGTCGATGCCGTGCACTACTACGTCTCCGGCCACCAGAACTTCCGGCCGCCGGGCAGCACGACCAGCGACGATTTGCGCCGGCAGCGCGAGGAACTGGCGATGTATGGCCAGGTCACCACGCGCTTCGACGACCTGAACAGCGTCGATCAGGGCTTCCAGCTCGAGAACTGGACGGTGGTGGAGGACTGGGGCCTGTTCGACCAGTCCGAGGACGGATTGTGCCTCGTGCGCCCGATCGAGCGCTTGGGCGGGCGCCTTGGCATCGGGCAGCTGGTGGCCGTGCAGGCTGCGGGCCGGGGCGACATGCAGCTGGGGGTGGTGCGCTGGACGCAGCGGCGCAATGAGGACCTGGTCACGGGCGTGCAACTCATGTCGGGCCGTCCGCAACCGGTCGCCGTGCGGCGCACCGGCGTGATGGCCGCGCCCGACAAGTTCCAGCCCGGATTCATCCTGCCGGAACCCGTGTCAGGCCAGTTGGCCTCCCTGGTCTTGCCGCTGGGCAGCTACAAGGCCGAGCGCATCATGGAAACCTGGACGCAGATCGCGACGCGCCGCTTCAAGCTCAAGGCCATCCTCGAGCGGGGTTCCGACTTCGAGCGCGCGAGTTGCATCGAAGTCGCCTGATGTAAAAGTCAGCGCTGGTGGGACGGCATCCGCCGGCCCGCCGACCTGAATCAACCCTGTGGCTTGCCGAGCAGCGCCGTGAGTTCGTCCGCGGGGACCGGCTGGCTGTAGAGATAGCCCTGCGCCTGTTCGCAGTGGCGCGCCTGCAGCAGGCTGGCCTGGCTGGCCTCTTCAACACCTTCGGCGACCACCGACAGGCCGAGGCTGTGCGCCATCGCGAGGATGGCTTCGACCAGTGCGCGATTACCCGCATCACCTTCCATGTTCTTGACGAAGGTCTTGTCGATCTTGACGTGATGCACCGGGAAGCGCTTGAGGTAGGCGAGCGAGGAGTAGCCGGTGCCGAAATCGTCGATGGCCAGGTGCAGGCCGGCTGCGCCGGCATCGACGAACCATTGCTGGATGGCCGGCGCGTCGGCGAGCAGCACGCTTTCGGTGATCTCGAGCACGAGCTGGTCGGGCGACAGGCCGTACTTGTAGAGCACCGCGAGGATGTTCTTCACCGAAAGCGCCTCGGGCAGCTGGCGGATCGAGACGTTGATCGCCAGCGTCAGGCGGTAGCCCGCGGCTTCCCAGCCGGCGAGCTGGTGGCAGGCCTCGTCGAGTGCCCAGGCGCCGATCTCGCGGATCAGGCCGGTTTCCACGGCGAGCGGCACAAAGTGGACCGGCTCGAGCAGGCCGCGCTGCGGATGTTGCCAGCGCAATAGTGCCTCGACCCCGATGATGTGGCTGGTCGCTAGGTCGACGAGCGGCAGGAAGTGCAGCCGGAACTCGTGGCGCGACAGCGCACCGCGCAGGTCGTTCTCGAGGGCGCGGCGGTCGAGCGCGGCGGTCGTCAGCGCGGTCTCGAAGAATTGTGCGTTGTTGCGCCCCATGGTCTTGGCGCGGTACATCGCCAAGTCGGCGTTGCGGAACAGCGTGTCGACGTCGCGCCCGTCGTCGGGGAAGATCGTGATGCCGATCGATGCGCCGATATGGATCTCGTTGCCTTCGATGGTGAAGGCCTCGGCCATCTGCGCGATCAGCTTCTCGGCGACGATGCTGGCCGGCGAGATCTCGTCGATGTCCATCAGCAGGATGACAAATTCGTCGCCGCCGAGGCGCGCGATGGTGTCGGTCTCACGCACGCACATGCGCATGCGCTCGGCCACCAGCTGAAGCAAGCGGTCGCCGACCGCGTGGCCGAGGGTGTCGTTCACCTGCTTGAAGAAATCCAGGTCGACGAACATCACCGCGACGCGCGAGCCTTCGCGGCGCGCCTGCTTGAGGGCCTGGCCGAGGCGTTCGGCGAGCAGGTTGCGGTTCGGCAGGCCGGTCAGCGAGTCGTAGTTGGCCCGGTAGGCGATCTCGTCCTCGTCGCGCTTCTTCTGCGTGATGTCGATGAAAAGCGCGACGAAGCCGACGCTGCGGCCTTGCTCGTCGCGCACGGTCGAGACGATCTGCCAGACCGGGAAGAGGTCGCCGTTCTTGCGCTTGTTCCACACTTCGCCTTCCCAGCGGCCCTGCGCGATCAGCCGTTCCCACATGTTCTTGTAGAACAGGTCGTCCTGGCGGCCCGACTTGAGGATGCGCGGCGTCTGGCCCAGGGCCTCCTCGGCGCTGTAGCCCGTCATGTGGGTGAAGGCCTGGTTGATGCGCCGGATCACGCCGTTGGTGTCGGTGATCATGATCGCCTCGGCGGTGGACTCGAACACCGTCGCCGCTTCGCGCAGGCCGCGCTCGGCCTGGATGCGTTCGCTGATGTCGTGGATGATCGCGTAGATGACGAGCCGGTTGTCGTACTGGTAGGGGCTCGAGTACACCTCGACGGTGCGGATCGCGCCGTTCTTCAGGCGATGCGGGTGGATCGATTGCTCGCGCCCCGCGGCGAGGGCCTGCGCCATCTCGGCGGCGACATCCTCCTGCGTCATCTGGTTGATGTCGGTGATGTGCAGCGCGAGCAATTCTTCGCGCGCGTAGCCGTAGAAGGCGCTCGCGGCAGGGTTGGCGTCGATGATGCGGCCATCGGCCGGGTCGATCAGCAGCATCACCGCCTTGGCCTCGTCGAAGAAGCGGCGGAAGTGCGCCTCGCTTTCGTTCAGCGCCGCCATGAGCTGCTCGAGGCGCTGTTCCATCTCGCGCTGGTCGGTGACGTCGGTGTTGGTGCCGATCATGCGCAAGGGGCGGCCGGCTGCGTCGCGCATCAGGTGCGCCGCCGTCAGTACCCAGCGGTAGTCACCGATCTTGGTGCGCATGCGGTAGGTGGCCTGGCAGGTTTCCGCGTCGCCGCGCAGCAGGCTTTCAAACGCCACGCGTACCTTCATCTGGTCTTCCGGATGGATCAGCAGGCGCCAGGCAGCGAGCGTGTTGGGCACGTCCTCGGGGGTGAAGCCGAGCATGCGGCGCCAGGCGGGCGAGAAAACGACTTCGCCGGTGGCCGGGTTGAGGTCCCAGACGCCGTGCCCGGTGCCTTCGAGCGCGAATTCCCAGCTCTCTGCCGCTTCGGGGGGCAGGGCGGCCGGCGTCGGCAAGCCATGGCGGGCGCCAGTGCCGGCTTGGTTGAGCCAGCGCCGGCCGAGCCAGAGGGCGGGCAACAGGATCAGCAGCAGGGCTGCACCGGCGGTGGCCAGCGCCTGATTGGACAGCGGGCGCTGCGCCTGGGTCGCGGCGCGTTGGTCGCGCAGGGCGACGAACCAGACCGTTTCCCCGTTGTCGAGTGCCAGCGTGGCGCTGTCGATGAAGTACTGCGGATGCACCGGCTGCGGCTGCTTGCGGGCGGCTGGTGCGGCGCCGTCGAGGATCGGCCAGGCGCCGGCCAGGTCGTCGGGCCGCAGCGCGAGCCGGTTGGTCGCATCGAAGCGTCCACTCAGCAGCATGAGGGTTTCCATGCCGCGCTGGCGGGCGAGCGCATTCACCTCGACGGGTGAAAAGTCCAGCACGGCGCGCACCCAGCCGAGGCGCCCCGACGGGTTGCCGCCGAGCAGCCGCACGGGCGTGATCGCCGCGAAGCGCAGGCGGTCGTCCTGGCGCAGCATGCCGACCCGGATCGCGGACGGGCTGTCGAATTCGTCGGCGGTCGCGGGCAGGCCCGCCGGGCGGTCGATCCGGATCCAGTCGAGCCCCGCGAGGTTCGAGCCGGTGAGCTGCAAGCGGCACTCCTTCCAGGTGCCGATGCCGACCGCGTAGCCATCCCGCGCCGCCGGGCTCTTGCGCGTGAAGGCGACGAGCTGGCCGTCGGCGTCATACACCCCGATTTCGAGGATGTGCAGGGTCTCGGCGTGCTTGCTGAGTTCGAGGGCGAGCTTTTTCTTTTCGGCCTCGAACACGCGCTGCCGGACGTTTTCCGGGATCGACTGCCCCGCCATCAGGTTCAGGGCGGCGATCACGTCGCCGCGGCCCGCCAGTACCTGCGCGCCGCGCTGCAGTCGCTCGCGCTCGGCCTGGATGCTGGCGCCGATGTCCTGCAGCAGCGTTTGCGTTGCCGTGGCATGGGCGGCCGTCTGCTGACTTTCCGCCATCCAGTCGACGACGAGCGCGACTGTCCCGAAGGCCAGCAGCAGGGCGCCGATCGTCAGGAAGAGCAATTTGTGCTTGATGGAAAGTCCCATTTTCTTAGCCTCTCGCGCGGAGAGCCTGGTCAATCGGTGGTTCAAGCAGGAATCGGGCCGAGCAGGCTAGACTCTTACTTTCGTGGGACATTTCGGTGCATGGCAATTTTTCCGTCACCAAAGTGTAAGGCTAGCCTTACACTTGCTCGGTTTCGTCAGGCGGCTCGAACCACCCCAACTGCTGTTCCATGACTTCGACCGTCGCCTCCGACGGGTCGTTCCGGCGGGCCAGAATTCGCCGCGCGAGCTCCGCCTGCGGCACCTGCGGGGCAATCAAACCGAAGGCCACCCCCAAGCGCTGCGCCAGTGCCCGGAAGGCGGCGCGCTCGTCCCGTTTCAGGAAGGCGGCATCGACGATGACCGACCAACCGGCCTGCAGGAGGGCTTCCGCCAGTTCGGCCAGCCGGGCATAGGTCCGCCGGGTCGTTTCGGCAGCGTAGATCGTGCCGCCGCTGTCGGCATCCGGCGCCAGGCCGTGCAGGCGCTTGCGCTCGACATCCGAACGGAGGCGCACCGTGTGCAGAAAGTCAGCGCTGGCGAGACGGCGACTGGTTTCGTACGTCTTCCCGCAGCCCGAGGGGCCGCAGGTGATCGTCAGCGTGGGGGGCGGCGGGGTCGTCAGTCGCGCGGCCAAGGCGAGGTAGCCGGCGGCTTCCTGCTGGTCGCTAGCCGAGCGATTTTCATGGCCGCGCAGGGCGGCAACCTTGGCGCGCACCAGCGCGCGATAGACGAGATAGAAGCGCAGCACGGCGAGTGCATCGAAATCGCCGCTCCATGTCAGCCAGGCGTCGAGCAGCCAGTGGGCGAGGCCCGGCCGCCCGTGGTCGAGCAGGTCGAGCAGGGTAAAGGCGATCTCGCTGGCGACGTCGATGCAGCGGAAGTCCTCGTTGAACTCAATGCCGTCGAAGGGAACGACGCGGCCGTCAAGCAGTACGAGGTTGCCGAGGTGGAGGTCGCCGTGGCCCTCGCGGATGAACCCGCCGTCGTGCCGCCGCGCGAAATCCGTCTGGCGGCGACGCCATTCCGCTGCGGTCCAGTCGCGCAGGCGACCGAGCAGCGAGGCCTCGAACGGCAGCAGGCGATCCAGTTCGTCGAAGTTTTCCAGCGCATCGGCCCGGATGATTTCGGGCGTGCCGAATTGCGGCGCCGCGTGGGCCGCGCCCGTCTGGAAGGCGACGAGGTCGTGGGCCAGTTGGGCGAGGTGGGCACCGGTCAGGTCGCCCTGGCTGCTGACGTGGTCGAGCCGCAGTGCCTCGTCGAAGCGATGCATCCGGACGGCGGGCTCGCCGGCGAGTTCGACGACATCGATATAGAGCTCGGGCGCGAAGCGCCGGTTCAGGCGCAGTTCGGCTTCGCAGCAGGCGCGCCGCTGCTCGACCGTACCGTAGTCGAGGAAAGGCAGCGTGACTGGCTTCTTGACCTTGTAGGCATACGGGCCGGCGAGCAGCACCCACGAAATGTGCGTCTCGCGGCAGGCGTCGGCCGGGACCGGCAGCGCGGCGAGGATCGCGTCCGGTGCGCTCATGGCGCGGGAACGCGCGCGGGCAGGGCGCGGCCGAGTTCGCGGATCGCGTTGCGCAGTTCGACGATGCCCCACATGCGCCAGCCGAAGATCGCGGCCGGAATGATGATCAGCCAGATCAGGAAGCGGCTCAGCACCTGGGCGGCGAACATGAACAGAATGCCGAAGAAGCCGCCCGCGCCCTGCGCGAGGTTGCGGTTGCGCCAGAGGGCGTTGACGCGCGCGGCATGCGCCCAGCTGTCGAGCCGTTCCTGGATGCGCAGCACGATCGGCTCGGCGCGGCGCAGGGTGCGCATCAGCGGGTTGTCGGCGGGCACACCCTGTGCGCGGGCGTCCGCGACCAGCGCGAGCAGGTGCTCACAGGCGGTGGCTGCGCCGGTCCGCTCGGTTTCCCCGGCGAAGACGCCCAGGTATTCGCAGGCGTCGCGCAACTGCGCGAGCGTGTCGTTGGTGCGTGTCGTTAATTCGACGAAACGGTTCGCCTCGGCAGCGGCTTCGGCCTTGAGGCGCTTCTGTAGGGCGGCGGCATCGTCGCGGGCGTAGGGCAGCAGGAAGCGGGCGATGACCCATCCCGCCGGATCGTCACTGGCGAGCAGGTGTTCCAGCCAGGGGCTGTGCGCCAGCCAGTCCGTGGCCCGCGTGCGGATCTGCGCGCGCAGTTCGGTACCGAACTGCTCATCGCCCAGAGCCAGCAGCAGCATCGGCAGCAGCTTGGCGGGTGACGGCTTGCTCAGGCCGGCGGGCTCGCCATAGACCAGCGCATCGTAGTCGGCCACGCCGCCGATGCTGGTCTGGTCCTTGCGCAAATTGGTACGTGCCCGCACGGTTTCCTGCCAGAGTTGCAGGCAATGGGTGTGCTGTGCCTCCCAGCGGGCAGCCAGCGCGGCTTCGGCGGGATGCTGCGCTGGCGGCAATTCACGCAGCGCTTTCTGGGCGAAGACCGAAACGATCCAGTCTGCGGCTGGCGCGTCGCCCTGCTCGGCGCGCGCCGCCTGCGCGACCAGGCCGGGCACCGCGAGGCTTTCGCCGCGCCACACCGGCGGCATGGCCGGCGCGAGATGGAGGATCAGGCGCAGCAGGCGCAAGTCATCGCTGGCGTCGCGCAAGTCGAGCAGGTCCTGCAGGAAGCGCACGAGGTTGTGGTCCTTCAGTTCGTTCGCCGCCCAGGCAGTGAGCTGGCCGCGCATCAGGTCCTTGCGGCCGGCTTCCCAGTGGGTGACCAGCGCGGCCGCAAGTTCCGCCGGCGTGTGGCAGGCGGCGTCGCCGATGCGGTAAGGCAGGCCCGCCTGCGGCGTCGGCGCAGCCACTTCGTCCTGCGGCGTCATCAGTGTCACGTCGCCCGACAGCCAACGCCGGATCTCGGCCGACCCCCAACGTCGCTGCGGATCGCGCAGCAGCAGGCCGCGGCAGAGCTTGCGCCAGTCCGGATCGGTGACGCTGCCCAGGTCGACGCCGGCCGTGACGAGCCGGTGGGTGATGACACTATCCGAAAGGCCGTCGAAGGGATGTTGGCCGGTCAGCAGTTCGACGAGGATCATGCCGAGCGACCACCAATCGGCCGCGCGGTCGAGCACGCCGGAGAGCGTTTCCGGCGCGCCGTACTTGACGGTGCGCGCGAGGTCGGTGAAGTGCTGGGTCGCGTCGATGACCGAGGCGATGCCGAAGTCGGTCAGCACGAGGTCGAGCGGCTCGCGGCG